>NZ_JBSKBQ010000003.1:0-461648 GCF_053714375.1 Mesorhizobium sp. ArgA1
CCCAATCGAATCAATTGGGGACTCACAGATTCAGCACTGGCGCCATATGTCACGTGTTAACTCACCCGATTGCCCTGAGAAGGCAGGCGCATTGCCTTGACTTCACAACCCTGCCTCCCTTATATCGCGGCTCGCTTGGCCTTCGGGCAACGAGCGGGCGATTAGCTCAGCGGGAGAGCACACCCTTCACACGGGTGGGGTCGCAGGTTCAATCCCTGCATCGCCCACCATTTTTCTTTCCCTTGGACGTCGCACTCCAGCCGCGCTAACAGCTACAGGTCGCCCCCTCCCCCCCCAAATTCTTCTGGGCAAAGTTCAGGGCGCTCGAGTAGCTCGTATAGCTCTGGAACTGGCAGACATCGGAGCCGTTCCGCACCTTCATCTGCTCGAGATCCCAGAACGAGACCTCGATGTGGTCGTCGGCGCAATAGACCGTGTATTTTTCGGGCTCCAGGGCGCGTGCCTTGTCAAGCGGCATGGAGACGACAGGAACGGAAAGCACGGAAATTGCGAGCATGACGGCGTGACGCGTGCGCATGGAAAACCCCCGAAGTGAACCAACGCATGGTGCGACCGTCACAGTCAGCAGCGGCATCGCGGCTTTTTTGCGCACCATCGTCGTTCGGCTTTCGCTGCCCTATGGCCCGATAAAGATCATCAGCATCCTGCCGCCAATCAAGGGCGATGCCCGGACGGTCACTGGTTGGCCGGCCGCGGCGAGGTCGGCGGCCAAAAGCTCGGCAGCGTCGTGTGCGACGTCGACGTTGGGGCTGTAGAGAACCTGGTTCTTGCCTGCCGCGCTTTTCACCTGTTCTTCGCCGGACATGACCCAGCCCAATGCGCGCAACTTGGCGGAGAGCGCCTGGACGTCCTCCTGCGCCATGCCGAAGAACTCGACGTAGACGTTCTGCGCACTCTTCTGCATACTCAGCCGATCCCTCAATATACCGAGCGCCTCGCGATCCTGTTCGTCGATGATGGTCTGACCGCCGGCCGCCGATGTTTCGAGATCGGCGACGGCCCGACGTGCGCCGGCGAACACAGGCAGCCAGTCAGGGCGGCTCCACAATTCGGGCGGAACCACCAGCAAGGCCTGAAGGACGTTGAAGCGCGCGGCCGGGGTCAGCCCGGTCATGCTTTGCAGGCCCGCCATTTCGACAAGCGCCGCCAAGATCTTGCGCCGTTCGGATACTGGGAGGTTCCGATTGCCGAGGACCACGGCCAGTTCGCCGCGCAGCGCTTCGTTGGGGCCGTCGGGCTGCTTGACGTGCCCTGCCAGTTCGTCGGCCACGGTTCCATTCGGGCCGGGATTCTTCATCGAATCCGTCCATTCGATGAGGGTGCCGAAGTTCAGGTTCGTGCGTTTTTCAAGCTCGGCAACCGGAAGCCGATACTGCTCGACGTCGAACGCGCCCGTGGCGTCGCCCGGAATGAGGAACGCATCGACGACGAATTCCGGCCCCATCGCCTCCCCCTTCACGGCAGCCGGTACGGACGAGACGGCGAGTTTCCAATAGGCATTGGGGACCGGCACGTCATCGATCGGGTGGCTGGTGGGCTTGAAGACGGTGCCGCTGAAGATGGTCACCCTATTGGCCAGCGGATTGTGTCGTGCGCGGACCCAGTTTTCGAGTAGCGCCCACCTGGTTTCGTAGAAAGCGCTGGACTGCGGCATCGTGTTGGGCAGCACATAGGTGTACCGGGCCAGTTTGAGCGCCGCCGTTGCCGGATCGCCGGAAAATTCGGGACCCCAGGCGATGTCGTTGGCATTGGCCAACCGCGCCGGCAGCCAGCGCCGGTCGGGCCTGAGGTACCAGGCGCGGTCCGGCTGCAAGTCGTGCAACAGCCTGTTGTCGTACCTCAATCCGCCGCCGGTGACCTGCAAGGTCATCCTTTGCGAGCGGTCCAGATTGACCGCGGAATAAATGGCCATGCGGTGGCTTCGGCCCATGACCAGCGAGTAGTTGATGTAGTCCAGCGGTGTCGCCGAGACATCGCCTGCCAAATCGCCGGTCAATCTGGGCAAGCCAATGTTGGCCTGGATAAAATCGACGTTGTATCCCGTAAGACTATTGGGCTGCTTGTCGGTATCCTTGCCGAGCAGCGGCTTCAGCGCGCCCCGCAGCGCCTCCGGCAACTCATTGAGCTTGACTTGGCCGCTTTTGACCCGGTCAGCCAGTTCGAGAAGCACCGCCGGCCGCAAATCGGACGTCAACTCATCCAGGGCCATGCGGCCGCCGTTGACCTGATCGGCCAAAAACACGATCGCCGACCGCAAGGTGGTCTGAGTGGCTTGCTGCTCTGCGATCGTCTTGCCGGCGTCGTCCGCCTTCTTCTTGGCAAGAACAAGAGCGGCTTCGGCATCTTTGCGTGCGCTTGCTTCCTGCTCAAGGGAAGCTGCGAGTTTTGCGTTTAGCTCCGTAATCTCTTCCGCCTTAGCCGAAGCAGCTAAGCCCAAGGCGACCGCATCATTTCTCTGTTTAAAAGCAAAATAGGTGGTTCCGGCGAGGATCGCCGCCAGGATGGCAAACAGCGCGATCAATATGTTCTTGCTGCGATCGCGCTGCTTCTGGCTGTCCGTCTCCGCCTTGGCGCTTGCCTCGACGAACTCGGCAATGTCAGGACCCTGTGGAAGCTCCGACGCCTCCTTTAGCGCTTCGCCACGCAGGAGATAGCCGGGGTAGCCGGTGTTCTTCCATTGCCGGGCCTGGGCGGCCACGCGGATGTGAAAGCGCTCGGTCAGCTCGTCCGAACTCAGTTCGTCGTCCGATGCGAAGCCGTCGCCGGATTCGGAACCATATTTGGTTGTGACAGTGGCCGATTCAGGAACGGCAATGGCGACTTCTCCGGAATTGGTGATTTCATGCGATGCGGCCTCCTCCCCAGCCGCAACGGCGATTGGCTCAGCTGTTTCGAGGCCGCCACCCGCGAAAGCCGCAAGGCGCGCCGGGCTGACATCGGCTGAGGTGATGCCGGGGCGCGTGACCAGTTCGGCCGACCAATAGTCGAGGATGCGCTGCGCCGCGCGGCGGTCGGATTCGCGCTCGATGGTGCTGCCCGCGCGCCGCGCCTGTGCCAGGAAGGCGCGGATGGTTTGCGCATTGGGAACCGTGTTGTCGGCATTGGCGTCCGCCACCTCGGCGCCGGCCTGATCGCTGCGCTTCATCGAGGGATCGACGGCTTCGTTGCTGCTGGCGATCCGCATCAGCTCGAGATGCGCGACCCGGATGTCGCTCAGCGAGTCAAAATCTCCATCGGCGGAGGTTACGGCTTCAGTGCCTGTCGCTGCTCGATCGCTCATGGCCCCAGGTCCTCAATGATCTTGTGCAAAGGCTTGCTGACGCGGACGATCGAGGCGCATTCCGTTTTCAGCGCCAGATCGACCTGGACGAAGCGTTGCTGGGCCTCGTCCCGATAGGCTTCGAAGGCAAGAATGAAGGCGGTGTCGATGGTCTCGCGCGTCAGCTGGTCGTTGACGTCGGTGGAGTAGGTCGCGAGCGTGGACCGCCACACGCCATTGGGGTCGAGATCGGCAAGGACCCGAACCTTCACTTCCAGGTTTCGCCACAGCGGCGAGAACTGGAACGGCAACGATTTGTCCGCCGCGGCACCCCCTTCTATCGGCTCGATCATATCGGTGAGGCTGGCCAGCTTGTTATCGATGTCCTGCCAGAGCTTGTGCTCGACGACCCGCGCATAGATGGTCGAGGACAGTACCTTGATTGCGTCATGCGCGGCTTTGATCGCCGATACCGACGGCTCGTCGGCCTGAAGTTTGCCGGCTATTGTTTCGAGCCCCGTTGCCAGGATGCCGAAAGGCAAGTTCTTGGCGGTGACGAAGATCTGCTGGTTCAGCCGCGAGGGTACGACGCGCAGCACGGTACGCACATCCAGCAAGGCGTCGTAAGCGTCAGCCGATGTGTCGGGAATAGCGCCCTGCAGTTTCGTCGCGGCCTGTCCGAGGTCGTCGAGCCATGCCTGCTCGATGTCGCGAAGCGCCGGCCCGGGGGGCAATACCGTGACCTTGTCGCCGGCGGATGCACAGAAGAGTCTCAACTGGTTCAGGAATTTGCGCAGGACGCGGACTTGGTTCAAATCCGCGCCCATGTCCCGCCCGGCGATCATGAGGCTCTGGAAGCTGCCGATGCCATATTGAAAGCTCTGCAGGCCATCATGCAGGTTCTTGTAAGTCGCAAGAACATCGATCTGGCTGGTAACTGCGGTGAGCCCATCGCCGGCGGCGAGCACGGCCTGGATGTCCTTGGGCTGCTGGTTGACGGCGTCGAAGCCGGCAACCGCGGTATTGACCCGATCGTCGGTGGTCAGGCCCGGCAGTTCAGGCGTCGGTTTCTCGCCCGCTGCGAGTTCATCCAGATACGCTTTGCATATTGCGGCGCATTGCGGATTTTGCTGAACGACAATGTTCACCAGCGGCTGCGACAGCTTCTTTGCTTGCGCATAGTCGAGGATGTTGAACCAAACTGTAAGCGCCGCCCCCTGGAGGTTGATGGCGCCTGCGACGATCCCAGCCTGCTTGGTTACCTGCAACCAATCGGGAGGCAATGGGTAGAGATCAGCCAGTTGAAGCCTGAGGTCGAAATAGGCGCTGATCTCTGAACTCCCCTGGCGTTCGGTGTGGCCTTATAGTCCGTTACATCCGAAAGAATTCACATGGCATAGTCTCAAATCGTCGCGCATCTCGCTACGTCATCCGTCTTCAACCAGAACAGGCTTGGCCGCGAGATCCTGGATGATGCTTTCGATCGCGATACCCTCGTTGCGATAGTATGTGCTCTTGCTGGCCGCGTTGGGCTCGGTGAGCCAGCCGCCGCTGTGATGCAGCGCAATCAGGTTCCAATCGGTGTCGAAGACCGGCGAGCCTGACGAGCCCGGTAGCGTGTCGGTCAGATACTGGACGCGGCCGCCGCCGGCGAAGGCCACGACATTGGCGACGAATGAAATCTGCTTTTGCGCGCCGCCGGGATGCTGGATGATGTTGACATGGTCGCCGACCTTGACGGTCATCGGTTTCAATTCCAACTCGCCCCATTTGGAAGCATCGCCCTTGATGCGGACGGCTGACCAGTCATTGTCCTTGGAGGTGCGAAGAGGCACGGCAGTGTCGATGTCGAACTGGTCGAGCGGCGCGTCGAGCCCGGCAATTGTGCGCTGATAGTTGAACTGGACCACCGTACCCACCAATGAAGCGTCGTCAGGCAGAACATGGTTGTTGGTGATCAGGATCCCGCCGGTGGTCATGAACCCGGTGCCGGAACTGCCATCCGCACGCTTGATCCGCACCACCGATCTTGCTCTGACAAGGCCGAGCTCGAGATAGCTGATCGGCACCAGTGTGCTCTTGTCGCCGAGGATTTTTTCAAGCTGTGCCGGCGCCGTCGCGCCGCTCCAATTGGCGGTGGGAGGTCCTTCGACCGGCGGTGGCGGAGCATGCTGCTTTGCCTGAAGCAATGCCTGGTCGCCGGGATTCTCATCCAGGGCGAAAGCGACGAGATCGTCGGCTTTTGTCTCCTGTTTTGCGCGTTGGACAATGGCGAACCAGTTGTTGATCGCCTTGTTGTCGAAGGCGATCTGTGCCGTCGACAGCCCGACGCCCTTGGCGACGCGCACGCCGTCGCTGATCATCGGGTAAAGATTGGCGAGGATGCGGTTGAGGCTGTTGAGCTCTGATTGCGTCCATTCGGTCATTGGACGCCCCTACCCCTTCTTCTTGCGCTTCCGCGACCCTGCCCGCAGGGCGATCTCGGCGCCGCGGACCGTTTCGTACTGGTCGGCGTCGATGAGCGACTGGTCGAAGCTGACGCCGGTCATTTCCGAGATTTCTGACAGGGGGTACATCGCACCGATGAACTCCTCTGAGACCGTGAACTCCAGCTCCGTGTCGGTGAGATCCTGTTCGAGCACGAAACCATAGCTGGCGAGGCCGTCGGCGACGCGGGCGACGACGACCTTCCAAAAGCGGCGCGGCACGAGCGCCCGAAGGCTGCTGCCCTTGGGGCCTTTGCCGGCAAAGGTCCGGTCGTCTTTGGCCAGGATCGGCCCGGCGAAGACGCAAAGCCGCTCGCTGGCCGCCTCGGACAGGACATGGTTCTCGAGATCGCCCCAGTTCTTCTCGCCACTGTCGGAGCGGTTGTAGCCCTCGACCTGGGGCGAGCAGTTGGTGACATGGAAGGAGCAGACATTGCCCCGGAGCAGAAGCTCGAAGGTGCTGCCCCACGCCACGTCATCACGCCTGACGATATGGCCCTTGTCAAAAGCGCCCTGATCCTTGACATAGAAGACGTCGGGGATCTGGTATTTGTCGTCGAGCCGCAGATCCGGGAACCAGCGCTCGCTGAACAGGCCGCCGCGCGAATAGTTGCGGCCCTTTTCCGGCTCGCGCAGATTGCTCTCCTCGGTGACGTTGGAGGCCGTGAACAGGGCCAACCGCCGCTTGGCGTGCATCTTGAGCGAGAAGTTCTGGTAGTCGAGCCGCGTGCCGCCGGCCTTGAGCGGCGCCAGCACGGACGGGTCGGTGGCCTCCGGCATGGGCACCACGACCGGCGCGAGCTTGGTGCCGCCAGAGAGGAATTTTTCGTCGTAGCCCTCGTAGCCGTCATAGTCGGCGACCGATTTGGGAACGAACGCGCCGCCTGGAGGGGTCGGCTTGGCCGCTTCGAGTTCGACCGATTCCGTTACCGCCTCATGGGCAGGCGTTGCGCCGAGCGAGACGGAGATGCGCAACGGCACTTCGAAGGTGACACTGGCGCCGGGCGAAACGACGACGCCTCCACCGGTGGGCGGCGTCTGGGTGGCGACGCCCGGGATCTGCTTTACGCCGCCGACCTCGACCAGGTTTACCCCCTCGGCCGGCGACGCGCTGTCGGCCTTGTTCCACCAGGCGCCCCAATCGTTGGTCCCGCCGGTGGCTCCGGCGAAATTGAGGCCGAGGTCGACGACCCGCTGGTCCCTGGCGAGCACGCCGGTGGGTACGGCGTAGTTGCGTTCGAGATAGCGCCCGGCGAAATGCAGCCCGACGACCTCACCGTTGGCGAGATTGATCATGGCGGTACCGGAGTTGCCGCCAGTCGTCGAGCAGTCATGTGTGGCCGCGCTGACGATCTTGCCGAAACTCTCGGTGTCGAAACCGCCTTGCAGCATGCCCGGCTGCAGGCGCTTGACCTGGAAGCGGTTGCGCATCAGCTCGGTCTGGACATCGACCGCGTTGCGATTGTCGAACGCCGGATAGCCGATGGCGACGACCTCCTGGCGCGACAGATCGCGCGCGTCGGCGACGGCGAGCGACAGAGGCGTGATGTTGTCGGGCAGGTCCTCGACTTCGAGGATCGCCATGTCCCAATAGGGATGGATCATCCGGACATCGCGGATCTTGAAGACGTTTCCTGCTGCCGAATCGCGCTTGAAGTCGATGCCGGCGGCGCGGCCGTTGATGAACTGCAGATTGCGGTCACCGAGGCCTGCGGCGAAGATCTGCGCGACATGGCGGTTGGTCATCAGGAGGTTGCGCCCGACGACAAAGCCGGTGCCGCCATAGGGGATGTTGGTGTTCCACAACAGCTCGATGCGCCCGATCGCCGGCAGGGCGGATTCGATGCGCTGTCTCAATGCGGCCTCGCTGGTAAGCTTCGTCCACAGCGAGTGACCAGGTGTCGGAGCGCCGTCGAACGTCAGCGTCGTAAAAGTGCCATCCTTTATGTCATAGACCGGCCGCAACTCCGGGATGATTATGGCTTCCAGATCCGAAAGCTGCTCGGGCGCGACTTTGGCCCCTCGCGCGAGCTTCTCAGCACCGGCGCGCGCCGATTCAAACGCCGCTTCCGTCTTGCCGCCGTCCGTAGGCGCAAGCGACTCCAGCGCGTCACCGGCCATCGTGTCCATGTTGGCGAGGACCGATTCAGTCCCCTCGCCCCCGGTGACGAGATCAAGATATTGACGGATTCGCTGCTCTCTGCTGACCGGCATGGTCGCCCCTCCCCCAAAGGTTCTGCCAAAGTAAAGAACTGTATTGCCCCATTTTAGACTGGCGCAATTCTGGATGGCACGCAAGAAAACAAATCAACGCGCGTCTAATATCACTGAGGCGTGACGTTGGCATGTCTCTTCGCCGGCAGTCGCTCGCGCGATATGTAACGGTCGCACTATTTTAGCGCCGTAGTATGTGATCTCGATCACAGACGATGATGCCGTTTGCGCCGACCTATCGCAGCGGGCGGAAATGAGCATTGCGTATCCGCTCGGTTTGCTGGAATTTGATCACCTAGCCATTTTTTCAGTTGCCGTCTGCACGCGGCCGGCTCCTCCCGCCGCCCGTGCAGACGGCTTTCCGCCTGGCGCAAGCCAACACTGGGCGCAACCACTGCTCCACGCCGTTAGAAGGCGTAATGGCAAAGGGATGAACACCGGGCTTTGATGCCGTGCACTCTTGCCGTAAACTTTGCTGATTGCGGCAATTGGGAAGGTCAACATGGCTTTTGGCGGCGCGAACGACAGAAACGATCTGCCGCGCCTGGCACGTATCGATCCAAAGCTGTTCGATATCCTGTTCAGCGGCTGCAAGGTCGAGCGCTGCGCCGCGGGCCAGCATCTGTTCGTCCAGGAAGATGCCGCCGACCGCATCTATGGGGTTATGAGCGGCACGGTCGAAATCTCGATCTATTCGCCCGGTGGCCAGAAGCTGGTGGCCAATATCGAGCTTTCGCGCAGCCTGGTCGGCGAGATCGGTGCGCTTGACGGACGACCCCGCACCGCCACCGCCATCTGTCTTACCGCCTGCGAGCTGGTCTCGCTCAGCAGAACACAACTCTTTGATCGCATTGAAAAAAATCCGCCCCTGGCGCGCGCGATGATCGAGCTCCTGTGCGCCCGGCTGCGCTGGGTCAGCGGCGAGCTCGGCGACCAGGCCTTTTTCGGCATCGAGGCGAGGCTGGCCAAGCGCCTGGTCTTCCTGGCCGAGGTGATGGCCGACGCCGCCGGCTGGATACCGATCTCGCAATCGGAGCTCGGAGAGTTCCTCGGAGCCACGCGGGAGTCCGTCAACAAGACGCTCAACGACTGGCGCAGCCGCTCGTTCATTGCCATCAAACGCGGCGGCCTGCGCATTACCGACACCGGCGCGCTGCGCCACATCGCCGAGTCGCAGGACGACGATTGACGCCGAATCAGAGCCGCGAAATCAGGTAGCGCAGCGCCGAGCGGCTGGGCATGAAAAAATATCCGCCCCCCTTGGTGGTGACGAATTGCGGCATGTCACGGAGCGTCGTGACCTTTTCCCATGACGGAATGGTGAACCTGCCATCGCGGTCGCGCGAACCGATCGTCGGGTCCTTTTCAGCGACGAGGCCTTGGAAAGTGGCCGACGAAACCCAGGTCTGCTGGATGAATTCATACTGGCGCTCGATGTCGGCGTTAAGGCACATGAAGAGCAGCCCCTTTTCGACCTTCCCATTCTTGCCATCCTGCTTCTCATAGGTGCGGCCGACCCGCAGGATACGATGGCGCTTGCCGATATTGATCTGCGTATCGCGGTCCTCGCCCAGCGAATCGCGCGGGTTGGACCGGCGTATGTGGGCACCAAGCGGGCAGCGATGGCCTTGCGGATCCTCGGCGCCAGTGGCGAAGTTGTTGTCGATGACGCGTCCCGGATGATCGGGATTGCGCACCAGCGAGCTACCGTTCTGCCAGCGGCCGAGCATCTTGGCGGCAATCCAATCTTGCGTGATGGTTTGGTTGCCGAGTTCGCTCGCGACCAGGGCTGCAGCCTTTTTGCAGTAGTCGTTGAAGACGTCGACATGCTGCTCGAACTGGCGAATAACGAGGAATGAGCCGTTGCGGCCGAAATCGCGCGGCGGTGTCGGCAGGCCCGGAATCGGCCGGCTACGGCGCACCTGCGAAAGGATTCCGGTCCGATCGCGTGATGCGCTTACCGAGGGCGAGGCTGGATAGAACCCATGCTCGTCACGATAACCGAACAGGAACTCGCCGGGCGCGACCAGATGCATGGGCGCGGCGCCCCTGCTGGCGCGGGTCGTGCCGCGGACAATCGGCTGTGAAATCCCGTCCGCGAAACCGAAATGCTCGTAGGCAGGCCCACGTTCCGACCTATCATCACGCTTTGCCGCCTCGGGCGACTTTGTATTCGTGTCGGTCGGACCCCGATTTACGGCGAGCGGCAGTTCGGCGACGACCTTCATGCCTGCACCGGTCGTCTTTCGTTTCACGGTGGCAATCTCGGTCTTCAACCTTTCCGGTTCTTCAGCATAGCAGACGATGACCACGTCCACAGGGTTCTCCAACGACCCCCACTCCCATTCGTCCGGGCCGTCGCGGCCTTGGTCGTCTAGTATGCGCCCACGCTCCGGATTGCCCATGCCGTGGCGAAAGGCGATCGGAAATGTTTCCAGTGGATCGTCCGCCACACTCTCGTCGAGCCCAAGCTGCCGCAGGCCACCGGGACCAAAGGCTACTATCATGGCTCGCCCGACCGGCCTGCCTTCGCCGAAACTCGTCTGTTCGACAACGAAATCGAGCCAGGCCCTGCGCTTGGGCGCCGGCAATTTGTCCGGCACGCGAATCGCTAGCATATGCGAATAACCGAGCGGGCCGAGCGGGCCGAAGAAGATGGACTGGATCTCGCCGGTTTCGAGCTGCTGCTCGAGAGGCGCCGGAAAGGCAGAGCTGATATTGGCAAGCAGCGAGGTGGTCTTTTGAACGGTGGTTGTTTCGCTCGCCGGGCGCCGTAGCGAACCGAACAAGCTCAGCCAGTCGCGCGCCTCGTTGCCGACGGCGGAAGCAATGCCGCGCCTGACCCAGGAATTGATCCGGATGCGCGTTGTGTTGATTTGGGGATAGGCGGAGTACCAGAACAGTGTCGGCACCTGCTGGCGCCGCGCCCAGCGCTTGAAGCGATCGCCGTCGCGCGCGCCGTCAAGGAACAGCCATCGTGTACGTGGATACCCCACGGTGTTGCTCCACACGCCGGTCAGGCCAGCGGATGCCTTGGCGATGAAGTCTTCAAGATAGCTTTCCCAGCTGCCACCGTAGTTGGAGAAGAACATCAGTCGGTTGGAGCCGGGCAGCAGTATCCAGCGGGCAAAATGGATGGTGTTGATGGTGTTGAGGAAGCCTGGCTTGAACACCTTCTGGGCAGCTATCGAGATCAGGTAGAAGGCAAACCTGAGCGCCAGCCGCCGCAAGATGCCAGCCTTCATCGTCGAAATCGCAGTCAGATGGTTCTGCGCCGCGTGGTCTTCCTTGACGAGTATCGCGTTCAATTCAGATATGCTGATCGATGTGCTTTCCGGCTTGTCCCGGTCCTCGCGGCGCCGCAGCGCCAGCAAGCACGAAAACACCAGCAGCGCCGCTGCCACCAACACTCCAAGTCCCGACAACAGAAGTGAAGTGATTGCTACGGCTATGGCGGTGAAGGAGATGTCCTGGGAACTGATGTCGATAGATCTGCCGAACACCACGCTGTAGGTCATGTACCAGCAAGCAGCCCAGATGATCGCCACTGTGACGAAGACCGGCGGTACCAGCAAGGTTGTCATCAGAGCACGGCCCCAATGGCCCGGCGGCTTTTCCAGCAGGCTTTCGGCCGGCTCGAACGCCCAGGCAAAGGTCCCCAATGACTGAAGATGCTGGCGAGCTTCAGCGAGCACGGCGGGGGCGTTGCCGGCGCCTTTGCGTGGCCGCTCCACGATGCCGCGCACAGCTTCGAAAAGCTCTGCCTCGGCCCTGATGCGCTGGACCGAGTGACCGGGCGTGCCGGAAAACACCAGCCCGGCGTTGCTGCCGAAGGACGGCGATATGTCGACATTGTGCTTGCGCAGGAAGTCGTTCAAGGCGCCACCGTCGCGCAGGTCGCAGACATCCTTGAAGATCGGCCGCAGCCGGTGCCCGATGGCGTGCGTCACGGCATTGATGACGTCATCGATGCTGCCGTCACCGGAAATCTCGAGCACCAGAGCTCCTTTTTCCTGACGGGAATCAGCATCGATCTCGCCAGTGCCGACAACGGCCAGGCTGGTGAAATGGATGGTGCCGACAATGTCGAGCGCGGTGCGAACCTCTTCGCCGGCCGGATTGCCGAGGCTGGCGACCTTCCCGCGGACAGCGTCCAGCGATCCGGATCGAGTGACTGGACAGACAACCGTCACCATAGACTGCGTGACGGTGCGGCAGAGTGCTGCCGGTTCGAAATCGACCTTGAGGGTTTCCGGATAGGCGCCGATGCGCGTCATCCGCCCGGCCTTGCCAGGCAGACGGCGCAGGCCCTGCTTCTGGAACAGAGCGCGCAGGCTTTCGCCGATCTGGATCCTGGCGATCTCGGCGCCGATGCATTGATGGATGCCGTGGCCGAAGACCATGTAGTCGCGATGCGGCCGCGATGTATCGAACCGGTCCGGATTCTGCACGGCGTCCGTGTCGAACATCGCCGACAAGGTGGCCGGCATCACCACGGTGCCTGCCTTCACCAGGCGCTCGCGGCGCGTGCCCTTGCCGATGATCGCATCGCGGGCGGTGTAGCGCCACGGACCGATCCAGATCGGCTTGAAGCGCATGGCTTCAAGGACGGCCTTGTCGAGCCTGGCGGTGTCGTTTTCGGCAAGTGCCGCGTCAATCGCTTGCCGAGCGTCGGGGCGCGACAGGATCACGTCGAGGCAATTGCCGGCGGCCAGCACATTGGTCGGGACAAAGCCGGCGATCATGCCGAGCATGATCGAATTGAGGTCGTCCCGCGACAAGCGGCCCTGGTCCATCTGGGCAACCAGCCTCGCCAGCGGCTGCTCGGTCTTCAAGCCCCGGTCCCGGACCGACTGGATGGAGCGGTCGATGACTTTGAGAAGCCTATCGCCCGCCACCACCGCGAGTTCGCGCATCACGGGGCTCGCCCCCGGATCCGAAAAGAACAGCGCACTCAGCGCGATCGCCCAGTCGGCAAATTCGGATTCGTCGTCGATCTCGACGCCGAAATAATCGCGGCAGATGTGCACCGGGACGATTTTCATCAACCTGGAGATCGCATCGAAGCCGGGGCTGGCGCGCATCATGATCTCTTGCGAATGACGCGCCGCGATCGGCCTGACGGCGGCTTCGACTTCGGCTGGTGGAAAGGCGCTCAGCACCGACGATTTCATGCGCCGATAGTCGGCGCCGTCCTGCATGCCGAGGATGAAATTAGAGCCTCGCGCGAACTCGGTCATTTCCGGGCCGTACGGGGTCTGGAATTCGTCGCCGCGCTCCAGTATGTCGCGGACATCGGCGTTCTTGGTGACCAGGAGAACGCCGAAGAGTTTTCCGGTCGGGCGGAAGCGCCGCAAGAACGCCAACCACACGCGCGGATGATCTTCGACGATAAATTCGGCGATGCGCGCCAACAGGCCCGTTTTGCGGATCCGGCCGAGATCGAAAGGCGGCATTTCCGACAGCGGTCGCTGGTTTTTCTGGGCCTCTCGAATGCCGTCGAAATACTTCAGTTTGGTCATGCGCGTTCAAGCCCCCCGGGCTGTCCACGTCATTGCGATGCCGGCTGTTCAACGCCTAGGTTTGCATCGGTTGTACGTATGTGAATTTTTTCACAGTTAATCCGTGTTCGGCCAGCATTGAGCCTCATGCTCATTTGGCCAGTTGGAAATTGGCGACGAGGAACTCGTTCGCGGCCTTGTCGGTGAAGGGTATCCAGCGCACGCGCTGTTCTGAAAAATCGGGATGTCGGGTGGCGAAAATGGCCATCTCGCGCCGCGCCTGTTCCGGCCGGCCGCTGCGCATCAGCGCGCCGATTTTCAGGAACCTGGCATAGAAATATCCGGGAGACAGGTTGAGCGAGCGGTCGGCGGCGGCGATCGCCGCCGGCCAGTCCTCGACGAAACTGTAAGCGGCCGTCAGTTCCCCCAGATTGTGGAAGCGGTAGAGATCGAACGGGCTCAATCGCTCGGTGTCCAGAAAGAACGGTATCGCTGACGCGGCATTGCCGAGCAGCAGCTGGGCGCTGCCCATGGCCGAACGCGCGAAGGCAAAGCTCGGATTGATGTGAATCGCTTCCTCGAGATGGTCGACCGCCGATCGCGGCTCGCCCCGCATGATGTCGACGGCGCCGAGATGGGCGTGCGGGCGCGCATCCAGGCTGTCCATCAGCAAGGCCTTGCGGGCAAACTGCTCGACCTTGTTCAAATCGTCGCTATCGCCGAAACGCAGCCATGCCCGCCAGAAATACCACCACGCCATTTCGTTCAGCACAGCGCTTGAATTGGGATCCTCGCGGTAGGCCTTCTGGAAGAATTCCAGCGCGGTTTCGGTGTCGCCGCGGGTGCGGCGATTCATGTGCCAGCGACCGCGCCGCACCAGCTGCCAGGTCTCCAGGCTTTCCCAGGGCACCTGGAAGGTGCGCGCCTGCTCCGCCCGATCGACCTCCTTGTCGAGGATCGAAACGATCTCGGCGCCGATCTGATCACGCAGGTTGAAGATGTCGACCAGCTCGCGATCGAAGCGCTGTGACCAGACCAGCCGCCCGTTGGACGCGTCCGCCAGTGAGGTGTTGAGGCGGATCTGGCTGCCATTGCGCATCAGCGTGCCGCTGACGATGTAGCGCGCGCCAAGCGCGTTGCCGATCACCCGCGTGCCCAGCGTATCGTCGCGAAACTGGAAGCTGGAACCCTTGGCGATGACCGAGAGCCACTTGGTGTTGGAAAGACCGTAGATGATGTCCTCGGCGATGCCGTCGGCCATATAGCCGATGTCGTGTTCGCCACCATCGCCATGGAAGGGCAGCACGGCGATAGCCGGCGGCCCCTTGGACGAAAGCTTCTGCTGAGCGTTCACCTGAGGAACGGCGGCGAACGATGCCGCAGGCGAGGATCCGTTGCCGCCGCGGCCGGCGATAAGCACGCGCACCGGCAGCGCAATGTTCTTCAGCATGAATTCGCCAAGATCGGTGAATTCGGCTGCCGTCTTGTCCTTCACATGGTGCCACGTCGTCTCCGAAACGGCGAGACCGTCACCCGGCGCGAACTCCTGGATGCGGGCGGCGATGTTGACGTCGTCGCCGTAAAGGCGGCCGCCACGCACGATGACGTCGCCGGTGTTGATGCCAGCGCGAAACGGCATACGCATATCGTCGGCAGCGGATGCGTTAAGGGCGACGATGCGGCCCTGAAAATCGAAGGCCGCGCGCAGGGCCTCGATCGGATTGCCGAATTCGGCCATGATGCTGTCGCCGGCGTCGCCGAACGTGCGGCCGCCAAACGTGCCACAGCTGTCGGCGATGATGTCTCGCCGCTCCTCAAATGCCGCGACAGCAGACTCATCGTCGATGCCCATCAGCCGTGAAAACCCGACGGCATCGATAGAAATGATTGTCGCCAGCTGACGGGTGTAGTTCCGTACAGCCATGTTGGAGCCCCGGTCCCTTCTGGTTCTGATCCAGCACAGGCGACGACCCGTTCCTGAAACATTCCGCCGCGCACTGAGAGAAGAAATCCTTGCGGGTTTGGCGCGCCATGCCACCCCGCCAGGACCAGAACTTTAGCAGGGTCTTGGCGAAAGCTCTACCACCATCAATCTGCCAGGCGCAGGTCGTGGTAACGCACATGGTTAGCCAGCAGTTAGCACAAATATCACGAGCATGGTCGTTCCAACCAAAGCCTGGCGTACCTTCCCGACGCTAGCCTTGGCGGAACAAACTGGCCTGCGAGCGAGTTTCCCGTGCGATCCATGCCAACATGAAATGAGGGCAATCATGCGAAATCTTGTTTTGGCGACCGGCGTTGCTGTTCTTCTAGCCGGCTCAACAGCCTTTGCCGAGGATGACAGGCCGCTGCCGCCGACGAACGCCCAGAAACTGTCGGCAATCATCGCCAAGGTCGAACAGCGTGATGGCTTTCGCTATGTGAAGGAGGTCGACTGGGACAAGGACGGTTACACCGTCACCTACTACACGGCCGACAAGGCGAAAGTCGAGATCACCTTCGATCCGGTGACCGCCGAACCGAAATAGCGCTGCTCGCACCGCTTCGGCAATTCCGTCCGCCGCGCTTTTTGCCTAGAATGGCGGCAGTTGTCGGACAACGGGGCGGCTATGCTTTCTTCCCATCGAATTGCCAACTGGCTCTTGTTCGTCATGGCGCTGGCAGGCGGAGCGATCTGCCTTGATCCAGCACGTGCCGAGGGGCCTTCCTTCGATTGCCGCAAAGGCAATCTGCCGGTGGAAAAGGCGATCTGTGCCGACCCGCAACTGTCGGCCATCGATGCGCTGGTGGCCAAGGCCTTCGTAGGCTTCGAGCCCGCCTTTGGCGGCGACAAGCGCAAGATCGCCCGCGCGCTGATCGCCGACAGGAATGCCTGCGGGCAGGACGCCGCCTGCATCGTCAGTGCCCAGAACAACGCCCTGCAGACCTATGGCAATGCGCCATCCTGGGTGCAGGACTACAATGTCGCCCTGATCGGCAAGAAGGCGCTCGACACCGCCGCGCGCCATCCGGGCAGCCCCGACCAGCCCCTGCCCTCGTCGATCGGAAAATGTGCCTTTACCCACATCACGGCGCTGACGACGCGGCTCGGCGACGACCCGCTGGAAACCGCAAGTCCGGAAGCCGGCAGTCTGGCGCGATTCAGCAATGATGGTGCTGGGGTCTCCTATGAGCGCGAGCCGGGCCTGGCCAGCTCGAAAGTCGGCGACCCCGTCGTGATGTGCCTGATATCAATCCCGCGGGACTGCCCGGAGGGCGATGAACGCGGCCGCGTCTACTATGGCGTCGACCTCACGATAAAGGGCACATGGGTGCTGCCCGATTCGCAGCATATGTGCGGCGGCGCCTGAAGAATTGCCGCAAAGCACTGCTGGGTGCACTCTTGCGCCGATACGTCTTTGATGGCTCATTGCGCGCAACAGTTGCGGGCACGGGGGTGCATTGGCGATGGTAAAGCATGTTTTGAAGCGCATCCTGATGATGCTTGCCGGGTTTCTCGTTTCGGTGCTGATCGGGTTGATCGCCGTGGTGGTGATCTACAGCGCGCTCGCCGCGCTGCCCAACGCGCCGGACTATTTTGGCGCCATGGGGGTGACGCCCGTCGTGGTGCTTTTGTGGCCGCCGCTCGGCATGTTCGTCTATTTCCTGACCATCATATTGACCGGCCTGCAGACGCTGATCTTCGCGCTGATCGCCGAGTTCTTCGCGCTGCGCAATTTCCTGGTCCACATGCTGTTTGGCGCGGCTGCCGCAGCGGCGGGCTTCTTCCTGATCTGGCCGGGTGCGGAAGAAGACACACAACGCTGGGCCGATATCGGCATCATCGCCGCCGCCGGCCTGGTCGCCGGCCTGGTCTATTGGCTGATCGCCGGCCGCGACGCCGGCTTCCGGCGTCCGCTCATCCAGCGCTGATCGCACGAAACGCGCGGCCATCTGATAGTTTAAAGAAACCAAAGGGATGGGACAGGTTCCTCGTTTCGATGAACGAGGAACCCTGGTGGCGTCAGCTCGACGGCGAACGCACCGCCTCGGTTGCGTCCAGTGCCTGCATCAGCCGCGTGTCGCGGTCGTAGACGTCGTTGAAATATTCGACGTTGCCGGACAGGTCCGGCCAGGCGGTGAAGTATGCGACGTAGACGGGAATCTTGCGCGCAACGTCTTCGGTCGCATGGCCGTGCTTCAGCTTTTCGGCGATGTCGTCGACCGAGATGCCGAGCACCGCCGCCGCCATGCCGCGCGGATCCTGCAGGCGAATACAGCCATGGCTCAGTGCGCGCATGTCACGCTGGAAAAACGACTTCTGCGGCGTGTCGTGCATGTAGATGGCGTGCTTGTTGGGGAACAGGATCTTCAGCTCACCCAGCGCATTGGCTTCGCTCGGCTGCTGGCGCACGCTGTAGGGAATGTTGGCACCGTAGGCGCCCCAATCGACGGACGACGAGGGAACCTGCCTGCCGCGCGAATCGGTCACCTCGTAGCCGGCGCGATCGAGATAACCCGGATCGCCACGCAGCCTGGGCAGCATCTCGTTGACGATGATCGACTGCGGTACACCCCAATAGGGATGGAAATCGACTTGCTTGATCTCCTTGAAGAAGAAGGCGGTCTGATTGGTGGTCCTGCCGATGACGACGCGGGTCTTCAGCTTCTCCTCGCCATTGTCGATATAGCTGGCGGTAAAGGCGGGCTGGTTGATGAAGACGCGCGGGCTGCCGAGATCGGACGGCATCCAGCGCAGCTCTTCAAGTGCTACCTGCACTTTCTGCAGCCGGTCGGCCTTGGAGGCGCCGGCGAGCGAAGCGACGGTGCGCGGGCCGATGACGCCATCGCCCTTCATGCCGGCCTTCACCTGCACGGCCTTGATGACCGGCACCAGTTCGGGAACATAGACGTCGCTGGTGCCGAGCTTGGCCAGGATTTCGCCAAAGGCGCCGCCCATCTCGTCATCGAGATTGCGCGCAATCAGCGTCAGCAGCTTCGGGAGTTCAGCGCTGGTCTCACCGGGCTTCAGCAACAGCTTGGGATCGACGACGATTTCGTTTTCGGCGCTGGCCTGCAGCGATTCCAGTTCGACGCGCAGCGCCTGATATTCCGCATTCTGCGGATGTCGCGATTCGAGATAGGTGCGCACTTGCTGGGTGTGGGCGAGCGTCTTCAGCACGCCTTCCATGTCGACCGGCTTCGGCGGAAATTCATAGTAGCCGGTGATGCGGTTGGGATCGACGCGGCCGCTCTGGGCGTCATGGGCATAGCGCAGCACCCGCGCCGACAGCGCCATCTCGAAGCGCACGAGCTCCTTCAGATGCGCGTCTGCATCGGCCGCCGATGCATTGGCTGCCGGCACCTCGACCCAGTAGTCTGCCGGCGTGAGACCGTAGCTTGCCGCTTCGCCAAGCACCCGCACCGCATCCTGGGCGCGGGCATTGGGGTTGCCTTCGTTCACCCAGATGAAGTCCGGATTGGCCGAGTAGTAGGCAATCAGCGCCTTGGCGATATCGGGCTCGGCATAGAGTTCGTAGTCGCTGAGGCCTGCAACGGCTTCGCGGAAGGCGGTGCTTGTCGCCGATGGTACAAAGGCAGCGTCCTCGGCAGTTGCCACCTGAGGTGGCGCGGCCACCAATGTCGTGAAGTCGACGCGAACCAGACGGTCGGCTTTGTAGGTGTAGTAGGACGGGCTGCTAATCCTGCTGCCACCTGATACGGCCGGCTTCGGCTTGCGCTTGGGTGGCGGCGGGAATTCGCCTTGCGGGTCGTGCCTGACGCCGCCGCCAAACAGCATGTCGAACAGCCCCTGCGCGCCAGCCTGCGGTACCCCGAAGGCCAGTGTTGCCGCAACCGCAAGCGGCATCACAGTGGCTTTACTTCCCAGAAATTTCATGGATCACCCGCTCCGGCTGCAAGCCGGCTCCCGTTCCGCGCCGCTAGACGATCTTGCCAACCGCATGGCGGATGTAAGGCGCTACTATACTGATTCATACCGATTTCGTTAAGCTTCCATAAATTTCGACGGGTCTGTTGCAGAACGGTTTCACAACATCGTGACGGCTGGGGCGGCGTTGCCGCCGCCCTCCCCCATATGAACGGCCGGAGCGATGGCGGCATGGCAGGGGCTGGCCGGAACGGCGTGACAAAGTACCGATGTTGTGCTGGAAATCGGGTCAGCGGCGAAACCGCGCGGCCGGGAGGAATTGTTCGTGAAAAAAGGGTATCGCGAGTTGCTCGACGAGGCCAATGCCGAGATCGAGGTGGTGTCGCCGGAAGAAGCGGCCGGGCTGCTCGACGATGAGGACACCATCTTTGTCGATCTGCGCGACCCTCGCGAGGTGGAGCGGGATGGCCAAATTCCCGGCGCCAAGCATGTCACCCGCGGCATGCTGGAATTCTGGATCGATCCCGAAAGCCCCTACCACAAGCCGTTCTTCGCCTCGGGCAAGAGCTTTGTTTTCTTCTGCGCCGGCGGCTGGCGCTCGGCGCTGGCCACCAAGACGGCGCAGGATATGGGGCTGTCGCCGGTCAAGCACATACTCGGCGGCTACACCGCCTGGAAGGCGGCCGGATTGCCGGTCGAGCCGGGCGGCAGGAAGAGGGGCTAGCTCATTTCGCCGACGTCTCGATCAATGCAGCATCGGCTCGCGTTCACTTCTAACAAAGGTCACGGCGCGCTCGACGACGCCTTTGTCGGCGAGAATGCGGCGGTGGCCGAGCCCGTCGGCCCAATGCAGCCGCACATGGCTGCCCGCGCCGGCGTAGCGTTTGGCATGGTCGGCAGAAACCTCGCGGTCATCGGGCGCGTGGATAACCAGCGTCGGCACCGGCGCTTCGGCCAATTGGCGGTCGCCGGTGAATTCGTTGAGCGGCCTGCCGGATAGCCGCTTCACCTGATTGGCCATGGAGACCTGCGAACGCGGGCCGACATTGAGCATGCGGCTGAAGTCGGCGAAGATTGCCGGCAAGGAGCTGGGTGCGGCGATCAGCACCAGTTGTTCAGCCGCCACCGGTTGGATCCCTCTGATCGAACCGGCAATGGCATTGGCGGCAACAGCGCCGCCGAAGGAATGGCCGACGATCGCCTTGAACGGCCCGAACCATTCACCAGCGACCTTTACCGCTTCGACCGCGTTGACCATGTTGAGATGGCGGCCCAGTGACTGGCCGTGGCCCGGCAGGTCGAGCGAGGCGACCCTGTAACCGGCATTGCGAAAGCCTTCAATCAGCGCGCGCATATATTCGGTGCGCGAGCGCCAACCATGGATAACCAGCACTGTGCCGGCGGACGCCCTGCCCGGGTCGGGCCGGAATTCGTGCACCATGACGCAGCCGTTCCTGGTCTTCAGCCGATGGTGGCGCGCCTCGGCCATGAAGCCCGCCGCACGGTCGACCGCGCGCCGCTCGCCGTCGCTGAGCGCCTTCACGCTCGGCGTGCGGCAGAACAGTTCGAAGGCGGCGCGGCCGCTCAGGCGTGGCGCCACATGCTCGGCGGCGCCGAACACGCCCCGGATGACCTTCAGTCCAAATGATGCCATAGTGGCGATCCATCCATTCCGTTCAAGCATGAACATAATAGTTCAAACATGAACATTAAACAAGACCTGCCCTGGGACAACCCGCGCTTCCGCAACTGGGTCGCGGTGGCGCGCGCCTGCCATGTGCTGGAGCGCGCGTTGGTGATGAAGCTGGCGCCGCTGGACTTGAAGCCGGCGCAGCTCGACGTGCTGATGAACCTCTATCGCCATCCCGGCATGTCGCAACACGATCTCGCCCGCAAACTGCTGGTCGGCCGCTCCAACATTACCATGCTGTTGCCGCAACTGGAGGCGCGTGGCCTGTTGCGCCGCGAAGGCGACGAGAAGGACAAGCGCGTGCTGCGGCTGACGCTGACCGAGGCCGGCACGGACCTTTTGATGAAGGCGCTGAAGGTGCATATGGCGCTGATCGAGAAGGCGATGAGCCAATCGACGCCGGAACAATGCGACATGATCGGCGATCAGATGCGCAAGATCTACGATGTTCTGAAGGATACCTGAGCAGCCGGGGCATGATCCAGGATCATGCTCTTGCATTTCGTCTGAGGGCGGATCGATATGCATCTCACTCTGCGCAGTTTTTCCATGCTTGTCGCTGGCATCGTTGCGGCTCTGTGCGGGCCTGCGGCCGCACAGGATTACGCGGGATATCGTGTCCTCGACACCAGGGTCATCGAAAACATGTGGACCAGTGCGGGCCAGAAGGCGGCACTGCTTTCACCCGACGGCAGCCGGGTGCTTCACCTCAACGACCCCGAGTTCTGCCTGCTGGCTCCGTCTCAGGTCGGGCCTTGGGCAAAAATCGGCTGCGCGCAATCCACACCCGAAAACCGACCGGGCGAAGCGGCCGACATGTTCTGGTCGCCATCCGGCAGCCAGTTGCTGATGCCGACATACACCAATGCATTGCTAGCTTTCCGCGACACCGACATTCGGCTTGTCGATCCGACGACATTTGCCGTCAGGAATTTGACCGAGGATAATTTTGACGGCAGCATCCTGAAAGGCAAGGGGCCGGCGAACCTGGACCTCCTCGCCCATTGGATCGACAGCAACACCATTGTCTTCGTGCGCTGCGCGATCCCCGCAGGTGGCTTCACGCAGGGCGCTTCGACAAGCCTGATGACGATCAAGGCCGATGGCGGCGATCCGCAACTTGCGTTCGAAATCACCGCCAAGGGCAAATTCCAGGTTTGGGCGATGACGGTGTCAGGGGATGGCAAGCAGGTCGCCTATAGCCTGGCGGACAAGGACAATCCCGACAAGGCCGGCATCTATCTCTTGAACCTCGGCGAAGCGACGCCAAAGCGCATCGCTTCCACGATTGACGCCGGCCAGCCGGCTGGCATGGCTTTTTCGGCCGACGGGAAGTTCCTGCTGCTGCTCGGGCGAACTGCCAGCGGCGTCGACGCCAAGGTCATCGATCTCGCCAGCGGCAAGATCGTGCCTGTCGATCATGCCCAGAACGTCGTCGGGGTAGCTTGGTCGCCGAAAGGGTCGGCGCTTGCCTACATCACTTACGACAGAAAGAACGCCGATATGCCCGGCGGCCTGTTTCTCGCCGAGGCGCCCGGCAAGCCGGCCCGGTTGCTTATCGGCGGAGGATTGTTCCCCACAGTCTGTTGCGGCCAGGAGCCGTTCATTTGGGCCTCGAACGACACGATGATCCTTGCGCAACTGGGCGACAAAATAGGGTCTGTGCTGTTCGTCAAGTTGGGGCAATAGCGCCGCGTACTAGGCCCGCTCACCACATCGTCTTCTTGGCCCGTTCCGGCCATTCCTTGTCGTAGGTTTCGCCGTCAATGTTCTTGCGGCTGGTGACTTCCAGGATTTTTCCGGGCGTGGGCAGAGATTTCGGGTCGACATGCTTTGCCGGGTTCCACAGCTCGGAGCGGACGATGGCGCGGGCGCACTGGAAATAGACCGAATCGACATCGACCACAGTGACCGAGCGCGCCGGCTTGCCTTCGACGGTGAAAGAGGCGCAAAGCGCGGCGTCAGTGGTGATGCGGGCGCGGCCGTTGACACGCAGCGTCGTGCCCGAGCCCGGCACCAGGAACAGCAGCCCGACGCGCGGATCCCTGATGATGTTCTTCAGCGAATCGGCGCGATTGTTGCCGCGCCGGTCCGGCATCATCAGGGTCTTCGGATCATGGATGCGCACGAAGCCGGCGAGATCGCCGCGCGGCGAACAGTCGAGCCCTTCCGGCCCGCTCGTCGCCAGCGCGACAAAGGGCGAGGCTTCGATGAAGGCGGCATATTCGGGGATGACATGGTCGAGTTCCTTGACCGTCGACGCTTCGCCGGGCAGACCGTAGAGCGCTTCGAGTTGTTCAACCGATGTGATCTCAGACATTTATTCCGTCTCCGAACCTTTGCCGGCGCTACTCCCAATCAATGACGTTTTGACGACAGCGACGAACTAGCGGTCGCGGCTCAGCCCCTTCTCCTGGAGTTCGGCGAGATAGGCATTCCAGCGCTCGTCCTTTTCGTGGCCGAGCGTATGCAGATAGTTCCAGGTGAAGATGCCGGTGTCGTGGAAATCGTCGAAGGTGATGCGCACGGCATAATTGCCGACCGGCTCGATCTTCAGGATAGTGACGTTGCGCTTGCCCGGCACCGTCACCCGCTGGTCCGGCGAGTGGCCCTGCACTTCGGCCGAGGGCGATGCGACGCGTAGCAGCTCGGCCGGCAGTTCGAACGGGCGATGATCGGGAAAGGTGACCGACAGCAGCTTTCTGTCCTTAGAGACCCGGAGTTCCTTCGGCGCCGTCATCGTTTTCAATCCTGCCTCAATCCGCCCTTCCCTACGCTGCTTCGCGCGGCCGGAAAAGGCCATTTGGACGTGGCCGACATCGGATGTCGGCCAGGGAATGTTACCAAAGATCAAGAGCCGCTATCTTGAATGGCGGGTTGGTTCGTATCACATAGCTGTATATAACGGCGCCACTCGCAGCCATTGGAAACGCTTGACGCATGAACATGATCGATCCTTTCGGGCGCACGATCAGCTACTTGCGCGTGTCGGTCACCGACCGCTGCGATTTCCGCTGCACCTATTGCATGGCCGAGGACATGGCGTTCCTGCCCAAGAAGGACTTGCTGTCGCTCGAGGAACTCGACCGGCTCTGCACCGTCTTCATCGAAAAGGGCGTGCGCAAACTGCGCCTTACCGGCGGCGAGCCACTGGTGCGCAAGAACATCATGCATCTGGTTCGCCAGCTGTCGCGGCACCTGAAAAGCAGCGCGCTGGAAGAGCTGACGTTGACCACCAACGGTTCGCAGCTGTCGCGTTTTGCCGCCGAACTCGCCGATTGCGGCGTCAAGCGCATCAATGTCTCGCTGGATACGCTGGATGCCGACAAGTTCCACGCCATCACCCGCTGGGGCCATCTCGGGAAGGTTATGGCAGGCATCGATGCCGCGCAGGCGGCCGGCCTTCAGATCAAGCTCAATGCCGTTGCGCTGAAGGATTTCAACGACGCCGAACTGCCGGAGATGATGCGCTGGGCGCATGGTCGCGGCATGGACCTCACCGTCATCGAAACCATGCCGATGGGCGAGATCGATGCCGACCGCACCGATCAGTATCTGCCGCTGTCCCTGCTGCGCGCCTCGCTGGAACGCCAGTTCACGCTGAGCGACATTCCCTACAAGACCGGCGGCCCGGCCCGCTATGTCCACGTCGCCGAGACCGGCGGCCGGCTCGGCTTCATCACGCCGATGACGCATAATTTCTGCGAAAGCTGCAACCGCGTGCGGCTGACCTGCACCGGCACGCTCTATATGTGCCTGGGCCAGGAGGATGCCGCCGACCTGCGCGCGCCGTTGCGCGCGTCAGAAGGCAACGAACTGGTCGCTGCCGCCATCGATGAAGCGATCGGTCGCAAGCCGAAGGGCCATGATTTCATCATCGACCGCCGCACCAGCCGCCCCTCGGTGTCCAGGCATATGAGCGTCACTGGCGGCTGATTTCTTCCGCGATTTGGTGCAAGGAGTGTCTTTGGTCGCAGGCCAAGGAGGTCCCATGCTGCGTGTTTGTCGTACCGGTTTGTCGTCGCTGGCTGCGGTTCTGTCGTTGGTGACGGTCATCACAACAACCGCGACCGCGAAGCCTTTCACCTACATCAATGCGCGCTTCGGTACCGTGTGCGCCGTCCCGGAAAACATTTTCAGCAAACGCATGCCCGAGCCAGATAATGGCGACGGGCAACAATGGCTTAGCGCCGACGGCGCCAGCCTTGCCTGTTACGGCAGCTACAATGCCTTGGACAATACGCCCGATAGTATTGTGGACGAGGAAAAAGCCAGCACCGAGCCAGGCTACACAGTCACCTACAGCAAGACCGGCAAGAACTGGGTGGTTGTCTCCGGCACCAAGGGCGACAAGATCTTTTATGCGAGAAGCGTATTCGGAAGAAAGGATGTCATCCATACCGTCCGGATCGAATATCCAGCGTCGCTCAAGGCGAAATATGATCCACTGATCGGCGCCATCGCCCGCAGCCTGCACGAGGCATCCGGGTCGCACTGGGAATAAACCTTCCTCCAATCTGCAAACCCGATTTACCGCCATCGCGTTCCGCCTTAAATTTCGGCCTATAGCGGCTCTTCGCTCGTCTTTGGGGGAATACGACATGCGCACCGTTCTGATTTCACTTGCAATGCTTGGATTTTTAGTCGCGCCGGCTTCGGCCCAGTCGATCGGCGGCACCTACACCGTCGCCGGCACCAACTTCGACGGCTCGAAATATGGCGGCGAGGCCACCATCACGCTGACCAGCGAGACCACCTGCACCATCCACTGGGAGACGGGCGGGTCGTCCTCGGACGGCATCTGCATGCGCAACGACAATGCCTTCTCCGCCGGCTATGTCATGGGCGAGGAAATCGGCCTCGTCGTCTACAAGGTAGAGGATGACGGCTCGCTGCACGGCCTGTGGACCATCGCCGGCAAGAACGGCAGCGGCACCGAGGTGCTGACGCCGAAATGAGGCTGCGGGTCACCTGACCGGCCCTCTCTCGAGGATTTTGCAGGCCACGGATGAAAGTCCGTGGCCTATTTCTTTGACGTTGCTGTCTTGCCGCCGGCTGCTACAGGCTTGATCCCGTGCAAAACCGGTAACGCCCTTGCCTCTTTCCCCAAATCTTCGCGGTGCGCTGTTCATGATGGTGGCCATGATCGGCTTCACCCTTAACGACGCCATCACCAAGTTCTCGTCGGAATCGATGAACATGGCGCAGGTCATGCTGGTGCGCAGCGCCTTTGCGTCGGTGCTCGTCGGCCTGCTCGCCTGGCAGCAAGGCGCGCTCAAACGACCGGGCTCGATGCTGCAGCCGCTGGTGGCGCTGCGCGTCGTCGGCGAGGCCGGCGCCACCGTCGCCTTCCTCGTTGCGCTGGCGCATTTGCCGATCGCCAATGTCTCGGCAGTGCTGCAGGCGCTGCCGCTGGCGGTGACGATGGGGGCAGCCCTTGTGTTCGGTGAAGGCGTCGGCTGGCGGCGATGGCTGGCGATCGCCGTGGGCTTCGTCGGCGTGATGATCATCGTGCGGCCAGGCTTCGAAGGGTTCAGCGTCTATTCGCTATACGCACTCGTCAGCGTCGCCTGTTGTGCTGTGCGCGATCTCGCCACCAAGCGCATCCCGCAGGCTATCCCCACATTGCTGGTGTCGACAGCGACCGCGATCGCCATGACCATCGTCGGCGCACTCCTGCTGTCGCCGATGGGCGGCTGGACACCGATGTCGGGTAAAGGCACGGCACTGTTGGCATTAGCGGCGGTGCTGGTGCTGATCGGCTACCAGTTCATCATCATGGCGATGCGCGCCGGCGACATCTCCTTCGTCGCGCCGTTCCGCTACACCGCGCTGTTGTGGTCGATCTTGCTGGGCCTCGGAATCTTCGGTGATATCCCCGACGTCCCGATGATCGTCGGCTCCGCCATCATCATCGGCTCCGGTCTTTACGCGCTCTATCGCGAGCGGGTCGTCGGCCGGCAAAAGCCCGCCGCCGAAAGCGCTGGACCCGACATGGCGCCGGACGGCATATAGGGCCATGAGCCGAGACATTGCAGGGATCATCCTGGCCGGAGGCCTGTCACGGCGCATGGGCGGCGGCGACAAGACCTTGCTCGCCCTTGGTGGGCGTCCGTTGCTCGACCATGTCGTTGCCCGCCTTGCGCCGCAGGTCGGATCGCTGGTGCTGAGCGCCAATGGCGATCCGGCACGCTTTGCGGCGTCCGGGCTTTCGGTTCTCGCCGATACGGTCGAAGCCCATGCCGGACCGCTGGCAGGGGTCCTTACCGGCCTCGAATGGGCGGCAGCAAACGATGCCTCCGAGGCATTGGTGACGGCCGCCGGCGACACGCCGTTCCTGCCGGTCGATCTGGTCACGAGGCTGGCCACCGCCGCAGCCAGTCGGGCGGGCTCGATCGCGGTTGCCAGTTCCAGCGGCAGGCGGCATCCGACCTTCGCGCTGTGGCCGCTCGGGCTGCGTCAGGCCTTGCGCCGTTTCCTGGTCGACGAGGACAACAGGCGAGTCTCCGCCTTCATCGAGCGCCACGACTCTATCGAGGTGGAGTTTCCGCTGCTGGCGGCTGACGGCGGTCAGTTCGACCCGTTCTTCAACATCAATACCCCAGACGATCTTGCGGTGGCCGAGCGTCTGTTGCAGAGCATCGCGCCATGAACATATTCGGCATCACCGGCTGGAAGAATTCCGGCAAGACCACATTGACTGAGAAGCTGGTCTCCGAACTGGTCGCTCGGGGCTGGACGGTGTCGACTGTAAAACACGCCCATCACGAGTTCGACATCGACAAGCCGGGCGCCGACTCTTTTCGCCACCGCCAGGCGGGCGCCACCGAAGTCGCGGTGGTGTCTGGCACACGCTGGGCGCTGATGCACGAACTGCGCGGTGAGGACGAGCCGAGGCTGGAGACGATCCTGTCGCGGCTTGCACCGTGCGACATCGTGCTGGTCGAAGGCTACAAGCGCGAGGCGCACAGCAAGATCGAGACCCGGCGGCTCGACGCCAAGGATCGGTCGCCGCTCTCGGCAAACGACGGCCATATCGTAGCGATCGCCGCCGACTTCGCGGTCGCCGGCGAAAGCCTGCCGGTGTTCGATCTCAACGACACGGGATCGATAGCCGACTTCATCGAGCGCGCCACCGGCCTCAAAACCTGACGCCCCTGCCCGAGCCCGATTCAGCCGGTCTCCTGAGCGGTTCCATTGTCTGACCCGGCGTCAGCATTGGCTGGACCTGCAAATCCCGCAAGCAACGGTTTTACTGTTGCTTTTGTCCCGAAAACAGTGGGAGTATCGCGCCAGCGGGCGGTCAAAAGCACCGCCCCACAGAGCCGTTTCGGAACGACGGCCGGGAGCCATAAAGAGAGGACTATCATGCGTATTGCACTGCGTATCGCGCTCGCCGCATCGGCTGCGCTGCTGACGCTCGGCGTCGCCCAGGCTCAGGAAAAGACCCTGAGAATCGGCACCGAAGGCGCCTACCCCCCATTCAACAATCTGACCTCCGACGGCCAGCTCGTCGGCTTCGACATCGACATCGCCAAGGCGCTCTGCGACGAGATGAAGGTCAAGTGCACCTTCGTCGCCCAGGATTGGGACGGCATCATCCCGGCACTGCAGGCCGGCAAGTTCGATGCCATCGTCGCCTCGATGTCGATCACGCCGGAGCGTCAGGAAAAGGTCGACTTCACCAACAAATACTACAACACCCCCTCGGCGCTGGCTGTGCCGAAGGACTCGACACTTAAGGGCGTTACCAAGGAAGACCTCGCCGGCAAGACGATCGGCGTCGCCACCACCACGACGCATTTCAACTACGCCTCGAAGACCTATACGGACAGCACGGTCAAGGGCTATCCGAGCAGCCCCGAGGAGCAGGCCGATCTCGCCAATGGGCGTCTCGACGCGATCCAGGACGATATTGTCGTGTTGCAGCAGTTCCTGGATTCGCCCGACGGCGCCTGCTGCAAGATTCTAGGCCAGCCTTCGCCGCAGCCGGTCGAGATTTTTGGGCCGGGCGCCGGCATCGCCGTGCGCAAGGGCGAGACCGATCTCGTCAAGCAGTTCAACGACGCGATCGCTGCCATTCGCAAGAACGGAAAATACAAGGAAATCAACGACAAGTATTTCAAGTTCGACGTTTACGGCGCCGAGTCCTGATCACTGTGGTCAACAGCGGCGGGGTTTTTCCCCGCCGCCTTCCTCATCTCTGATCGCCGTGGAGACAAGGCCCGTCAATGCCAAGCCAGAGCATATGGATACTTCTGAGTTGGGGACCCGATGGCTGGATTGACGATATTGCCTATGGCGCACTGGTCACCATCGCGCTTGCACTGGCGACACTGCCCATCGGCTTGACGATCGGCTTTTTCGTCGCCTGGGCCAAACAGTCCGAAGAACCGTCGCTGCGGCTTGCCGCCAATATCTACACCACCGTCTTCCGCGGCTTGCCGGAACTGGTGACGCTGTTCCTGTTCTTCTTCGGCATGCCGATCCTGCTTCAGTACGTCATCCGGCTGTTCAGGCCCGAGGCGACGGTCGATGTCGACAGCTTCCTCGCCGGCCTCATTGTCTTGTCGCTGATCTTCTCGTCCTATTCCAGCGAGGTCTTCCTTTCGGCCTTTCGCGCCATTCCCAAGGGCCAGTATGAGGGCGGCTATGCGATCGGGCTGTCGAAATGGCAGACCATGCGCAAGGTGATCCTGCCGCAACTGCTGCGCATCGCTTTCCCGGGCCTCGAGAACTGCTGGCTGAGCCTGCTCAAGGACACGGCGCTGGTTTCGGTCGTCAATCTGGCGGAGACCTTGCGCAACGCCGGCGTCGCGGCCCGCGTTACCAAGCATGCCTTCCTGTTCTACAGCGTTGCGGCGATGGTCTTTCTCATCCTGGCGATCCTATCGTCGATCGCCACCGGTTTCATCTTGCGCTCGCTCGGGCGGAGGGAGGCACGATGAGCGTTGCCGAAATCACCGCCGTCGAACGGCCGCCGCCCCGCGCCCGCGGCTGGCCGCGCGCCCGCATCATCGGCTACTCGCTGGTCGGTTTCTGGATCCTCTTCGGCATCGGCATCGTCGCCTATCTGATCTATGCCTGGAATGGTGAGTTCTTCGCCCGATATGCGCCAGCCTATCTGCAGGGGCTGGAAACCACGCTGTTGCTGGTGGCCATCTCGATGGTGCTCGGCGCACTATTTTCGCTGCCGGTCACTTACGCCCGCATGTCGAATAACCGGTGGTTGTCCGGGCTTGCCTATTGCTACGTCTATTTCTTCCGCGGCACCCCGCTGCTCGTCCAGGTCTATCTCGTCTATTACGGCTTGGGCTCTTTCCGGGTGCAGATGGAAACCGTCGGACTATGGTGGTTCTTCCGCGACGCGTTCAATTGCGGCGTGTTCGCCTTTGCGCTCAACACCGCCGCCTACCAGGCCGAGATCCTGCGCGGCGCCATCGAGAGCGTGCCAAGGGGCCAGTGGGAGGGTGCGGCCTCGCTTGGCCTGCACAAGCTGCAGACGCTGCGCAAGGTCATCCTGCCGCAGGCGATCATCGTGGCGCTCAGGCCCTATGGCAACGAGCTCGTGCTGATGATCAAGGCTTCGGCCATCGTCGCCATCATCACGGTTTACGATCTGATGGGCAATGCAAAGCTCGCCTATGCCAAGTCCTTCGACTTCCAGGCCTATGTCTGGGTCGCCATCGTCTATCTGGTGATGGTCGAGATCCTGCGCCACGGCGTCGAATGGATCGAACGCCGCATCACCGTACATCTGAAGCGCTGACTGGTCTCGATAGGCTGTGCCAGTCAGTCGGCTCACGCGCGTCTTGACGAATTGCGCGCAGAGCCTAGAGCTTTCGCAGCAAATTTCGCTTTCCATCTGAAGGGCAAACCTATGGCATCTGTGGCATTTCTTGGTCTGGGCGTGATGGGATATCCCATGGCCGGGCACCTCAGGAACAAAGGCGGCCACGAGGTCACCGTCTACAACCGCACTGCCGCGAAAGCCGAGCAATGGGTGGCCCAGCACGGCGGCAAGTTCGCCATGACACCGGCAGAGGCGGCAGAGGGTCAGGATTTCGTCTTCTCGTGCGTCGGCAATGACGACGACCTGCGCTCGGTAACGACCGGGGCCAAGGGCGCGTTCGCCGCGATGAAGAAAGGCTCCGTTTTCATTGACAACACCACGGCGTCGGCCGAGGTCGCGCGCGAACTGGCCGAAGCCGCTGAAAAGGCCGGCTTTTCCTTCCTCGACGCGCCGGTCTCCGGCGGCCAGGCAGGCGCGGAAAATGGCGTGCTGACGGTGATGGTCGGCGGCGAGGAGAGCGCTTTCGACAAGGCCAAACCGGTCATCGATGCCTTTGCCCGCATGGTCGGGCTGATGGGGCCGTCCGGCGCGGGCCAACTCACCAAGATGATCAACCAGATCACCATTGCCGGGCTGGTGCAGGGCTTGGCCGAAGGCATTCATTTTGGCAAGAAGGCCGGGCTCGACATCGAGAAGGTGATCGAGGTGATCTCCAAGGGCGCGGCCGGTTCCTGGCAGATGGAGAACCGCCACAAGACGATGAATGCCGGCAAGTATGATTTCGGCTTTGCCGTCGACTGGATGCGCAAGGATCTCGGCATCTGCCTCGATGAAGCCGACCGCAATGGCGCCAAACTGCCGGTGACCGCCCTCGTCGACCAGTTCTACAAGGATGTGCAGGCGATGGGCGGCAAGCGCTGGGACACGTCGTCGTTGCTGGCGCGCCTGGAGAAATAAGCTGGGATGACCGAGCTTTCGCCCCAATCCAGCGCCGACGAGATTGTCGCGCATTTGCGGTCGATCGGCTCGGAAGAAAATCGCCGCGGCATGCTGCGCTATGGCATCAAGATCGAGCGGGCGCTCGGCATTTCGCATGGCATGCAGCGGCAGATCGCCAGGAAGATCAAGCGCAACCACGAGCGAGCCTTCGAGCTTTGGCAGACCGGCATCACGGAGGCGCAGTTCATCGCTTCCGTCACGGCCGACCCGAAGCGCTTTTCCGCAGCGGATGCAAGGCAATGGGCAGCGTCCTTCGATTCCTGGGATGTCGTTGACGGCGTCTCCGATCTCTTCGTCGACACGGACGCCTGGAAGGAACTGATCGAAGAGTTCGCGGCGGACGAACGGGAGTTCGTTCGACGCACGGCCTTTGCCATGATGGCCTGGTCTGTCGTTCACCGGAAGCAAGAGCCGGTAGCGACTTTCCTCGGCTTCCTGCCGATCATTGAAGCGCACGCCACCGATGGCCGCAATTTCGTGAAGAAGGCGGTAAACTGGGCGCTTCGTTCGATCGGCAAGCGCTCGATGGAGATGCATGGCGCTGCCCTTTCCGTCGCGCAGAAGCTCGCTATGTCACCGGACAAGACAGCGCGCTGGATCGGCAAGGACGCGGTGCGGGAACTGAGCAATGCCAAGACGCTCGAGCGGATCGCCGCCAGAAAAGCCTGACCTGGACAAAGTCCGGTTCAGCGCGGTGACGCGAAAGACGCGAACTGATTTCGAGGGGCTCTTCGAAGCGCAGGGCGGCCCGAAATATTGCTGGTGCATGGCCTGGCGGCCCCTGCCCGGCCGCCGCGAGCACGTCCAGAGCACCGAGCTGAAACGGGCCATGATGGCGCTCGTCGACGCCGGACGCCGGTCGGCATTCTCGCCGAGCTCGATGGCAAGACTGTCGGCTGGTGCTCGGTCGCGCCACGCCAGACCTACCGCAATTTGTCGTCGCACCAGGACGGTGGCGAGACCGGCATCTGGTCGATCGTCTGCTTCTATGTTCCAAGAGAGCTGCGCGGCGGCGGGCTGGCGGCAGCGCTGCTTGACGCCGCCATCGATCACGCCTTTGCCAAGGGCGCCAGCACGATCGAGGCCTACCCCGTCGACCCGGCATCGCCGAGCTACCGTTTCATGGGATTTCGCGACATGTTTGCCGTTCGCGGGTTTCATGAGATCGGCATGGCCGGCTCCCGCAGACATGTGATGCGGCTCAAGCGTTGACGCGATCGGCCACGGCGTCTTTACTTCTGCCCAAAGGAAGCAACGAATGAGCAGTCCTCTCAAATCGACCCCGGCGCTTGCAGCCGCGTTGTTGGCGTTCATCGCTACCAACGCGTCGGGCCAAACCGCGCACATCTTCTGGAAGGATCTGCGTCCGGCCACACAAGCGGTGGCCGAGGATGCCGGCCTGCCGATGATCGCCGCAAAACTGCCCGATCATGGCGAGACTCTGTCTACAAATCTGCAGGACAAGACGATACAATTATCCGGCTATGCATTGCCGGTCGACCGCGACGGCGACCTCGTCTACCAATTCCTTCTGGTGCCGTGGACGGGCGCCTGCAGCCACATGCCGACGCCGCCGCCGAACCAGATCGTGCTGGTGACGCCGGCCCATCCCTACAAGATGTCGGAAGCCTATGAATCAGTTGCCGTGACCGGCGCCTTGCAGCCCGGCATGGAGAAGAGCCAGCTTTTCATTCTCGACGGCGTCAGCATCATCCAGTCCGGCTATACCGTGCGCAAGGCCGAGGTGGTGGCTGTCGACACCGTGCCGGACACGATAACGCTGCCGGTCAACTCGCCGTGGAGTTTTCTTAACAAAAAGAAGAACTAGCGGGTTGAGCCTCAAGCAGCGTTGGCGCCCGATTCCTTGTCCAGCACCATGTAGTCCAGCGGCATTTCGGTCGTGTATTTGATTTGCTCCATGGCGAAGGACGACGACACGTCGCGGATCTCGATCTTGGCGATCAGCCGCTTGTAGAAGGCGTCGTAGGCGGCGATGTCGGGCACCACCACGCGCAGGAGATAGTCGACGTCGCCGCTCATGCGGTAGAACTCGACCACTTCGGGAAATTCCTGGATGACTTCGGAGAAGCGGCGCAGCCATTCATGGCTGTGCGAATTGGTGCGGATCGACACGAAGACCGTGACGCGTACATTGACCTTCTCATGGTCGAGAATGGCGACGCGCCGCTTGATGACGCCCTCTTCCTCGAGCTTCTGAATGCGGCGCCAGCAGGGCGTCGTCGACAGGCCGACTTTCTTGGCGACATCGGCAACCGCGAGCGTCGCGTCCTCCTGCAGGAGGCGGAGAATTTTTCTGTCGAGGCGATCCATTGAGGTGCTCCCTGGTGCAGGCCGCGTTCCCTCGGGCGCGGCGCGCTTTGGGAATAGATTGGCTATACTCCCTCTTATTTAGGCCTTTCACAAGAAAGAAATTCTGCCGAATGGCACAAAAGCGAGTGATATCTTGCTTAAAGCTTAAGCAGTGCGATAGCGGATTTCCGATCTCAGGAAGGGCAGCAAATCCATTTCAAACCACGGATTCTGTTTGAGCCAGCCTGTGTTGCGCCATGACGGATGCGGTAGCGGCAGCACTTTGGGACCTACCGCAGCGTCCCAGATGGCGCGCCAGTTCATCACGGTTTCAGTCAGTGACGCCCGGCGAGCCGGGCCCATATGCCAGGCCTGCGCGTAGGAGCCGACGGTCAGCACGAGATCGATCTGCGGCATCAGCGCCATCAGCGGCGCGCGCCAGGTCGGCGCGCATTCGCGGCGCGGCGGCAGGTCGCCGCCCTTGGCATCCTGGCCGGGAAAGCAAAAACCCATCGGCACGATGGCGAATTTTTCCGTGTCATAGAATTCGCCCGCGCTGACACCCAGCCAGCTGCGCAAACGGTCTCCTGAGGCGTCGGTGAACGGCATGCCGGATAAATGCACCTTGGTGCCCGGCGCCTGGCTGGCAAGCAGGATACGGGCGCTGGATGAGGGCAGCAGCACCGGACGCGGCTCGTGCGGCAGCGGCCGACCCACCGGATTGTCGACGCAGATGCGGCAGGCGCGGATCTTTGCCGTCAAGCGTTCGAGGTTCGTCTCCATCTCAGGCAGAGGCGCTCGGCCGGCTGGAGACTGCCGCATACCAGCGCAGCACATTGGTGCACTCGTCCGGTACCTTGATGCGCGCCGGGTTCATGAAATCGATGGCGATCATGCCGGTGATGTCGGCAATCGAATAGCTATCGCCGGCGGCGAATTCCCGGTTTGCCAGTTCGGTGTCGAGCAGGTTCAGGAACTCGACCGCTTTCGTCTTGTTGGCCTCGCCCCACTCAGGAATTTGCGGAATTTCCCACTCCTTCATCGCTGGATGGATGTGGCGAAAGGCCTGAGCGACGCAACTGAGCAGATTGAGCTCCATGCGCCTTTGCCACATCTCGACCTTTGCCTTGCCGAGCGCGCCTTGCCCGAACAGTGGCGGCTCTGGATGCAGTTCCTCGAAATAGCGGCAGATGGCGACGGACTCGGTGATGATGCTGCCGTCGTCGAGTTCGAGCACCGGCAAGCGCTGCAGCGGGTTGCGCGAACTGACCGGCTCCTGCCTGTGACCCATTGCGCCCATGTCGACCGGCACCAGCGGCACCTCAATGCTTTTCTCGGCTAGGAAGACCCTGACACGCCGCGGATTGGGGGCGCGGCCACCGTCAAACAGTTTCATCTCAATCCTCCCGATCTTGCCGACAGACTATAGGACATGGCGCGGTCCTCACCAGAAGCGAAAGATTTCGCGCAAGGCGTCGCCGATCGAAGCCAGCGTGCCGTGCCGTCTTTCGGCCGGTCCCTCATGGTGGCTTTCGCGCCAGTCCTGCGGGGCATCAAAGGTGCCGGCCCAGATGCCGGCCTTGCCGGCGCGGGCAACGGCCTGCTCGCTTTCGTAGTCGCCATAGGCAATGGCCCAGCCGGCCTCGACCTGGGCCCGGTTGAGGTCCTTGCCGCCGGCCTTGCAGTCGCCGAGCAGGCGGCCGTAGCGGTCGCGCTGCCAGCCGCTGCAGGTCACCGGATTGCCGGATATCAGCCGCACCAGCGCCTGCCGCGCCAGCCTGCCGCAGGCATAGTCGGCGCCGTCCTTGCGGCATATCTGCCGGTATTCCGGAGCATCGATGCCACGCATGCGGATGCGCTCAGTGCCAAGCGTGAGTGAATCGCCGTCATTGACGATCGCAGCGCCCTCCGCCTTGCGCGTCTCGAAGCGGTCGAGCCGCGCTGCGACCAGGATCAGCAGGCCGAGCAGGATGATCGTCAGCCCGTAGTCCAGCGTCTTGCGCCACAGGCTTCGCGGTGGCGGCGGATAGTATCGCCGGCGCGGCCTTGGCGACCACGAACGGCTCATATGGCAAACAGTCTCTTAATCATTCGAACGTAGCTTAACGAATTAAGATCGCTGCGCGCATAAATTGAAGTTTCCATGCCTCTGCTACGCTCGAACACAGCGGATAAATTCATTGTGGACCGCAGGAAACCGCACCGCAACAGCGATGTGGCGCGCGCGGTGCGCAAGACTCGCGACCGTCTTTCGCAACAGGTCGGCAATCTCGACTTCGACCGCGAGCTCCTGAGGCTGCATGCGCGCGCCATGATGGGACGTGCGACCGTCATTCCGCTTCTGGTGCTGGTGATCGCGGCGAGCGGGCTGCTGGCGGGCATGGACAAGCAGATCAGCATCTGGGCGCTGTTCACGCTGATCTGCTATTCGATCGTTGCCTTCATGGCGCGGCGCGTCGAACGCACCGAAGCGGCCGAACTCGACCCTTTAGTGACACGCCGGGTTTTTCTGATCGGCCATTCGCTGTGCGGCCTCGGCTGGGCCTGGTTCGCCTGGCTCGGCTGTGCCGCCTGCCAGATCGATTATTTCCCGGTGATCAAGGCGATGGTGCTGCTGCTGGCAATGGCCGCGACCGCCATTACGGCGTCGTCCTTGCGCGGCTCGCTGCTCGCCACCTTCGTCATTCCGGTGGCGGTCTATGCCTATGCCGAATCAAAACTGTGGATGTCGGTCGAGACGATGATGGTCGCACTGCTGGTCGCGGCGCTGCCGTTCTTCGCCTACATCGCGCGCCATCTCAACCAATCGTCGCTGATGTTGTTGTCGTTCCGCTCCGAAACTGACGCGCTGCTCGCCGAGGTGGAGACAGCGAAATCGATGTCGGACGAAGCCCGTCGGCGGGCCGAAGACGCCAATCTGGCGAAGTCGCGCTTTCTTGCCTCGATGAGCCATGAGTTGAGAACCCCGCTCAACGCCATTCTCGGTTTTTCGGAAGTGATGGCCAATGAGGTGCTGGGGCCGATGAGCAACCCCACCTATCGCGACTACGCCCGCGACGTACACGATTCCGGCCAGCATCTGCTCGACCTGATCAACGAAATCCTCGACCTGTCGCGCATCGAGGCCGGCCGCTACCAGCTCAACGAGGAGCCGGTGATGCTGCTCAACATCGCCGAAGATTGCTGCCACATGATGGAGCTGAAGGCGCGCAACAAGGACATCCGCATGGTCCAGGATTTTGAAACCGCCTTGCCGCGCCTTTTTGCCGACGAACGCGCGGTGCGTCAGATCATCCTCAACCTTCTGTCCAACGCCATCAAATTCACCGCCACCGGCGGCGAAGTTCGTGTGCGCGTCGGCTGGACGGCGGGCGGCGGCCAATACATTTCGGTCAAGGACAACGGGCCGGGCATTCCGGAAGACGAAATCCCGATCGTGCTGTCAGCCTTCGGCCAGGGCTCGATCGCCATCAAGAGCGCCGAACAGGGCACCGGGCTCGGGCTGCCGATTGTCCAGGGCCTGCTCGCCATGCATGGCGGTGAATTCGAACTTCAGTCCAAATTGCGTGAAGGCACAGAGGCGATCGCCATCTTCCCGCTCAGCCGGGTGATGGAGGAATTGCCGGCCCTGCCGACCAATACGGTGGCTGCGGCGGCGCGGCGGCGCTGATCGCCGGAGTCGCTTAGCCTTTGACCGCTGCGGCCATGCCCGAACTGGTAAGCGCGGCGGCCTTGACCAGGCCGGCGGCCAGCGCTGCCCCCACCCCCTCGCCGTGGCTGACGCCGAGATCGAACAGCGGATTGAGGCCGAGCCGCTCGGCGGCGCGCCTTTGGCCGGGCTCCGGCGACAGGCTGGCCAGCAGACAATGGTCGAGCGCAGTGGAATTGGCTGCGTGCAGCACAGCGGCGGCGGCGGTCGCGGCAAAGCCGTCGAGCAGCACCGGCATCTTCTGCATCCGGGCAGCGATTATGGCGCCGGCGATGGCAGCGAACTCACGGCCACCCACGCGTCGCAGTGCCTCCAGCGGGTCCTTGAGAGCAGCGCCGTGGAAGGCAAGGGCTGCATCGACCACTCCCGCCTTGCGCGCCTGCATGGCCGCGTCTGCACCCGATCCCGGACCGACCCAGTCGGCGCCGCTGCCGCCGAACAGGGCCGCGCACAAGGCTGCCGCGACGGTGGAGTTGCCGACGCCGAGATCGCCAAGGCAGATCAGGTCGGCGCCGCCGGCGATGGCTTCCATGCCGAAGGCCATGGTGGCGGCGCAGCCGCGCTCATCGAGGGCCGCGTCCTCGGTGATATCGGCGGTCGCAATGTGCAGCGCCAGGTCGAACACCTTGAGGCCGAGGTCGTTGGCGATGCAAACCTGGTTGATCGCAGCACCACCGGCGGCGCAAAGCTCGACACCATTGGCCGTCGCCGCGACAGCGCGCGGCGAAATGCCGTGACGGGTGACGCCATGGTTGCCGGCGAAGATCGCCACCAGCGGCCGGTTCACCGCCGGCGGCGCGCGCCCGCTCCAGGCGGCAAGCCAGGCCGCGATGTCCTCGATGCGGCCGAGCGAGCCCGCCGGCTTGTCAGCCTTGGCAAACAGCGTGCGCACGCGCGCTTCGGGCGTCTCGTCAGCCGGCGGCAGGTTCGCCAGCAGATCGCGGAAATCGTCAAAAGGCAGTGCGCTGGTCATGGCGTCGGTGCTCGTCCGATGAATTGCCAAGCGGCATAGCCGCCTTGCGCGGGTGGCACAACCACCAAGCCGCAACACTGGGCCGTGCCGCAAAAGCAGCTGCCGGCGGCGAAATCCGGAGGGCTTGCATTGGCTTTGCCGTTGCACCATGTGGAAGCGAGGCAAGGGATCTCCAAAGAGAATCCCCAAGAGAACATCATGACGGCCATCGAATCCCCGTGCATCCTGGTCTGTTCGATCGACATGAAAACCGGCTTCTGTTTCGGTTGCGGCCGCACGCGCGATGAAATCGGCGCCTGGTTGGGCATGACGCCGGAAACCCGTCGCGACGTCATGGCTGAATTGCCGGCCCGGCTGGAAACGGTCGAGCGCCGGCCGCGCCGGGAAACACGCCGCACCCGCATGGCGCGCGAGCGCGACGTCCTCTCGTGAAACGGCAGCCCCAATGAACCGACTGTTCTGGATCGTGATGGCGGCAATCGGCATCGGGCTGGTGCTGCTGATGGTCAACAATGACGCCGGCAGCACGTTCGGCATCGAGAACTTCGATTTCAGCCGGCTAGTCTGGCTGGGGGCGATCGGCGTGCTGGTCAGCGCCGGCCTCATCCGATCCGGCAGGCCGCTCGGCGCCATGGCCCGCAATCTCGGCACGTGGGCCGTGATCGTGCTGGCGCTCGTCGCCGGCTACCAGTACCGCTACGAGTTGCAGGATTTCGCCAGCCGGGTGACGGCCGGCCTCGTTCCCGGCAGCCCGCTGGCGCTGGGCGTTGAGGACGGCCATGCGACCGTGACCCTGGACAAGGCCGACAGCGGCCATTTCGAAGCCCGCATCACCATTAACGGTGCGCCGATCCGAACCGTGGTCGACACCGGCGCGACCAGCACGGTGCTGACGGCCGAAGACGCGCAAGCCGCCGGCTTCAACCCGGCAGCATTGAGCTTCACCGTCCCGGTCTCGACCGCCAACGGCATGGCGCGCGCGGCGTCGGTGCGCACCGACGAACTGGCGATCGGTGGCATCGTACGCAAGAACATGCAGGTCATGGTCGCAGCCCCTGGCACGCTCAGCCAGAGCCTGCTCGGCATGAATTTTATAGGCTCGCTGTCGGGTTTCGACGTGCGCGGCGACCGGATGATTTTGCGCGACTGAACCGCTCAAGCGGCCTTTTCAACACGGTCGAAATCGACGGCAGCGAACGCTGCCTTCAGCACATCCGGTCCCGCACCGGGTTTCGTTGCGTCGGTCGACAGAATCTGCCGGAAGCGGCGCGCGCCAGGCAGGCCGTGGAACAGCCCAACCATGTGGCGGGTGACGTGGCCGAGCCGGCCGCCCTGCGCGATATGGCGCGCGGCATAGTCGGCCATCGTATCAATCAGCGCGGCAAAATCGAATGCGCCGGGTTCATTCCCATAAAACGCTGCATCGACGCCCGCCAGAATGCCCGGCGTGTGGTAGGCGGCGCGGCCAAGCATGGCGCCATCGACATGGTCGAGGTGACGGGCAGCCTCATCGAGCGATTGAATACCGCCATTGATGCCGATGAATTTATTCGGTTTTCCCGCTTTGAGACGATAGACCCTGTCATAGTCGAGCGGCGGGATATCGCGATTTTCCTTCGGGCTCAGCCCCTCCAGCCAGGCTTTGCGCGCGTGCACCCAGAGCGCGTCGGCGCCAGCCGCGAACACGCCGTCGGTCAGCGCGTTGAGCGCGGGCTCGGGATCCTGCTCGTCAACGCCGATGCGGCATTTTACGGTCACCGGGATCTTTACCGCGGCCTTCATCGCCGCAACACAGTCGGCGACGAGGTCAGGCACCTTCATCAGGCAGGCGCCGAACGTGCCCGACTGGACGCGGTCCGACGGGCAGCCGACATTGAGGTTGATCTCGTCATAACCGAACGCCTCGCCGATGCGCGCCGCCTCGGCCAGTTTCTGCGGATCGGAGCCGCCGAGCTGGAGCGCGACCGGATGTTCGGTCTCGTCAAAGCCAAGCAGCCGCTCACGCGCACCATGGATGACAGCATCTGCCACCACCATCTCGGTATAAAGCAGCGCCCGGCGCGTCAGCTGGCGATGGAAGAACCGGCAATGCCGGTCCGTCCAGTCCATCATGGGCGCGACGGACATGACGCGAGCCCTTGCGTTCTGGGCTTTTCCGTAGAGTTCTGTGGGTTTGAGGGCTTCCATATGTTGTAACTTGTTGTACCGCATTGTTGCCTTTTTCAGGCTTTGTTGTAGTGGATACAACATTGTTGTAGGCGACGTCACCCAAAGTCTTTACGTCTTGGGTGGCGGCCTTGAATGTTTTCGGGTCATTCAACTCGGCTTCACGTTGGCGGAGCCAGGCTTTTGCAGTCTTGTGATCTCGGAAGGTCCGGTTCTCGCGGATCGTCTTCCCGTCGCTCTTTCTGGCGATCTGGCAAAGATTGGAAGGTTTCCCGTCACGGCGCGTTCTGGCTCATCGAGCCAAATATGGCGGTAACTGGGCACAAACCAAAAGCCGCCATTAGGTGCGCTGGTCGGGTAGGCTCTCGGTCCCGATCGCGATTCGGTTGCATCCCTCGGGGCGCCCGCCCTCGGGAGCCCCGAGGTGGTCCCTCCAAAGGGTAGCGTGCGGATCCGGGGTAGCCCGTCTGCCCGATTGCCCCGGCCGTGCTGCCACCGCACAATATTCCGCCGGAATACGCCGGACAGGCAGGGCCTCGGTGGTCGATGATGGACGCCAGCACGCTTCTTTCGGATCTGCGCAGCCGGAAGGTGAACCTATGGGTCGAAGATTCCCGGCTTAAGTGCAATGCTCCCGTGGGGGCCATCGACGCGGAATTGAAATCGGCGCTCGTCGCCCGCAAAGCCGAGTTGATTGCCCTTCTGCAGGCCGAACTCGAACCGTCCGCAAGTCCCACCCTGCCGACGGTTTGCCGCGATATTCCCGCACCGGTCCCGGTGGCGCGCGAGCGCATGGCCCAGTTCGTCATGGTATTGCGCAGTCGCGGCTTCGATCTCGCCAACTGCGCCGGACGGCTGGGTGTCTTCCCCCGCCTGGGCGTGAATTTCTGGGCTGCGATGCGACCCGGTTGGTCCCCCCGTGCCGACGATCCGGTCGACAACCTCGTTTCGCTTTTCATCGACGGCCAGCCGGTCGACGCGGACCTTCTCGCCAGACAGGTCTCATCGAGCTTCATCGACACGGCGCTCGACATGCGGCTGATCGAGCGCGCAAACGGCCTCCTGCAGGCGAACGTGTGTCTGTTCCCATGCTACGGTAGCTACATCGTGACCGACCATGCGGCCAAGAATACCGCGATCAACCAGATCATGTGGCTGTGGGGCGAGAGCTTCATGCTCGGCGGCCTGGTCAAGCGAAGTCGGCGGCGGCGCGCCATCGACCTGGGAACGGGATCCGGTATTCACGCGCTGCTGGCGGCGGACCACTGCGCGTCGGTGGTCGGCGCAGACGTCAATCCGCGCGCCGTCGAATTCGCCACGTTCAATGCACTGCTCAACGGAAAGCGCAACGCTCAATTCGTCTTGAGCGACCTCCTCGATTCGATCGACGGGACCTGCGATCTGCTGCTGGCCAATCCGCCCTACGCCCCCGACGCAGCGGCCAGGGCGGGAGACAATTTCTGGAGCGGCGGCCTCAACGGCACCGACCTTTTGCGGCGGATCGTCGAATCGCTGCCCGCCAGGTTGGATCCCGACGGGACGGCCCATCTGATCGCGCTCTATCCGAATCCGCCAGCAACCAGGATCAGAGATCATTTCGACATGTGGCTCGGCGGCAGGATGGCCGACTGGGACGTGCTGGACCATACCTGGCCGGTGCCGACCTACGACGACTTGTTCTCCGTGCAGCCCTACCAGGGCGACAAGAGCGCATGGCGTTTCGGCGTCGTCAGCCTGCGTCGGTCCGCGTCTGGAAACGGCTGGTGGAAAGAGGTCTCCGGCCAAGGCATGTTCTTCGCGCCGGACGGGCGCTGCGACCTCGTCGCCGATCACGACGCCCACTGACCTCCGCGCGATCCGCGGAGAAAGGTCTCCGGCGCCGCTTGAAGGCGTCCGTCCGGATCGATAGATCACTTCCGCAAGAGCCGCGTACTTCAGCCTGAAAACGTCGGCTCGAAACGCGGGAAGCTTTCATCTGCGAGCCGCTTTCGCCGGTCCAAGGCCGCAGCCCTCGATATGCTGCAGAGGCATCTTGGGACGTCCAGCACCGCCACCGTCGATCGCGAACGGCTCATTCGCTTGGTCGTAATCGAGCCGCCCAAGGTGCCGGACCAATGACTCCCGATATCGACATCGGCTTTTAGGAACCGCTGCACGCGGCCAGCTCTCCTTGCAGCGAAGGTGCCGGAGGTTTTCGGCCAGAGAAACGAAGCCCGCGAACGGGCCCCGTCGCAGGCATAAGATATGCTTAGCCCTTCTTCATTGCTTTCATGGCCATATCCATGTGCATCATGCAATCGTCCGCCTTGTTAGCCTTCATAGCGTCCTTGGCCATTTCCATCTCTTTCATTGCCGCTTCCTTCTGCGGCTTCATTGCTTCGCCGGTCATCGCGTCCATGTCAGCCTGCATCTTCATCATCGACGCATCGTCGCATTTCATCATGGCATCGTCAGCCATCGCCGGCAGAGCACCGACAGCGGAAAGAACGATGGCTGCGCATAGCGATTTCAACATAGTGTTCTCCTACCTTTTTCGCGGGGAAGAATTTCCCCGTTATCAAGGTTCGGCGGAACGGAGGTGTCGTTACACGTCTCTAGTCAGATTTTTTTGTTTTTGCCGGGAACTTTGCTGCTGCTGCGTTCAGGGCCATCCGATTGTGCAGAAAGTTGACGCCGCCAGGGGACGCGCGGTTTGAACGTCGAGATTCAAACCGGATACAATATCGCCAGCAAATGCTCGCTTGGTGTCGGCCCCTTGCGCCTGGGACGTGACGAGCCGGATTTGCATGAGAACATCGGCGCAAATCATGGCGACGCACGTTCGAAATTGACTTGCGCCTCGGAACAATCCAGATTCCAGACAAGCCTCGACCCCAATAGTACACACTTGTTAAGCTTCCTTTGCCGCAAGCCTTCCATTGCATTAGTCTGCGAACATGTCGTAGTTCATGATTGATCGTTTCGCTGAGGGGGCGAAAACTCATGGAGATGCAGCAGGTCCGCTATTTTCTGGCCCTGTCCAACACGCTTAATTTCACCAGAGCAGCGGAAGAGTGCAATGTCACGCAGCCGGCCCTGACGCGTGCCATCAAGACCCTGGAAGACGAGTTGGGTGGGGAGCTGCTTCGGCGCGAGCGCCAGCATTCCCATCTGACCGAGCTTGGCCGGCGCATGCTGCCCCTGCTGCAACAATGTTACGATGCTGCAACCTCCGCGAAATCTCTTGCCAAGGCAGTGCAAAGCAGCGACGTCGCTCCACTCAACGTCACCATTTCCAACAGCATCAACATAGCGCTGCTGGTTTCACCCTTCACCGAGCTTTTCCGAGCCTACCCTGGAGTGCATCTCAAGATCAGTCGCGGTTCGCCGACCGCTGTCATCGAAGCCCTCAAGAATGGCGAGGTCGAACTGGCGGTTGCCGGCCCGCTGGGACAGGCGTGGGATCGGCTCGACGCATGGCCGCTTTTCCAGGAAGGGATCGAACTCGTCGTGAACTCCGATCACCCTCTTGCCCGCCGAAACGAGGCGGACGTCGCGCTAAGCCAGTTGGCCGCGGAGCCCGTGCTCAGTCGGATCGACTGGGAAACGAGCGAAGATCTGTCGCGCGGTCTCTCGGCCAGAGGAATTTCGCCTCGCAGCGCACATGAGGTTGAAACCGATCAGGACCTGTTGGCGCTGCTGGAAGCCAATGCGGGCGTTGGCTTTGTCTCCACGACTGCACCCCGCTCGCCCAACGTCCGCCGACTCAAACTGCGTGATCTGGATGTTTCGCGGATCGTCGCCGTATATGCGGTCGCCGGCCGACATCGCTCACAGGTGGCCATGACGCTCCTCAACCTCCTGCGATCGACCGACTGGTCGACATTTGGCGTTAGCGAGCCCGCCTGAGTGCGGCGATCAAGTCGTCGATGTCCATTCGCCGACGGTAATCGGGATCGACGAACCGATCTGTGATGATGCCATCAGTTCCGACAACGAAGGTAGCCGGGATCGGCAGGAACCAGCTGTTGTTGCCCTGATAGTTCGGCAGATCGAGGCCAAGGCCCATCAACCGCTCCATCTCGGCTCCAACCCAAATCGCGAGGTTGAGGGACAAGGCGTAGCCATTGTCCATATCGGTCAGGAAAGGAAATTGCGCACCAACCGATGCCTTCATCGCCTTTGCGAATTTGCGCCGCTCCGGCATGATCACCACGACCTGGCCGCCCAGTGTCGCAATCTCCTGTTGGGCCTCGACGATGCCGATCGCATTCAAGCGGCAATAGGGACACCAATGTCCGCGCTGAAAGGTTATGACGGCCGGCCCGTGAGCAAGGATTTCAGACAGACTCACGAGCCTGCCCTCGTCGTCAGGCAGCAGGAATACGGGCATGACATCGCCGGGAGCGGGAGCACTTGCCCCGGCCCCCTGCTCCCGGAGGCGCGCTACCAGCCGGTCAACCGCGTCAGCGAAATCCGAATTCAGTCGGCGAACTGCACTCGCGATCACCGCCAGCCGCTCGTTGAGAGGAGCATCGAGTTCTATGGCAGCCTGAACGGACTGTTCAAATGTCATTGGCTGTTCGTCGGCGGCCATGTCTGGACTTTCACAATTTGCATACAGCCTATCATTGAAGCCCCGTGAGCACGGCCATGCTTTTCCTGCATGGAGTCGATGCCTTGCGTGCATCGAAGCTGCGGAGGTTCATCTTCTGTTCGATATCTTGAGACGAATCGTTACAGCATATTCGTGATATCTGAAGCGAAGGTCGAAAAGCCCGCAGACCACTTGTCGGCCCATTGTGCCTTTTGGCCGTTCGACCTCTTGAAACGTGAGCCGCCGCGACGAGGACTCTCTTCGGAAAGCATCCGCCATTCATCCCGCAAGGTTGCGCGTCTCTATCATCGCTATCGACAGCCCAGGAGTACATATGCTCGGCCTTCCGCGACTCAATGCAGTTTGACTCGCGGCCTGGCGCGGCGTGACAGGAAGCCGATTGCCGTGTCCAGCACCGTCTTGAAGGTCCCGTGCACCGCCTTGAGATGCATCTTGTAGAGCGACCGATACATCAGCCGGGCAAGCAGACCCTCGACCTTCAGTCCGCCGATCAGGCTGCCGAAAGAGCCGTAATCCGCCAGTGAAACGAGAGAACCGTAATCGCGGTAACGGAACGTCGGCGCCGCCTGCCCTTTGAGGCGTGCCGCGATCACCTTGACCATATGATCGGCCTGCTGATGGGCCGTCTGGGCGCGCGGCGGCAAGGGGCCTTCGCCGCCGGGCAATACACAACTCGCGCAGTCGCCGATCGCAAACACATTTTCGTCTCCCTTCGCCCGCAGCGTCTCATCCACGACCAAGCGGTTGATGCGATCTGTATCGAGGCCATCGAGCCCTTTCAGAAAATCCGGCGCCTTGATCCCGGCGGACCACACGACGAGTTCGGCCGGAACGAACAGCTTCTCGTCAAGCCTGACACCGGCTTCTGTCACTTCGGTGACCTTGATGCCGCATCGGATCTGAACGCCCAGATCTACAAGCCGGTGCGCAGAAGAGCGCGCAAGGTGTTCCGGCAAAGCCGGCAGGATGCGCGGTCCCGCTTCGACGATGGTGATGCGGATCAGCCTCTCGAAATCGATGTCGTCGAGATTGTGCGAGGCGATTTCCCGCATCGACTTGTGCAACTCGGCGGCCAGTTCAACGCCGGTGGCTCCGGCACCGACGATGACGCAGTGGAGCTGACCTGGTGACAGTTGCTCGTATTGCGCATTGGCACGCAGGCACGCGTCGATCATGCGCCTGTTGAAGCGGGCGGCCTGACCGGCGGTATCGAGCGCGATGGCATGACGCGCCGCCCCCGGCGTGCCGAAATCGTTGCTGACGCTGCCCACGGCCAGCACCAGCGTGTCGTAGCCCAGCACGCGTGGCGGAATGATCTGTCTGCCATCGTCGTCGAAGCTCGGCGCCACAAAGACTTGGCGCTTGGCGCGGTCGATGCCGACGACTTCGCCGATCCGGTAGCGATAGTGGTGTGTGCTGGCATGTGCGATGTATTCCACCGCATCGTTCGACGGGTTCAACGTGCCCGAGGCCACCTCGTGCAGAAGCGGCTTCCAGATATGTGTGCGGTTGCGATCGACAAGCGTTACGGAAAGCCGTCGCTTGCCGAATTTGCTGCCAAGCCGCGTTGCCAACTCGAGTCCGCCAGCGCCGCCGCCGACGATGACCACGCGGTGCCGAGTGCTGTCCGCGTGCGATGGCGTCTCCGCTATCGTGCGGAAAAGCGCGGCATTGTTGGCAAGCACAGCTTCCGGAACCAGCCGCATTCCTGGAGCGATGATCTGCATCAATATTCTCCGTCTTTCTTCTCGGCGCCGCGATCGAACCGATCACTCTTGCGATTCGTGGATGACGATGCCCTGCAGCATGTCGACGTCGCATTCCCACGGCTTCTCCGAGAGGACGCGCTGGCCGTGCTCGTAGCCGGCCTGCCAGCGCGTGCGGATGCCGACGCGGGTGAAGTCGATGTCCTTTGTGTGGTCCTCGCCGTCCAGGCGTGGCGAAAGCAGCCGCACAAGGTGCATGACCGACGGGCAGCCGTAGGAAGCAAGTTCCTTGAACATCGGATCCTCACGCCGCTCCTCGGGAACCAGCTTTCCCATTTCACGCACGACATGCCGCAGGCGATGCAGTTGCTCTTGTCTCGCAACATGGCTCCGGCCACGGCTGGCGTATTGAAGGTCTTTCTGCCGGCCCATGACCTGCCAGATCGATTTGGGCTCGGTGGCGCGAGGCTGCCACATGTTGACGGCAAAGATCAGCGAGTCGCGCCGCGGACGCGCGTCGAGCACGACCTCGATGGGCGTGTTCGAATAGATGCCGCCGTCCCAGTAAGGCTCGCCGTCGATACAGATCGCCGGAAACGCCGGCGGCAAGGCGCCTGACGCCATGATGTGCGCCGCCGACAAGGTCATCTCTCGAGTGTCGAAGTATTTGAGTTCACTGGTGTTGACGTTGACTGCGCCGACCGTCAGGCGGGTATGGCGCCGGTTGAGATAGTCGAAGTCGATCAGGTCATTCAGCGTCCTCTTGAGCGGATCGGTCGTGTAGTAGGAGGCGTTCTCGACGCCCACTTCGCGGTTCACTCCAAACATGGCGCCTGGATTCGGCTCGAAGAATCCCGGTATGCCCCGCATCACGGTGCCCATATTGGCGAAGACATTGCTTGGCACCATCATTCGGAAAAACTCATCGAGAGGGCTGATACGGCTGACGCCTTCCCAGAATTCCTGAAGCCTCGCCAGCCGAACCGTTGGATCGTTTCCGGCAATCAACGCCGCGTTGATGGCGCCGATCGAGGTGCCGATGACCCAATCCGGCTCTATTCCGCCTTCGACGAGCGCCTGGTAGACACCGGCCTGGTAGGCACCCAGAGCGCCGCCGCCTTGCAGCACCAACACCGTTTGCCGCTTAACGGCAGCATCGGCCGGATGGGCGACCTCCGGCAAAGGGTCGGCGATCGGAGGGTTTCGGGTGATCTTGTTCATGGTCTTTTCTCCTCGCTGCCGGTTCAATGAGCGGTCCAGCCGCCTTCGATCGGGATAATGGCGCCGGTGATCGAGGCCGCATCGGTCGAGGCCAGGAACAGGCAGAGGGCCGCGACCTCGGCCACGGTCACGAACTGCTTGGTCGGCTGCGCCGCCAGGAGCACATCCTTGATCACTTGTTCTTCTGTGATCCCCCGGGCCTTGGCCGTATCCGGTATCTGCTTTTCGACCAGCGGTGTGAGCACGTATCCCGGGCAAACCGCATTGACGGTGATGCCCTGTTCGGCGACCTCCAGCGCAACCGTCTTGGTCAGACCGGCAACGCCGTGCTTGGAAGCGACATAGGCGGATTTATACGGCGAGGCGACAAGGGCGTGGGCCGACGCAACATTGATGATGCGGCCCCATTTGCGTTCTTTCATGGCCTGCAGCGCGCGCCGGATCGTGTAGAAGGACGACATCAGATCGATCGCCACGACTGCTTCGAATTTCTCGATCGGAAAGTCATCGATCGGCGCGACATGCTGGATGCCGGCATTGTTGACGAGGATGTCGACCGCGCCGAACTCGGCGATTGCCTTGTCCATCATCGCGGTGATCGCGCTGCCCTTGCTCATGTCCGCACCGTCGTAGCGAACAGTCACCCCATGGTCCGCGGCAAGCTTTGCCCGCAGCAACTCAATCTCGCCGGGATCGCCGAACCCGTTCAGAACGATGTTGCAGCCCTTCGCGGCGAAGGCTTCGGCAATGCCTTGGCCGATGCCGCTGGTCGAGCCTGTAATCAGTGCCGTCTTTCCTCTGAGCATCGTTGTTTCCTTCGGTTGAAGCCGCGGCCGAAATGGCCTGCAAAAAGCTGCGTGCACGGGCCTTGACGCCCGGGTCTCGATTTCTAGGCCGAGTATGGCGGGCGGCTAGAGACAGCGGAAATGCCGTTGAGACATGGATTCGATAGCCGACGGTCGGATCGTCAACTGTTGCCTGGGACATCAATCACCAGATCGGGTTGTTTGACGTTGGGGCAACTAGTAAGATCATGCGGCAAAGCGGGTCGTGCCGCATGCCAGCCGCTGGGGGAGAGCGCGCAGTGGAGATCAGCCAGGTCAGATATTTCTTGGCCGTCGCCAAGGAACTGAATTTCACCAGGGCGGCCGAGCTGTGCAACGTTACGCAGCCGGCACTGTCACGCGCGATCAAACTGCTCGAAGACGAGTTCGGCGGCGCGCTGTTTCACCGCGAGCGACGCTTTACACATCTGACGGAACTCGGTCGCATGGTCGAGACCTATCTCGAAGGCGTTTTCGAGAACTCCCGGCAGGCAAAAGAGATCGCCGAGCAATATGTGCACCTCAAGAAAACGCCTCTCCGGGTCGGCATCATGAGCACGATAGCTCCGGATGAAATCATCGAACTCATCTCGTCCGTGCGCACGCACCATCCCGGCGTTGAGCTTCATCTATGCGATGCCGATGCACCGAGCTTGCGACGGCGGCTGCTCGGAGGCGACCTTGAGGCAGCTATTTACGCGCTGCCGTCAAAAGTGCCCGATGAGGAAGTTCACTCCCTGCCGTTGTTTCAGGAACAGATGGTGATGGCTGTTCATCTCAACCATCGCATGGCCAACCAGCGCAGCGTGCGGGTGACGGACATGAGCAATGAGACCTACATCCACCGCAACAATTGTGAATTTGCCGGTTATGCTGATGCTATTCTGGCCGACCAGGGTGTCACGGTCAGTCCCGTTTACTGGAGCGATCGTGACGATTGGACACTCGCGATGATCGCCGCCGGGCTTGGTTTCGGGTTCATGCCTGAGCATACCGCCAAGCACCCCGGAGTGGTGCCGTTGCCGATCACCGAGCCGGAATTCTGGCGCGAAGTCAATCTCGTCACGGTGCGCGGCCGCAGGCATTCGCCGGCGGTTGGCGCACTCGTGCGCGAAGCCACGCAGAAGAAGTGGTTCGGCGAGCGTGCAAAGGCGTTATCCGCCGCGCAATAGCCTCTGCGCGAAGACAGCCTTTCCCAGGCCAGGGCGACGGATCTCCGGCACCTGCCCACGCTCAGTTCTTCCTGATCGTCGAGGTCACGGACTGGATGACCTCGGTCGCCATCTTGAACTGCGGGGCGCGATCGGTGATGCCATGGCGCTTGGCGATCCAGTCGAAATCGCTATAGGCGGCGTAAACCGCGCCATCCGCAGTCTGGTAGACCAGCACGCGCACCGGCCAGTCGAGACCGGCTTCGGGATTGGATGTGATGAAGGTCGTGCCGAGCGCCGGGTTGCCGAACATCACCAGCCGCGACGGCCTGACATCGTTGCCGGCATTGTTGCCAAGCTTTGCCTGGTCGATGACGCCGAAGAACTTGATGCCCTTCTTGAGGACATCCTTCTTGATGCGGGCGACGGTTTCAGTGACGGAATAGTCGCTCTTCACCGTGACAACGCCATCAGAAGCGGCGGCCGGGATGACTGCGGCTATCAGTATGGCGGCTCCGGCAATCATGGTCTTCAGGTAGTTGGTCATGTCAGTCTCCTTTGTTGAATAGCCATTTTTTCGGTCTTGGGTGTCACGACTTTGGTTGAAGCGCGCGCGCCACTGCGATCGCGCCGGCAAGGAAGGCAGCGAGCACGGCCACGCATGCGGTCCACCCGATCCGGTCGTAAATCTGTCCGATGACGAAGCTGCCAGCGAGCCCACCCGCATAATAGGAGGCCAGGTAGATGCCGCTCGCGGCGGTGCGATCGCGCGAGGCGGTGCGGCTGACGTGCCCCGTGGCTATCGCTTGCGCCAGGAAGGTTCCCATAGCGACGAGCGCCATCCCTGCAAGGACGATCGGCAGGCTGGCCGTGAGCAACAGCAGCAGCCCGACAATCGCCATCGCAAGCGTTGCACCGATGCCGATCCTCGGGCCGAGACCGGCCGTGACACGCCCGGCGAGTGGCGTGGTCAACATCGATGGCAGGAAGACGAAATAGATCAGTCCCAATGCCATCGGCGACAGCGACAGCGGCGGGGCGACAAGCTGGAAATTCACATAAGTGAAGGTTCCAATGAAGACGAAGAGGATCAGGAAGCCGATCGCGAAACAAGCGCGCAGTTCGGCATTTTCCAGCGGGCCCTTCCAGGACGCACGAACAGATTGACCGATCGTATCGGCGCGCATCGTTGCGGAGGTCTTTTGCAACGTGAACCAGACGAGCGCCGCGCCAAATAGATTGAGGGCGGCGAAGGTCAGGAAGTTGGTGGAGATGCCGAACGTGTCGGCGACGGCGGCAGACATCAGCCGTCCGAAGAAATTGCTGGCGACATTGCCCGTTACATAGGCAGCGAGCGCACTGGTCGTCTGCCGTGCGGAGAAATGTTCTGCCAGGTAGGCCATCGTCAGAGTGAACGCGGTCGACATGCACAGGCCTTGCGCCACGCGCAAAAGGGCGAAGACGACGATGCTGTCTGTTTGCGAAAGCAGCGTCGTTGGGATGGCGAGGATGGCGAGGCTGATCCAGATGCCATTGCGGCGATCTATGCCGCGCCCGAAGAGGGCAACGGCGACACCTGCCACCGCCATACCAAATGTGCTGGCGTTGACGGCGAAGCCCATGGTTGCACGGCTGACGCCGAATTTTATCACCAGTGAGGGCAGTATTGCTTGGGTGGCGAACAGATCGACAAGCGTAAGAAATGCGATCAACGCAACAAGGCCAAAGCGCCAACTGTCGGCGGCCACCGTATGCAGCCGTGCCGTCTCTGTCTGTTCACTGGTTGTCATGACGAGGCTCCGTGGCCGGACGTCCCCAGGTAATCACCTGAGGACGCGCTTTCGGTTGCTGAGGGTGGGACTGTTCGCCGAAATGTCCGGATCACATCATGTGGTCGTCGGGCATCGCGGGCGGCAAGACGTCGGCGGAATAGAGCACGGCGGGAACCTTGCCGTTGTTCTTCCACCAATGGGCGAGCTGGCCGAACTCGGCGGTCACATCGCCAGCCGGGTGCTCGATGCCCACCTTGCAGGTGCTGCGGTATTCGGTGATCGAACCTTCGATGACGAGGATGTTGGCCGGGCGCAGATTGTGCTCATGCCACGGCACGACGCCGCCTGGCTGAACGACGAGCTTGCGAAGACGCAGCATATTGCCTTTCCAGGCCTCGCCCTTGCTGCTCAGATCGATGGCCGAGAGAACCGTGTCGACAACGCCAACCGGTTTGCTGGGATGTTCCTGAATATCGGTCGTTGCGGCTTGGCCGGCAGGGCAGTCGCCGGCGAAGGCCGGAGCAGAGGAAAATCCAGCGGTTGCCGAAAGCAGACCTGCCGCAAATGCAAGGGTGAGTTTCTTGATAGCCATCTTGTATTTCTCCTTTGTCGGTGCCCAAACGCGGGAGGCGGGGCATGACGGGGAGAGTGACCGGAGCGATCCGAAAAGAGAAATGCTGACTGGCTCTGAAATCGATACCTGAAAACTATGGTAGACCACGGCAACTGCATCAGGACCACACGCGGCAACCGCCCCCGTGTGATCCCCTAATTCTTCGATTTTGCTTCAGGCAGCGGTCTTTTGGATCGCCTGGGCGATTGCGCTCTCAGGCCAGCCATGCGCCTTGACGCTGGTTACGAAAGCCGACGCCGCAGGCGAGAACCTGCGTCCCGCAACGACAACCAGGGATACTTCCCGCCAGACCTCAGGATCAATGACGGGACGGACCTGCAACCCTGGAATCACCGCACTGAATTCGGGGATGAAGCAGATGCCCAGTCCTCCGGACACCATATTCTGGATCCAGTCCTCGCGTTCGCTGGCGTACGAGATCCTGAGCTTCACGCCCCGATCCGTGCACAGACCGGCGAGGTGATCGCGATACTCGCAATTGAGACGTCTGAGATAATTTTCGCCATCGAGTTCGGAGATGGCTACGTTGTCATTGCGGGCCAGCCGATGGCCGTTTGGAAAGGCGAGGACAAAGCGCTCGCGATAAAGCGGTGTGACGTCGAAGCGGTCCGGGAAACTGTCGCTTGACGCCATGATGGCGACGTCGATCTCGCCGGACTCCAGAAGTTGGGAGAGCGATGCCGGCACGCCCTCAACCAGTTGCAGCTGGATGCCCTGCTGCCGCCGATTGAAGTCGGTCAGCAAGCCGGTGAAGCGACGCGGGCCGATGGTGCACATGACGCCGACCTTCAGGTTGGCGTTTTCCAGGCACAGGAACCTCGATGCCTCCTGGCGCACTCCAGTCAGTTCGTCGAGGATCTGCTGAAAACGGGGGCGAAGCAGCACACCCAGGTCAGTCAGGTGGGTCAAGCTTCGTTCGCGGCGAAACAGCAGCCCTCCGACCTCTTCCTCGAGTTGCTGGATGGCGCGGGACAGAGCCGGCTGAGTGACGTTGCACTTTTCGCCTGCCCGCGTGAAGTTTCGTGTCTCGCACACGGCCAGGAAGTAGCGGATGTGGTGAATGTCCATGCCGATTTGTCCCGAGTTGCAGACGAGGCTGTTCGTGCTTCGGAGACTGCCGCAACGCTCGCTTTGGCGCCAATGCACTGCGGCTATAAAGTCGATAGCGGTCCGTCATGGCGCCCGTGGCGGTGCGCTGCGGACAGCTTGTGTTGCTGACACGCTCCTCTTTGTGCTGAAGGCCTGCCGGCGACTGTCTTGGCCTCCGTTCCAAAGCGAGATTGCGGGATTCTCGCCAGCCTGGCAAAACCTTGCGGTGCGCAAGGGATTGCAGCCAATGCAATCTCCCTATGGAGTTCATGCCACCTTGGCATTTCGCTAATGGAGGATCATGCGGCAGTGTCTCCATCAAACGCCCTGCGTGGCGTTTCGGGAGGAGACCCAAGATGCAAATCCAGGCCGCAACCGACGAAGCCTTCAGCGCTGGCGCAAGACCTGCGATGGAAGACCGCCAGCTGATCGACATTACCCTGGCAAACGACGCGCACGGCGCATTTGTCTGGGGCGTGCTCGATCGCTTGCTGGATGAACCTCGCCTTTCCTTCCGCAGCATCACCGCATCCGGTTTCGGAGGCATGGAAGCAGCGGTTCTTGCCTACGGACTGGCTTTGGGCGGCAGGCGTGGGGCAAAGACGGCGCTTACCAATTTCTGGCGGCGCGTCAGCCACGCATCGATGTCTGTGGCCGCGATCGCCAATCCATTGAAATCGATCCTGGAACAGTCGATCGACATTGCCGAGTTGCACAAAAATAGCTGCCAGTTGAAGCTCAACATCCTGGCTTCAAATGCCCGCACCGACGCCGTGACGATTTTCTCCGGCGACCAATTGTCGATCGAGGCCATCCTGGCGGGAGCGACAGTCCCATTCCTCTTCCCGGCCGTGGAAATCAACGGCGATAGGTATTGGGGCGAAGGCGACTTTTCGGCATTGCCGCCGGTGCAGCCGGTCGAGGCTGGGCATCGGCTCATCGTCAGCGGCAAACCCTCCGGCTGCATGACCCCTTGTGCGGATTACCGCCTCGCTGCAAATGCCGTGAACTCTGCATCTGTCCACATCATCTTCGACAGTCATCACAGAACAAGCGCTGCACCTTTTACCAGGCCTTGGACCGACTGGGGCGAATTGACCGAGATGCGTGACCGCGGACGGCAGCGAGCCGAGGACTGGCTTCTCGCCGACCATCCGATCTTGAGCGAAAGCTCAGTCGTCGACAGCAAAAATCGATACGTCTAGGCGCCTCCCTCCGCCTAGCCACGCCTGCTTCGCTCCGCTCACGAAGTGCAGGCGCAAAGCCCTCCGGTTCCCCGCCGGAGGGCTTTTTGCTCGTTATCCCCTCAACATAGTGACCGCGTATCAAATCCATGCCGAGACAGCATTTCAGCTTTATCACGCGTTGGACGACACTGCTTGCAGACAGGCCGCCAGGTCAGTCTTTCCTCGAAACGCAACCAGGAGAAATGACCGTGATCAACACCAAGACCCTCATCGGATCGGCCCTCGCTGCCGCCACCTCGCTTGCTGCAACTGCAGCTTATAGCGGCCCGGCCGCTCAGCCCAACTTCTCGTTCGAGAAGTGCTATGGCGTCGTCAAGGCCGGCCAGAACGACTGCCAGACCGCGACGCATTCATGCGCGGGCACCTCGACCGCCGACAACCAGCCGGACTCCTGGCTCTACGTGCCAGCTGGCAGCTGCGCCAAGATCACCGGCGGCAGCGACAAGCCGAAAGCCTGAACAGCCAGACTTCGAGCCAACCCCTAGGAATGGAGCAGACCGATGTCCCGTGCGTTTCAAGATATCGCCGTCCCCGCAACCGCGGGCATCGGTCTTCGCTCTCCTCACATCAGCGAAATGCTGAGCCGCAGGCCTTCCGCCGGCTGGCTCGAGGTGCATGCCGAGAATTATATGGGCGACGGCACCACCGTCGAGGCGCTTGAACGGCTGCGCCAGATATATCCGCTGTCGGTTCACGGTGTTGGCCTGTCTCTGGGCAGCGCACAAGGGGTGGACCGCGACCATCTGGAAAGGCTGCGCAAGGTCTGCGAGCGGTTCCAGCCTGACCTCGTTTCGGAGCATCTTGCCTGGAGCGTTGCCGACGGAGCCTATCTCAACGACCTGCTGCCGCTTCGCTACGACGAAGAGGCGCTGGCGATCGTGGCGCGCAACGTGGCGACCGTCCAGGATACGTTGAAGCGACGTGTGCTGATCGAGAACCTGTCCGCCTATGTCGCGTTTGCGGACTCGTCGATGAATGAAGCTGAATTTCTGGCTGAGCTGGTGGCGCAAACTGGCTGCGGCCTGCTTCTAGACGTCAACAATGTCCAGGTTTCGGCGCACAATCTCCAGTACGACGCAAAGACCTTCATCGACGCTTTGCCCGCCGATGCCATCGGGGAGATCCACCTTGCCGGTCACGCGACCAATGAGGTCGGCGGCGACACCGTGCTGATCGACGATCACGGCTCTCGTGTGCCGCCAGTTGTGTGGGGGCTCTATCACCATGCCATCAGCCATCTCGGGCCGCGCCCTACGCTGATCGAATGGGATACCGATGTTCCGGTTCTCGACGTGCTGCTCGGCGAGGCTATGTGGGCCGACATGCTCTCCGCTTCGATCATGTTCAGCCGCAAGCAGGCCGCAAGGCAGACCGCCCCGACCATCGTCCTGCCGGTGTCCAGCCTGCCAACTTTCGAAAGCACGCGAACCAGCATGCCTGTGCTTGCGGCATTTGCCGCCGCCAAGACGAGACCGGCCATGCCCGTCGCCTTGCCGACAATCGAAGGAGGATATCATGCTGCCGCTTGAACATCTGCAGACCATCGTGGCGCGCTCGGTGCTGGCCATGGAGCCTCTGGTCGACGCGAGAATGCTAACCGCTGGCAAGGCCGACCCAATGGCTCGCCTGCGCATCTACCAGAACAACACACGCAGTTCGTTGACTGCCGTGCTGATGGCGGTGTTTCCCGTTACGGCCCGCCTCGTCGACGAACGTTTCTTCCGCTTTATGGCGAGCGAGTTCATTCGACGGCATCCGCCGGCGGAGTCACGCCTGGTGCGATATGGTGCGGGCTTCCCTCGCTTCCTGAAGACCATCGACACCCTGTCCGACATGCCGATCGTCGCCGAGACGGCGCGGCTCGAATGGGCCATTGCCGAAGCGCTCGATACAGCTTCGCGGCCGGCCCGCAGCCTCGCAGAATACGACAGCAACGACCTTGGGCTGTCGCCGGATATCCTGCTCCAGCCCTCACTGCGATTGATCGTCTCGCACTGGTCGATCCTATCGGTATGGATGGAGCATCAAAAGGAGACGGCGGCCGATGAAAAAATCACCTGGACAAGGCGCCCCGAGCGCGTGGCGCTTTGGCGATCGGGGAACTACGTGCGGCTTTTTCTGCTCGACCGCGCGAGCTTCGCGTTCTGGCATTCGCTGAAGCACGGCTTCGGCCTTGAGCATGCCGCTGGCCGCGCCTTGGCGCTCGACCCGGCCTTCGACCTGGTTTCAGCGCTTGTGCGCCTGTTCCGCGACAGGCTCGTCACCGACGTGCGCGTCCCGGTGCCCCCCCTCTCAAACTGAAGGAGACGATCATGACTGCGATACCGGAATATTCCGCCCCTCGCCCTGGCGGCCTTGTTGGTCTTTACCGACGAGTGATCAAGTTGCCGGAGCGTATCCCATTTTCGCTGGTGCAGCTCGCAGCTCGAGCCGCGATTGCGCATGTCTTCTGGCAGTCAGCTCAATCGAAGCTGGCGTCCTGGCCGGTGACGCTGCAGCTGTTCGCCAGCGAATACAATCTACCCCTCATCGATCCGTCGATCGCGGCTCCGCTGGCGACAACGGCAGAGATCACCGGGGCGGTGCTGCTTTTCCTGGGGCTGTTCTCGCGTCTCGGCGCGCTGATGCTGCTCGGCGTTGTTTCAGTGATCCAGATCTTCGTGTTCCCGGAGAACTGGGCCGAGCATCTGCTGTGGGCCTCGCTTTTGCTGCTCGTTCTAACACGGGGCGCCGGCGTCCTCTCGCTCGACTACGTCGCCGAGCGGACCTTTTCGGCGTCGCCATCGTAGCCGAGAACTTCCTGACCAATCTCATCAACAATGTCGCCGAGACCGATATCGACTTTCCCGCCTTTCTCGCCGCCGAAGCCGCCTGACCGATGCCCGGTCCGCCGCCCAGGGTGGATCGGGCGATTTCGATTCTGCTCTCGTCGAGGCTCGCAGCGGCGATAACGATGCCGTGAGGTTGTAACGGTCGGTTCCCATGGGGCGAATAAGAGACCGTCACAGCCATTCCCAATACGGATTTTTCTCGGTGAAGTTTGCCGAAGTGACAGCCACAGGAATCCGGTTCGGGCCCGTCGGCTATGAAATCATCCTGCTTTATCTGGCCGGCCTTTTAACGCTTGCAGTAGGCGGCCCCGGCCGTCTGTCGCTTGAGACGGTCTTGTCTCGGCCCAAGGGAATCGAGCGCTCGACCCCAGCACGATCTTTCTGCAATTGAGATCGACGCCTTCGAAGACAGGATCTATGCCTACAATCGGGAGGCGGTAGGGCGCGATGACGCTCAGAGCCTTGGCTTTGTGATCCGCGACCCGGTTGGACGCATCATCGGTGCTGCAACAGGATTTTCCTGGGCAGGCACTTCCGAACTCAAACAGATGTGGATCGACGAGGGACATAGGGGACGTGGCTATGCGCGGGCGTTGTTGAACGCCTTCGCGGCCGAGGCCAAAGATCGAGGCGTTCGGCGGATTTGGGTGCAGAGCCATGATTTCCAAGCGCCAGGAATGTATGAAAAAGCCGGCTTCGTGCGTGTAGCTGAATTTGCGGATTGGCCCGAGGGACACTCCAACGTCATTCTCTGCAAAATACTTGAAGATCCGACTGCAACCCAATGACCACCATCCGAATTGCGCGAGACGCTGACGCGGAAGCCCTGCCCTATATCGAACAGTCGGCGGGTGAGGCCTACCGTGAGATCGAGGAGTTGGCCTGGATTGCCGACGACGACAACCAGACCGTCGAGCGCCACCGTGAACTCATCGCCAAGGGCACGTCCTGGGTGGCGGCGGACCCCTACGATCGACCGGTCGCATTCCTGAGCGCGGAGATCCAGGATGACACGTTGCACATCTGGGAACTTGCCGTGCGCCTTGATCGACAACGCTCGGGTATCGGACGCGCCCTGCTGGAAAAGGCAATTGCGGATGCGAGGCGTCGCCGCCTTGTCGCTCTTACCCTGACGACGTTCCGGGATGTGATCTGGAACGCGCCATTTTACCAGAAGCTGGACTTTCAGGTGCTGGATGACGCGCAGGCCGGAGAGCGGCTTCGCCAGGTGCTACTCCGAGAGGTCGAGCACGGGATGCCGGCAAGCAGACGTTGCGCCATGCGCCTTGTCCTCACTCAAGTTTGTGCTTGCTGGCGGAACTCAGACTGCGCTTCAGAGCGTTTCACGGAATCGCTGCACCGCTCTAACTCTTTGTTTTTACGCAATTCCGGACGGAACACCGTTACACACTTATCCTGGAATTGCTCTAAGCGGCGGCATCGGGTGTTTCAAGGTTTCTGGTTCTTCTGCGCCGGATCGCCTCGGCGACGAACAGGCGAGATAGGGCGTGGTAGAGCGGCTCGTTCGAAATCAATCGCGCTGTCCCATAGCCCAGCATCGATGCGCACATCAGCGCAATGACATTGTCGTGGTTCCCGGTCATTTCGAGGATGATGACGAAGGCCGTCATCGGAGCCTGCACGACGCCGGCAAAATAGCCGGCCATGCCGAGCAACGCAGCGGTGCCGGTGGCGGCGCCGAGGAGTAGGCCAAGCGTGCTGCCAAGGCCGGCTCCTACGGCCAGCGATGGCGCGAAGATGCCGCCCGGAATGCCCGAAACCATCGAGAGCAGGCCAGCCGCGAATTTCTCGGCAAAGAAGAACGCCGGCAGCGGCGTGCCTTCGATGGCTCCGCGTGCCTGCGCGTAACCGGTGCCGAAGGTGAGGCCATTCGAGGCCATCCCGATCGCGGCCACCGCCAGCCCGCAAATGCTTGCCACAACCATTGTGCGCCAGAGCGGCTGCAACGCGTTCCAGCGCCGGATGCGACGCGTCGCTTTCAGCGCCAGCAACGAAAACAGCGCGCCGATGCCGCCGCCGACGACGCCGCAGGCAAGCACCAGCGGCCAATCGCTGGCAAAGGCCACTGTTTCTTTGGCGACGCCGAAGTAAGTGTAGTTTCCGACCAGGCCCAACGAGGCGAGTCCGGCGAGGATCACCGCCGTTAACACCAGCCCGTTGGTGCGGGATTCATAGGCGCGCCCCATCTCCTCGATAGCAAAGACAATGCCGGCAAGCGGTGTGTTGAAGGCAGCCGCTATGCCTGCCGCCGACCCGGCCAGGATCAGCCCGCGCGCCTGCCCCATGCCGCCCCAGCGCGCGACCTGCAGCATCAGCGAGGCGCCGACCTGCACTGTCGGTCCCTCGCGGCCAATCGAGGCCCCGCAGCCGAGACCGACGACGGTGAGCGCGATCTTGCCCACCACTAGCCGCAGCGACAGGATGTGCCCGCGGTCGTCGTCATCGCGCAAATGACGTGCGGCGATCGCCTGCGGAATGCCGCTGCCCTGCGAGCCCGGAAAAAAGGAATGCGCAAGCCAGGCGCAGAGAACGAAGCCGAGCGGCGTCATCACCAGCGGCAGGTAAAAGCGCCAGCCGCCCTGATGGCCAATCGCGATGTGGAAGAGTGCCTGCGCCTGGTCGGCCAGAACTGCGAACAGCACGCTGATCAGACCAATCGAGATGGCACCCGCCCAAAAGACGATGCGGGGCTGCCAGACGCGCCGCGAAACCCACATTGCCTGCGAGCGCCGCAGCATCGGGTGTTTTCGCGAAATGGGTGCCATGTCGGATCCTGTCGTGATCGATCCGGCCTAGCACACCCATGGAGCCGATCAACCCTGCGAGGCCAGGGCCATGGCAGGCGGGATCAGCGACGAATGCTCCGGCAGAACTCCGACGGCGAAGGATGGATGGGACATCCCGCCAGCGCGCGTGCCGGCGGGACGAAAGCGTCGGCGGAGCCCGAAGGCTTCTACATCGCCATTTTTTCGCACTCGGCCTGGGCCTTCTTGGTCGACGTATCGATCATGTAGGTTTTGCCCTTGGCGTCGGTCATCATCATCATGCAATGCTTGATCGGCTTGGCCATTTTCATCATTTCGGCGCTCATTTTGGCGTCCGGCATCATGGTGCCCATATGCCCGTCGGGCATGATCGCCGTCACTTGCCCACCCTTCATCATGGACATCGTGCCCATAGTGTCTTCGGCGAACGCCTGCGACACGCACAGGGCGGCAATGCTGGCGGTGACAAAGATCCTGAACGAATGCATCTGGAATACTCCCATTTTTTGAGGGGCACAGTTGCCCCATTCGTGGGTTCGCCGGACGTTGCGGTCCGTTACATCGACACGAAGATGTGATCGCATGTTGCCTGTTTGACTGGCGCAGAAGGCGGAACCGCGGACCTACAGACCAGTCGCTTCCGCCGTCATCGGTAGGTGCCAGTCATACTCCATCACCGCTTTGGCAAATGCCGAAATGGCGGGCGATGGCAGGCGGTCTGCGACGGAAACCAGCGACACCTCGCGCACGATCTCGGGATCGACGACGAGCCGGTGGCAAACGCCGGGCTGGCTCGCGGAGAATTCGGCGATGAAGCAAACACCCATTCCGGCAGCGACCATGGCCAGGATCCAGTCCTCGCGCTCGCTGCGGTAGGCGCTCTTGATTTCGAAGCCGAGGTCTTGGCAGAGCTCGTCGATATGATTGCCGTATTCGCAGTTGATGCGCTCGAGATAGGACTCGCTGCGCACGTCGGCGAGTTGTAGCGTGTTGCGCGTCTCGAATGGATGCCCTGTCGAGAAGGCGAGCCCGAAGCGCTCCGCATAGACCGGCTCCGCTTTCAGCCGGGGGTCGAAGGGCTCGGGCCGTGCCAACAGCGCGATGTCCAGCTTGCCCTTCAGCAGAAGATCGGTGAGGTGGTTGGCGGCGCCCTCGATCACAGTCACATGAATGCCGGGAAAGCGCTCGCGAAACGCGTTGAGGAAACCGATAAAGCGCAGCGGGCCGATGGTGCACATCACGCCCAGGGTCAGCGGCGCGGCCTCCAGCGACAGGAAGCTTCTGGCGGTGCGTTTGGCATGCTCCGAGCGCTGCGCGATCTCGTCGAGGTGGCTTCGCATCAGCCGGCCGAAATCGCTTAGTTGGACATGGCTCTTGTCGCGATGGAAGAGCAGGCCGCCGAGTTCCGCTTCCAGCTTCTGTATGGCGCGGGTGAGCGCAGGCTGCGTGATATGCACCAGGTCCGCCGCCTGGCGAAAGTTGAGCGTCTGGCAGGCGGCCAGAAAATAACGAATTTCGTGCATTTCCATGACACATCCCCGCTGATGCCCGGCATGCATCGCCGCAATCAGAACTCAGCATTATCGGCGGGTGCTATCCTTAGGTAAACTTTCTCCGCTGTCCATGGGAGACCCTCCCGGTGGCCGAACCAGGTGCCGCCATGGCGAGTGTTTGGGACCGAGCCGAAGGAGAAAGCCGATGCTGGAGCGCAACAAGGAGAAACAGCCCGACCAGGAAAAACTGGAAGCGCTGCTTGGAAAGATGGTCGGCGATCTCGGTGCCATCACCACTGGGGCGGCGGTGTTGTTGGGCGACAGGCTCGGACTTTTCGCGGCCATGAGCGAGGGCGGCAAAATGACTGCCGGACAGCTTGCCAAAGCGACCGGGACGCAGGAGCGTCTGGTCCGCGAATGGCTTTCCGCGCAGGCGGCCGCCGGCTATGTCGAATATGACGAGGCCGGCGACAGCTTCTACCTCAGCCCCGAGCAGGAACAGGTCTTCGTCAATGAGGACAGTCCGGCCTTCATGGCCGGCGCCTTCGAGGTCGTCTCGACGCTGTGGCTCGACGAAGAAAAGGTACGGCAGGCGTTTCGCTCGGGCAAGGGACTGGGCTGGCACGATCACAGCGCCTGCCTGTTCCGCGGCACGGAACGGTTCTTCCGGCCCGGCTACAACGCCAATCTGATCGGCTCCTGGCTGCCCGCGCTCGATGGCGTGGTCGAGAAGCTGGAGCGAGGCATAGATGTTGCCGACGTCGGCTGCGGCCACGGCACCTCGACCGTGCTCATGGCTAAGGCATTCCCGAATTCGCGCTTCACCGGCTTCGACTATCATGCCCCGTCGATCGAACGGGCGCGCGCCGCTGCCAAGGAGGCCGGCGTCGCGGGTAACACACGCTTCGACGTGGCGGCGGCCAAGGATTTTCCGGGCACCTACGATCTCGTCGCCTTCTTCGATTGCCTGCACGACATGGGCGATCCGGAGGGCGCTGCCAGGCATGTGCACAAGGCCCTGAAGCCGGACGGCACCTGGATGATCGTCGAACCCTTCGCCCACGACCAGCTTTCGGCGAACCTCAATCCGGTTGGCCGCATCTACTACGCCGCCTCGACCTTCATCTGCACGCCTGCCTCGCTGTCGCAGGAGGTTGGGCTCGGCCTCGGCGCCCAGGCCGGCGAAGCCAGGCTGCGCAAGGTGGTTACCGGCGGCGGGTTCAAGCGGCTCCGCCGCGCGACCGAGACACTGTTCAACATGGTCCTCGAGGCTCGCCCGTAAGCCCGGTTGATCCAAGTTTGCTCTGGGTTGGAGGAAGGCATGACTGCTTACAACGTCGTCCGGTTCCGCACCAAGGCCGGCAAGGAACAGGCCTTCATCGATGCCCACAAGAAGGCGAGCCTCGACGTCAAGGGATTTCGAAAGGCCGCGCTGATCAAGACCGGCGACCGGACCTTCTGCGTCGTCGGAGAATGGAACGACATGGACAGCCTCGCAGCGGCGCGGCCGCAGATGATCGGCCTTCTCGATACGATGCGCGACATGCTGGAGGATCTCGGCGGCGACCTCGGCGTGACCGACCCGGTCTCCGGCACGTCCGTCGTCGAGATCCGGCCCTGAAGTGGCCCAACTGCAGGTTTGATGTGCACCGCTCGACCACCAATGTGGGGGCCAATCCATCAAAGCCAGCGACGCACGAACTGCTGGAGCGCGACCAGACTTCGACGTATAATCAGGCCCAATCTTCGGAGGATGAGCCATGAATGCAGTGCCCCAATGGCGGCTCGCAGGCGACTGGTTCGACATCTGCAGCTGCGACATCCCTTGCCCTTGCGAGTTCGCCCAGCGGCCAACCGGCAATCACTGCCAGGGCGTGCTCGCCTGGCATGTGCGTGAGGGTCAGTATGGCGGCGTGAAGCTCGACGGCCTGACGCTGGTGGCACTCGGCGAGTTCGAAGGCAATCTATGGGCCGGCGAGGCAAGGGCTGTGATGGGCATGTATCTCGACGAGAAGGCGGATGATGCGCAGCGCGAAGCCCTGCAGGCGATCTTCGGCGGCCACGCTGGCGGCTGGCCCGCGGGCTTTGCCGCAAATATCGGCGAGATGCGCGGCATGGAGTTTGTTCCGATCACTTTCGAGGTGGCGGGCGACCTGGCCACCTGGCGGGTCGAAATTCCTGGCCTCGTCGTTGGGCGCGCAGAGGCGCTTTCCGGCCCCACCACACCACCTGGCAAGCGGGTGCAGACGATCAATCCGCCGGGTTCGGAGGTCGGCCCGGGCCAGGTTGTCACCTGGGGGCGTTCTGTCGAGTTGAGCACCAAAGGCTTCGGGTTCGACTGGACTGGCACGGCCCGGTCGAGCAAGCACATCCCGTTCGACTGGACCGGCCCGAACTAGGGCATGACAATGGCTGACGCGTTCCCCAGGAAATCGCGGCGGTTCACCCGGAATCTGCGCGGCATCCCGCTCGGTCTGCTCGCATCGCTCGTCGGGCTGACAGCAGTGGCTTGGGCGCTCACCCTCTACCAGACCTTCAGCATGGATATGCCCATGGGCATTGCCGTGCGCGGCGGTATGGAGGGTATGGAAGGCATGGCCGGCATGGCGATGGCCGGAATTGCTGCCGACGGCTGGTCATTTGCCGGCGCCGCCGCATTTGTCGCTGTGTGGACCGTGATGATGGCGATGCTGCCAGCTGCGGCGCCCATGATATTTATGTTCGCGGCGGCGCAGGCCAGGCGCGAACAACACGTGGCCATCCCGACGTGGACCTTCGTCGCGGGCTATCTGCTCGTCTGGGCGGCGGTGGGCCTTGTTGTATATGTCCTGGTCCAACTCGGTAGCGACGTTGCAACCAACCTCGATCCGCCCCAGCGTTCGAAATGGGCACCGCTCGCGCTCGGTGCCACGCTTGGCGTCGCCGGGCTCTATCAATTCACGACCCTCAAGCATATTTGCCTCAGCCATTGCCGTTCGCCGCTCGCTTTCGTTGCGCAGCACTGGCGCGAGGGGCGTGTTGGCGCGCTCAAGATGGGACTGCGCCACGGTCTCTATTGCTTTGGCTGCTGCTGGGCGCTGTTTGCCGTGCTGGTCGCAACCGGCGTCATGAGCATCGCCTGGATGCTGCTTTTGACGCTGCTCGTCTTCGTCGAGAAGCTGCTGCCCCCTGGCCGCCGCTTCGAAGGTAGTTTGGGCGTTGCGCTAGTGGCCCTCGGGATCGTTGTATCGCTCGGGGCGATCGATATGCCTTGGATGGGGGGCTAGACGGGCAGGAGCATAAGCATCTCTGCTGTGCCGGCAGACGCTTTCGACGGCAATCCATTCGCATCGCGCCGGTTTTTTAGTAGGCTGTGGCGCGGCAAGGTTGAGGGTCCGGCGTGACAGTAGTCGACGATCGTCTTCTCGAAAGCAGCATGACCAAGGTGGAGCAGGCGCGAGCCTGGAGCCCACGCGTCATCTCGAAATTCGAGACGCTGATCAGGAGCGCCGACGACCAATCACTCTATCGCGTCAATCCGCTGAGCTTTGCTCGTGACCGCGCAATCGCCGAGCCTGAAGCAATCGACCTCTTCCTTCATGCCGCCCGCTGTGGCTTGTTCGACATGAGCTGGGATGTGCTCTGTCCCCAGTCCGGAATGGTGCTCGATAGTTTCGGCGCACTGCGCACGCTGAAGACCCACTACGTTTGTGGCCTGTGCGACGTATCGGGCGACACCGACCTCGACGACTTCATCGAGGTCACCTTCTCGGTGTCGCCGAAGTTACGGCGCCTGCCGTATCACGACCCCGAGACGCTCCCAGTCGAGGATTTTCATTGGAAGCTCCACTTCGAACATGACGGGCGTCTACCGGGGCAAGACGTTCGCTTTCTTGACGTTCTGCGAGGCTTCGTCAGGGGCATGACGTTTCTGCCGCCCGGCACCACCACAGTGCTCCGCGCCGAAGTAGGACCGGGCGCCCTTTCGGGTGTCAACGTGCGGACACAGGCCGCATTCGCCGTGCCAATATCAGGCAATCCGGTGTCGGCACCGACAGTTCTGAAGATCGATTATGATGGCAAACGCTTCCTGCCGGCATTGCCCGCCGTGCCACCTGGCCCGATCGTCATGGAGGTGGCGAATACTGGGCCAGTGCGCGGTTCGTTGCTTGTCATCAACTGGCCGCCCGAGCTTGTCGCGCTGACCACCAAGCCGGCGCTCGATTTCGACCCCTATGTTTCCGGTGGAGCGCTGCTTGCGCGGCAAACCTTCCGCCAGCTCTTCCGGTCCGAGCGTGTCGACGAGAAGGAGGGGCTCGGAATCCGGCAGATCACCTTCCTGTTCACGGACCTCAAGGGCTCGACCGCCATGTATGAGCGCCTGGGTGACCTCAACGCCTATGCTTTGGTCCGCGAGCATTTCGCTCTGGTCAACGCGACGGTTCAGCAACATTCCGGAGCGGTGGTCAAGACGATTGGCGATGCGGTGATGGCTGTATTCTCGCAGCCGACGGATGCGATCTCGGCTGCACTCCACATCCTTGACGAGATCGATCGCTTCAACGGCGACCATGACGGACCGGGGATCATCCTCAAGATCGGGGCCCACTGTGGGTCATCGATCGCCGTGACGCTCAACGAAAACCTCGACTATTTCGGCCAGACCGTGAATGTCGCCGCGCGAGTGCAGTCCCTGGCAGAAGGCGGACAGATCTGCATTTCCGAGGCGCTCCACTCCGCGCCCGGGGTTAGCGAAATGCTTGCCGGCCATCGCGTCGAGGCTTTTGACGCGCCTCTTCGAGGTGTGGAGGGTGATGCAACTGTCTATCGCATCATGCGGGGATAGACACGATCGCGTGCCAAGGCGCGAGGAAACGATAGCCGGCCAGTTGCTGCCGCAGGCCGGAGCGGTCGCGGGGCGCCTTCATTCAGGCACTGCAAAGCAGCGGCTTCTCGGTTCCCGACGATTTTTCCGTCATCGGTCTCGACGATATCGCTGTTGCCCTTCATGGCCGCCCGCCCTTGACGACCATCCGCATCGACCGCGTCGAACTGGGCCGTGCCGGAATACAGATGCTGATGAAACGCATCGCGGATCCTGGCGCAAACATTGTGCGCGTCAACATCGGCTTGCAATTGGCCGAACGCGCCACCGTCGGCCCGGTGCGAAAAAAGCCCCTATGATGAGGGTGGCTCAATTAGAGCGTCTGTCGACGTAGGTGTAGACGCCGGCCCCAATGGCGACCGCACCGACCGTGATCACGATCGACGGTGCGCCCATCAAACTGGCAAGGATCGCCCAGATAAGGGCAATGACGATGGCGCCGAGCGTTCCCAGGATCAGTCTCGGCAATGTCTACCCCTCCACGTACCGACCGTTTGTGGATTGGCCGTCCAACCACCGGTCATGCGAAACGCCGCATGAAAGCACAGTGCAGGCCATGAGGTGAAGGGCTGCGCGGGAATACTATGGTGCGAAAAAGATGATGTCCGCGCCGCCACGGCCCGGCTTGAATCGCCAAAAAAGTCTGTGGCCGTAGCCTAACGGCGCAGCGCGTAGACGTCCGCCATGCTTTCGCCGCCCATCGGCATCGCCATATCGTCGTCGAGCAGGCGGGTGATGCGGGCAAAGCCCGTAAACGCCTTCCTGGCTTCTTCGGCCGACATTCTGCCCGACAGGGCTGCGGAGCAGCAATTCACGGCACATTGATAGACCGGTCCACGCCGTCCCACCGGCCACTTCTGCAGAAAGACCATCGCTTCGGCAACGCTATCGACTTCCTCTATGGGGTGTCCCTGCCCGCGCGCGATGCGCACCGGCGTAAAGAAATGCAAGCGGTTCATTTTGTTCTCTCCCTGGTCGGCCGCAGTGCGAACCAACCTTATGAAATTCGCGAACAGCGAGTTGGTTCCCGCTCGTTGCAAAAAAATTGACGCTGTTCGAGCCGAGATTGCCGGGTGACGTCTTTTGTCCGGAACGTTACGCCCGCTGATGCATTTCGCTCCCGTACTCGCCTTTGAGGGACAGTTCAAACCATGCGCATAGCCCACGTCGCCCCGTTGCATGAATCCGTGCCACCCAGACTCTACGGCGGCACCGAGCGCATCGTTTCCTATCTCACCGAAGGGCTGGTCGAACTCGGCCATGAGGTGACCCTGTTTGCCAGCGGCGACAGCCACACCTCGGCCAGACTGATACCCGGACGCGAGCGTGCGCTGCGCCTCGATCCCCGCCCGCTCAAGTCAGAGACAGCAGCCCATCTTGCGATGCTGGCCGATGTGAGGAATCGCGCCGATGAGTTTGATATCATTCATTTTCATCTCAGCCATTTCCTGCATTTTTCGTTCTTCGAGACCATGCCGGGCAAGACGGTGACGACGCCGCATGGCCGGCTGGACTATGTCGATCTGGCGCCGGCGTATGAGCGTTTTCCACGCTTTCCCCTGATCTCCATTTCGCGCAGCCAGAGAACCGGGCTCGCAAACGCCAATTGGCTGGCCACCATCCATCACGGACTGCCGACCGGCCTCTATCAGCCGACCTTGGAGCCGGCGACGGACGAACCATACCTTGCCTTCCTCGGCCGGTTGTCGCGCGACAAGCGGCCGGACCGCGCCATCGACATCGCCTTGCGCTCGGGCATGAAGCTCAAGCTTGCGGCCAAGATCGGCGATGACGACCGTGCCTATTTCCACGAGACGATCGAGCCGCTGATCGACGGCAACCGTATCGACTATATCGGTGAGATTGCCGAGGACGAGAAGGCTGAATTCCTCGGCAATGCGGCCGGGCTCCTGTTTCCGATCGATTGGCCGGAGCCGTTCGGCCTTGCCGCGATCGAGGCGATGGCCTGCGGTACGCCAACCATCGGCTGGAACTGCGGTGCGTTGCCGGAAGTCATCGACCAGGGCCTCACCGGCTTTATCGTCGATTCGCGTGACGCTGCCGTCGCCGCGGTGCCGGCCCTGCTGCAGCTCGACCGGAGAAAGGTGCGTGGCGTCTTCGAAAAGCGGTTCTCCGCCAAGAGGATGGCCCGTGACTATCTCTCTGCTTATGCGCGCCTGATCGGCATTCCGGCGGAAGCGAAAGCATCTTGAGCGACGGCGGATGCTCCGGAGCCAAAACAGAGATTTGTGACTGATGACCCAACTTGACGAGCGCAAGCTCGACCCCGCCGTGGCCCTTGCCTCCCTGGATGAAACCGCGCCGCGCGAGCCGCACCGGCTGTTCGCCCTGAAACAAGGCGACTGTTTTGCGGTGGCCGATGCCTATGGCGACATACGCGGCGCCGGCGATGGGTTCTTCCGCGACGACACGCGGGTGCTGTCGGAATTCCGGCTGACCGTCGGCGGCCGGCAGACATCGCTGCTCGGCGCCTCACTCAGCCAGGACAACGTGCTGTTTACCAGCAATTTGACCAACCTGCCGATGCAGAGCGTCGGCGGCCGCGACATCCCGCAGGGCGCCATCCACATCGAGCGCGTCAGGCTGCTGTGGCAGGATCGGCTGTTCGAACGCATCACTCTGTCCAACTACAGTCAGGAGCATTCGGCGATCCGCATTTCGCTGCACTTCGCCGCCGATTTCCGCGACATGTTCGAGGTGCGCGGTTCAACCAGGCCAAAACGCGGCACGGCGCATGCGGCCGAGATAGATGCGACTTCGGTGCTCCTGCGTTACGACGGGCTGGACGGGCTGGCACGGCAGTCCGCGATATCGTTTTCGCAGGCGCCGGACCAGCTGAGTGCCGAGCGCGCGGATTTCCTCATCGCGGTGACCAAGCGCAGCAGCAAGGTGTTCTACGTCGAGGTTGGTCCGGAACTGGCCGAGCCACCCGACCGCGACCGGTTCCGGGCGGCTGCGGCGCGCGCCCGCTTCGGCATGCGGGCCAAGCGCCGCCATGGCGCGACGGTGCACAGTTCGGGCCGCGTCTTCAACGATTGGGTGGAACGCGCCCGCGCCGATGTGGCCCTGCTGACCACCGAATTGTCGACCGGCCCTTACCCCTATGCCGGCATCCCCTGGTTTTCGACCGCCTTCGGCCGCGACGGGGTCATCTCGGCGCTGCAGATGCTTTGGCTCAATCCCGGCCTGGCGCGTGGCGTGCTCACCTTCCTCGCCCAGCACCAGGCGACCGAGACCTCGCCGTTCAGTGACTCACAGCCCGGCAAGATCATGCACGAGACGCGCAAGGGCGAGATGGTGGCGCTGCAGGAGCTGCCCTTCGGCCGCTACTATGGCGGTGTCGACACCACGCCGCTCTACATCCACCTTGCCTGTGCCTATGCCGAGCGCACCGGCGACATGGACTTCATCGCCAGCCTGTGGCCGTCTCTCTGCGCCGCCGCCGAGTGGACCGAGGAAGCCAGCCGGGCGACAGGCTTCGTCACATATCAGCGCGCCGCCGAATCCGGCCTTGCCAATCAGGGCTGGAAGGATAGTTTCGACTCTGTCTTCCACGCCGACGGGCGCATCCCCAAGGGTCCGATCGCGCTGGTCGAAGTGCAAGGCTATGTCTTTGCCGCCTTCCGTGGCCTGGCGGCGCTCGCCCGCCGCCGGGGCGAGTTCGCCCAGGCCGATCACTGGGAAAACCGCGCCGAAGAGATGCGGATTGCCGTAGAGCGCGATTTCTGGCTCGACGATCTCGGCTTCTACGCGCTCGCCATCGATGGCGCCGGCGAACCCTGCAAGGTGCGGACGTCCAATGCCGGGCATTTGCTCTATGTCGGCCTGCCAGACCCGGCGCGGGCGCAAATGGTCGCCGACCAGCTGCTTTCGGCATCCTTCCAGTCCGGCTGGGGCGTGCGCACCCTGGCCGACGATGCGGTGCTGTTCAATCCGATGTCGTACCACAACGGGTCGATCTGGCCGCACGACACGGCGATTTGCGGTGCCGGCCTGGCGCGGTTTGGCGAGCGCGACAATGTGGTGCGGCTGATGAGTGGCACGTTCGAATCGGCCGTGCATTTCAACATGCGGTTGCCGGAACTGTTCTGCGGGTTCACCCGCTCGGTCGGCGAAGCGCCGATCGCCTATCCCGTTGCCTGCCTGCCGCAAGCATGGTCGGCGGGGTCGGCCTTCATGCTGATGCAGGCCTGCCTCGGCCTGGAAATCGACGGCTGGAACGGCGAAATCCATGTCACGCGTCCCCGGCTGCCGATCGGCATCGACACACTGACGCTCCGACATCTCGGCGTCGGCGAAAAGAAAGTCGATCTGACTTTCCAGCGGGTAGGCGACCGTGTCGTCGCCTTTCTCGCCGACCGCCATGAAGGGCTGGTTCCGCTGATCGTGCGAAGCTGAGCTGGGTAATTTTCGCGGGAACCGATCGTGGTTTTGTGCGTTGCAACATGACAGCTGCCGGCGGCCAGCCGCCGGAAGCGTGTTCAAATTCAACGAAGAAGAATGGCCGCCGAAGGCGGAGATTGGCACTTTAATGACAGATTATGGCGTCGACATGCTCTGGATCGTGATCCTGGCAAGCCTCGGCCTATCCGCCCTCGCCATTATGTTTTCAATATCCCGGCAGCGCGGCAGCCACCCACCAGTCGCCCGAACGGCGGGCGAGGATGTGGTGGCGGAAGCAGCGCGCAAAGTCATGCGCGAGTTTGAAAAGAACGGCCAGTCCGTCGATGCCGCACTGGTGACGTGGTCACCCGAAACCTTGCGCAAGATCCTCACCGACGATCTGCCGGACGCGCAGGTCATCGTCGTCTCCAATCGCGAGCCTTACATCCACAACGTCAAGGACAATGGCGTCGAGCTTGTCGTGCCTGCCAGCGGACTGGTCTCGGCGCTGGAGCCAATCACACGCGCCTGCGGCGGCACCTGGATCGCCTATGGCGGTGGTAGCGCTGACCGCCTCACCGTCGACGAGAACGACCGGTTGCCGGTGCCGCCGGATCATCCGTCCTACACGCTGCGCCGCGTCTGGCTGAGCGAGGACGAATATCAGGGCTATTATCTCGGTTTTGCCAATGAAGGCCTGTGGCCGCTCTGCCATATCGCCTTCACCCGTCCTATCTTCCGCGCCTCGGACTGGGAGGCCTATGAGGCCGTCAACCGCAAATTCGCCGATACGGTGGTGGCCGAAGCGCGCAACGAGCGGCCGATCGTGCTGGTCCAGGATTACCATTTCGCGCTTTTGCCGCGCATGATCCGCGAGCGCCTGCCGGAGGCGATCATCATCACCTTCTGGCATATCCCCTGGCCGAACTCCGAAGTCTTCAGCATCTGCCCGTGGCGGGAGCGCATCCTGGAGGGATTGCTCGGCAGCTCGATCATCGGCTTCCACACCCAGTTCCACGCCAACAATTTCACCGAAAGCGTCGATCGCTTCCTGGAAAGCCGTATCGAACGCGCCGATGCGGCGATCTCCTATGGCGGGCAGACGACACTGGTGCATGCCTATCCGATCTCCATCGAGTGGCCGGCCGAGCTGCTGGCGAAGCTCCCTACTGTCGAGGAATGCCGCGGCCGCCTGCGCGACCGGTTCGGGCTTCGGGCTGACGTCAAACTTTGCATCGGCGTCGAGCGGCTCGATTACACCAAAGGGATTCTCGACCGCTTTCAGGCCTTGGACGAATTGTTCACGCGCCATCCCGAATGGATCGGCAGACTTGTCTTCCTGCAGATCGCGGCGCCCAGCCGCGGCACGCTGCCGGCCTATCAGCAACTGCATGACGAATGCATGCGCTATGCCGAAGACCTCAACCAGCGCTATGGCAGCAGTAACGGCTACAAGCCGGTGATCATGGTGGCCGAACATCACTCGCAGGAGCAGGTCTACGAGATCTACCGCGCTGCCGACATCTGCATGGTCACCAGCCTGCATGACGGCATGAACCTCGTCGCCAAAGAGTTCGTTGCCGCGCGCGACGATGAGCAGGGCACTCTTTTGCTCAGCACCTTTGCTGGAGCGTCGCGCGAACTGCTGGAGGCGCTGATCGTCAATCCTTACGACGCGGCGATGATGAGCGAGGCCTTGCAGCAGGCGCTGACCATGCCGCCGGAAGAGCAGCGCCAGCGCATGCGGCGCATGCGCGAGAACGTGCGCGACAACAATGTCTATCGCTGGGCCGGCAGCATGCTGCTCGACGCGGCGCGGCTGCGCAAACGCGGCGATCTCGACCGGGCGACAGGTGTTGCCGAGCGGCCAGCAAGCACCGACACCAACATCGTCTCGCTGGTCGAGCGCATGCACAAGGTGGCATCATGACAAGCCTGCCAACCGCACCCAACCTGCCCGCAGGACAATGGGCACTTTTCCTCGACATTGACGGCACCTTGCTGGAGCATGCCGCTCACCCGGACGCTGTGTCCGTCAGCGACGAATTGCGCTCTCTGCTCGGCGCCATTGACGAACGGCTGGACGGCGCCGTCGCCTTCATCACCGGCCGCTCGGTTGAGGTCGCCGATCGCCTGTTTCATCCCCTGAAGCTGCGCGTTGCCGGCCTCTACGGGCTGGAACATCGGCTCTCGCCCGACGGCCCGGTCGTTGCCGCGGATGCTCCCGCCGATATGGCTGCCCTTGCCGACGCAATTGAAGCCGAACTGGATGACGGCCAAGTCCATATCGAGCGCAAGGGTCCGATTCTCGCCATTCATACGCGTGCGGCGCCGCATTTGCTGGCCAGGGCCACCCAACTTGTCGAGCAGGCATTGGCCAATCTTCCCAGGGGCTATCGGGTCATTCCGGGAAATGCCGGCGTCGAGCTCATGCCGCTCGAAGCAGCCAAGGGCGCTGCCGTGCGGCGCTTCATGGCAATCCCGTCCTTTGCCGGGAGGCGGCCGGTTTTCCTCGGCGACGATACCGCTGACGAAAACGGTTTCGAGGCGATCAATGAAGCCGGCGGCATTTCGATCCGTGTCAAACCGCGCGGCCCCACGGCGGCTCAATACAAGCTCGATGACGTCACCCGCGCGATCGCCTGGCTTGCCGCCAATTTCGAGGCGTCTCCGGTCCTTGACCGGAAAGTGTCCTGATCGCGGCTGTCAGCAGATCGAATCAAGACCGCTGCGATGGCGTCCGCCTCTACAAACGCCAATCGATAAGCGCGATTTGCATTGAATATCTTTAAGGTCAGAGCCGGCAAATGGATTGCTTGCGGGTTCCCCTGCGTCAGGCTTAACCTCCACGCAGCCAACGCGTGAGGGCGCGTGCTGCAAAAAGGGGACATCGCCATGACAATACAGGGTGCCTCGCCTGACCTCTACAATGAGGATCTGGCTCCGGCAAAGGTTCGAAACTGGGGACCGTTTTCCATCTTCAATGTCTGGACGTCGGACGTCCACAGCCTGTGGGGCTACTATCTCGCGGCCAGCCTGTTTCTGTTTTGCGGCGGCTTCGTCAATTTCATCATCGCCATCGGCATCGGCTCGCTGATCATCTATGCACTGATGAACATGGTCGGCTATGCCGGCGTGAAGACCGGCGTGCCCTACCCCGTGCTGGCCCGCGCCTCCTTCGGCATCTGGGGCGCCAACATTCCTGCCCTGGTGCGCGCCATCGTCGCCTGCTTCTGGTACGGCGCGCAGACGGCGGCGGCCTCAGGCGCGATCGTGGCGCTGTTGATCCGCTCGCAATGGTTCGCCGATTTCAACGCCAACACGCATTTCCTCGGCCATAGCGGCCTAGAAGTGATCTGCTTTGTCGTCATCTGGGCGCTGCAGCTCCTGATCATCCAACGCGGCATGGAAACCGTGCGCCGCTTCCAGGATTGGGCTGGCCCGGCGGTGTGGGTGATGATGCTGATCCTGGCGATCTATCTCTGCGTCAAGGCCGGAACCTTCGCGTTCACCAGCGATATCCCAATGGATGTGCTGTTGGAAAAGACCAAGGATGCCGGCGTGCCGGGAACCCCCGGTTCGTGGACGGCACTGTTTGCGGTGGCGGCGATCTGGGTGACCTATTTCTCGGCTCTCTATCTAAACTTCTGCGATTTCGCCCGCTATGCGCCCGACCAGGCGTCGCTGCGCAAGGGCAACATCTGGGGCCTGCCGGTCAACCTCATCCTGTTCTCGCTGGTCGCCGGCGTCACCACCATCGCCGCTTATGACGTCTACCACGAGGTGTTGCTGCATCCCGACCAGATCTCGGCCAAGTTCGACAGCTGGTTCCTGGCAGCACTTGCCGCACTGACCTTCGCCGTGGCGACGCTCGGCATCAATGTGGTGGCAAACTTCGTCTCGCCGGCCTTCGACTTCTCCAACGTCTTTCCCCGGCAGATCGACTTCAAGAAGGGCGGCTACATCGCTGCACTGATCGCACTTGTGCTCTATCCCTTCGCGCCATGGGAAGGCAGCGCCGCGTCCTTCGTCAACATCATCGGCGCGACGATGGGGCCGATCTTCGGGGTGATGATGGTCGACTACTATCTGATCCGCAAAGGCGAGGTCGATGTCGAGGCGCTCTACCGCGAGGACGGCGAATTCCGCTTCCAGGGCGGCTGGCACGTCAATGCTTTCATCGCCGCCGGCATCGGCGCCATCTTCTCGTCGATCCTGCCCAACTTCACCAACTGGCTACCGGCCTGGTGGGGCGTCTATGGCTGGTTCTTCGGCGTGGCGATTGCCGGCGCGATCTACTACGTGCTGCGCACCATGGCGCTCGGCGCTGGAGCGAAGACGGCGAAGGCGTGAAATGAGTCAGTAGGGAGTAGTCAGTAGGGAATTGAACTCCCTACTTTCCTACTTTCCTACTTTCCTACTTTCCGACCATCTCGGCCAGCCTACGCACCGTGTTCCAGTTGCGTGCAGTGCCTATGCCGAGACGCTTGTGATTCATGGCCGCAAGCAGCCTTGAACTTGGCCGCTCGCGCGAAAAGACGACCCAGATGTCGCCGTCGACCGACGCCACCTTCTCGTCCTCGGCGGCATACGCCTGTAGCGCGGCGACGCCATCTACGGGCGCCGGCTTGCGCATGATCCGAACCGCCACCTGATCGCCAGTTTCAGCCGACTCTGCCGGGAATGGATTGCCGGCGGCGAGCTTCAGCCAGTCCTCGGCAGTGCGCACGATGATGACGACATGGCGGCCGAAGGTCTTTTCGAAGGCCGTTTCCAGCCGCTGTTCCAGCCTGGCGATATCCGTCGCCGGCGCCTCGAAGACCAGATTGCCGGTCGCCACAAGCGTGCGCGGGTTCTTCAGCCCGAGGCTTTCGGCCATCGCCTTGAGGTCGGACATGACGACCCGGCGGCCGTCGCCGAGGATGATGCTGTAGAGCAGCGCGACATAGGTCTTCACCGGCGCCGCCAGCGGCCTATACCAGCCGCGACTGATCCACCGCAGCCGAGATGAAGCTGGCAAACAGCGGATGCGGCTCAAGCGGCCGGCTCTTCAGTTCCGGGTGATACTGAACGCCGATAAACCAGGGATGGTCTGGGTATTCGACCGTTTCCGGCAGCACGCCGTCGGGCGACATGCCGGCAAACACCAGGCCGCAATCTTCCAGCCGCTCCTTGTAGTCGACATTGACCTCGTAGCGGTGGCGGTGGCGCTCTGAAATCTGCGTGTCGCCATAGATCTCAGCGATCTTCGAGCCCTTGGTGAGCTCGGCCTGATAGGCGCCGAGCCGCATGGTGCCGCCGAGATCGCCGGTTTCGCGGCGCTTTTCCAGCATGTTGCCTTTCAGCCATTCCGTCATCAGGCCGACCACCGGCTCCTCGGTCGGGCCGAACTCGGTCGACGAGGCATGCTCGACCCCGGCCAGCGACCGCGCAGCCTCGATGCAGGCCATCTGCATGCCGAAGCAGATGCCGAAATACGGCACCTTTCGCTCGCGGGCGAATTTCGCTGCCAGGATCTTGCCTTCGGAACCGCGCTCGCCGAAGCCACCGGGGACCAGGATGCCATGCACCTTTTCCAGCCACGGCGCCGGGTCTTCCTTCTCGAAGATCTCGCTTTCGATCCAGTCAAGCTTGACCTTGACGCGGTTGGCCATGCCGCCATGCGACAGCGCCTCGATCAGCGATTTGTAGGCGTCCTTGAGGCCGGTATATTTGCCGACGACGGCAATCGTCACCTCGCCTTCGGGATTGTGGATGCGGTTGGACACCGCCTGCCAGGGCTCCATGCGCGGCTTGGGCGCCGGATCGATGCCGAAGGCGGCCAGCACTTCCGAATCGAGGCCTTCCCTGTGGTAGGCCATCGGCACGTCATAGATGTGCGGCACGTCGAGCGCCTGGATGACGGCGCTTTCCCTGACATTGCAGAACAATGACAGTTTTCTGCGCTCTTCCTTGGGGATGGCGCGGTCGGCTCGGACCAGCAGGATGTCGGGCGCAATGCCGATGCCGCGCAGTTCCTTGACGGAATGCTGGGTCGGCTTGGTCTTCAACTCGCCCGCCGTCGGGATGTAGGGCATCAAGGTCAGGTGGACATAGACCGCATTGTTGCGCGGCAGGTCGTTGCCGAGCTGGCGGATCGCTTCCAGGAAAGGCATCGCCTCGATGTCGCCGACGGTGCCGCCGATCTCGCACAGCACGAAGTCGTAGTCGTCATTGCCGTCGAGGACGAAATGCTTGATCTCGTCGGTGACGTGCGGAATGACCTGCACAGTGGCGCCCAGATAGTCGCCGCGCCGCTCGCGCTCGATGATATTCTTGTAGATGCGGCCGGTGGTGATGTTGTCCTGCTGATTGGCCGAGCGGCCGGTGAAGCGCTCGTAATGGCCGAGATCGAGATCGGTCTCGGCACCGTCATCGGTGACGAAGACCTCGCCATGCTGGTAAGGCGACATCGTGCCGGGATCGACGTTGAGGTAAGGGTCGAGCTTTTTGATGCGTGCGCGATAGCCTCGCGCCTGCAAGAGAGCCCCAAGGGCCGCTGCGGCAATGCCTTTTCCAAGTGAGGAAACCACGCCGCCTGTGATGAATACATATCGCGCCATGGGAGTCATCGCTTAACGCGGCCGAATTGATTCCGCCAGAGAAAAAACCGCCGCTGAGGTTTTTTCCAGAGAAGGCGCGATAGTCCCGAGGTTCGAGACTGTTGTTTTAGTCAAAACAAAAGGGCCGGCAGAAGCCGGCCCTTTCGGCAGGATTGGGAGAACGTCAGATGATGACGACCTTGGTGCCGACCCTGACACGGCTGTAGAGGTCCATGACGTGCTCGTTGATCATGCGGAAGCAGCCATTGGAGGCGCTGGTTCCGATCGACTGCGGCGCGATGGTGCCGTGGATGCGCAGATGCGTGTCCTTCTTGCCGTCATAGAGATAGATGGCGCGGGCGCCGAGCGGGTTCTGACCGCCGCCGGGCATGCCGTCCTTGTACTGGCCATAGTGCTTGGGCTCGCGCTTCTGCATGTCCAGCGTCGGGATCCAGCGCGGCCATTCCTGCTTGTCGCCGACCGCGACCGTGCCCTTGAACTGCAGGCCTTCGCGGCCGACGGCGATCGCATAACGGCGGGCCGTCGAGGATGATTCGACGAGATAGAGGCGGCGCGCGCTGGTATCGATGACGATGGTGCCGGCCGAATAACCGCTGAATTCGACTTCCTGCGGCACGAATTCCGGCTTCACCTTGAACTGCTTCTTGGCCTCGCGCTTGGCCAGAGCCTGGTCGAGCGCGCGCGTCTCGGGAAGATAGGCGATCGAGGAGGCAGAAGATGTACCACCGAACAGGCCGGCGAACAGACCGCCGCTCTGTGGCTTCTGGCCAGGGGCCTCGCTGCGCAATTCGCTATTGTTGCCGGTCAGCGCGACGTTCATCGCTTCGGCCGGGAGCGGCTCGGCCGACAGGATCGGCTCGATTGGCGCTAGCGGGTCAACCGGCGCAATGATCTTGGTGGTCTTCTTGGCCGACTTGGCGTCGGCGACCACGACCGGCTTGCCCTTGCTGGCCAGGAAGGCCTGGCGCTGGGCGTCGGCTTTGGCTTTTGCCGCCTCGCGCATGGCCAGCTTGCGGGCCTCGAGCGCCTTGGCGCCGGCTGCCGCCTTGTCGGCAGCGATCTTGTCTTCGAGCTTGCTGATCTGAGCCAGATCCTCCGGGCTCGGGTCTTTCTTCTTCTTGAGAAGCTTCAGCTGCGCCGCATCGCTCTTGGCGGCGACGTTGATGACAGCGGTTTTGCTAACCGACGGCGGTGAGGTCATTGCCGGAGTGCCGGCGAAGGCCGCGGAGCTCATGCCGAATACGGCACAAAACCCCACGAAAATGAAGCTGCGAAGCTGCATGGCGAAGATCCGATCGTTCAATGCTTGTTGCCCACGGCGTCGCCCGGCGCCCCCCAAGGGCGCAGAAAGTGCCGCGCGCAATCTATAATCGAAGTGCCGGAGGAGCCTCAAGCGGGAGGCGTAGTCGAATCTTCGTGATCATGTGCATTTGCCGCGACTGTGTTGAAACAACAACAGATCGCGGCGTCTGACCTTACCCGACTACTGGTTCGGAACCTGTGGCGTGACCGGCAAGGTGACGCCGTTGGCAGCCGGCGGCGTAGCCGAATCGGTTGCAGGCGGCGTCGCCGGGGCCGGAGCCGTCGCAGGGGCTGTGGTGGCGGGAGCGGAGGCCGGAGGCGTCGTGGCGGCGCCATTGCCCGAAGGCGCAGCCGGTGCGGTGGTGCCGGCGGGCGGCGTCGTGCCGGGCAACTGGTTGAGCACGCCATTGCCGGCCGGCACGCGGTCGAGAATGTCGATCGGCTTTTCGCCGTAGCGGGCAACGATCGAGAGTGTCAGCGACGTGACGAAGAAAGCCGCGGCCAGGATCGCCGTCGCCCGCGTCAGCGCATTGGCGGCGCCGCGCGCGGTCATGAAACCGGAACCGCCCCCGATGCCGAGACCACCGCCTTCGGAGCGCTGCAGCAGCACCACGCCGACAAGGGCGAGCACGACCATGAGGTGGATGACGATCAGTACGGTTTCCATATTTTATCCTGGCAAGCCCTGCCGCTCCCTGGCGATCAGGGCCGGCGATTTGGAGGCGGCTCCATACAATGCTTTAACGGCATTTCCAAGCCCGTGGCCGGAATATGGGAAGCAATGCGCCCTTTGCAACGATTTCGGCCGCAGCGCGGCGTTTGATCAAGTCGGCGACGGAATGCCGGCTAGGCGATATTCTGGTAGGCTTCGGCAATGGCGAGAAAATCCGCCGCCTTAAGGCTGGCGCCGCCGACAAGCGCGCCGTCGACGTTTTTGACGCCGAGCAGTTCGACCGCATTGGACGGCTTGACCGAGCCGCCATAGAGGATGCGGATCTTGCCGGCCACCGAGGCGCCGAGCCCCTCCGACAGTTTTTCGCGGATATGCGCATGCGCCTCGGCCACGTCGTCGGCGGTTGGCGTCAGGCCGGTGCCGATCGCCCATACCGGCTCGTAGGCGATGACGGTGTTGGCTGGCGTCGCGCTGGGCGGCACCGAGCCGGCGACCTGGCGCGACAAGACGTCGAGGGCGGCGCCCGCCTCGCGCTCGGCCTTGGTCTCGCCGATGCAGATGATGGCGACGAGCCCGGCTCGCCATGCGGCAGATGCCTTGGCCTGGACGGTCGCATCGTCCTCGCCGCGCTGTTCACGGCATTCGGAATGGCCGACAATGACGTGGCTGGCGCCGGCGTCCTTCAGCATCTCGGCCGAGACACAGCCGGTGAAGGCGCCGCTCTCCTTGATGTGGCAATCCTCGCCGCCGGACCGGACCGGCGTGCGCGACAGGATTTCGGCCGCGCGCGACAACAAGGTGGCGGGCACGCAGACCAATGCCTCGGTCTCGGCGTCAAGCCCGCTCATGAAGCCGTTGCCGATCATCCTGAGCTCGTTCAGCGAGGCGCTGGTGCCGTTCATTTTCCAGTTGCCGGCAACGAGCGGTCGAATTCCTGGCGTCATGGGATCTGGTTCTCCGGGCGACATTGGGGTCTCGCCCTCCCTACCAAAATCAGGCCACAAAGCAATCGACAGTGAGCCGGAAGGGCGCTATTGCGCTTGTTTCAGACTCGGGCGCACACGAAAGTGCGGAAAATCGGAAGTAGCAATGCTTGGTATATTGAGAAGCGCGGCGGGGACCTGGGTCGCGAAGACCCTGCTGTTACTGCTGGTGGCAAGCTTTGCCGCCTGGGGCGTCACCACCCGCCTGGCGGGCGGCTTCCTGGCCGGCCATCACGCGGTCATCACCGCCGGCAGAACCACCGTGTCGATCACCGAATACCGCCTTGCCTACGATCGCCAGATCAACATGCTGCAGCAGCAGATCGGCCAGCGCATCAGCCGCGAGCAGGCCAAGGCCTATGGCATCGACAACCAGGTGCTGGCGCAGCTGGTGTCGGGTGCCGTTCTCGACGAACAGGCGCGCAAGCTCGGGCTCGGCTTCTCCAAGGACAAGCTGGCCGAATTGACGCGCCAGGAACCCGCCTTCCAGGGCCCGAATGGCCAGTTCGACCGGCGGCTGTTCGAATCGCGGCTGCGCGAGCTCGGCATGCGGCCGGAGGACTATCTCAAGAACCGTTCCCAGGTGGCGGTGCGTCAACAGATCGTTGAGGCGGTTTCGGACGGCCTCAAGGCGCCGAACACCTTTTTCAAGGCGGTCGCGCTTTATCGCGGCGAAGACCGCACCATCGACTATCTGACCTTGCCGAAGGCGCTGGTCGAGCCGATCGAGGCGCCATCCGACAGCGTGCTTCAAGCCTATTTCGAGGCCAACAAGAAAACCTACGCGGCGCCTGAATACCGCAAATTCTCCTATGTCCGGCTCGAGCCTGAAGACATCATGGATGTCAGCGCCGTGACCGACCAGCAGGTCAGCGACGACTACAACAAGAACAAGGGGCGCAACACCACGCCGGAGATGCGCACCATCGAACAGCTGGTGTTCCCGACGCTGGATGCCGCCGAGGCAGCATCCGATTCGCTGAAGACGGGCGCTACCTTCGACAAGATCGTTATCGCGCAGGGAAAGACCCAGGCCGACACGTTGCTCGGCACGCTCTCCAAGGACAAGATCAGCGACAAGGCGGTCGCCGATGCCGCATTCGCGCTTGCCGTCAACGAAGTCAGCCCGGTCGTCCAGGGTACGTTCGGCCCTGTGCTTTTGCGCGTCACCGATATCAAGCCCGAGGTGGTGAAGCCGCTGGCCGAAGTGTCAGACCAGATCCGCAAGGATCTGGCCCTGGGCGAAGCAAGCCGCATCCTGCTCGACGTGCACGACAACTACGAAGACACCCGCGCCGCCGGCAGCACGCTGGCCGAAGCCGCCGCCAAGCTGAAGCTCAAGGACGTCACCGTCGACGCCATCGACCGCACCGGCCTCAAGCCGGACGGAACCGTCATCAAGGACCTGCCGGCATCGCCGGACCTGATCAAGGCGGTGTTCGATGCCGAACCCAACACCGAGAACGAGGCCCTGACCACGACCAACAATGGCTTCGTGTTCTACGAGCTGACATCGATCACGCCGGCGCGCGACCGCACGCTGGACGAGGTTCGCCAGCGGGTGGTGGCGGACTGGACGACAGAGGAAACAACCAAGCGGCTGACCGCCAAGGCCGATGAGCTCGACAAACGCCTCAAGGCCGGCACCACGCTTGACGTCATCGCCGGCGAACTGAAACTTGAAAAGCAGACCAAGCGCGGCGTGAAGCGCGAGGCCGACGATGTCGATTTCGGCAAGGACGGCGCGGCAGCGATGTTCGGCGTCGGCGAAGGCGGCACCGGGCTGATCCCCTCGCCCACCGGCGAAGGCCAGATTCTGTTCAAGGTGGCCGAAGTGTTCGAGCCGGCCGGAGCCGACGCCAGTTCGGTGCCCGACGATGCGCAGAAATCCTTCACGCAAGGCATGTCCGACGATCTGCTCGACCAGTTGGTGGCGCAGTTGCAGACGCAGTACGCCGTCAGCGTCGACCAGGCCGCCGTTGCCCAGGCCTTGGCTCAATGAGCGCCTTAACCCAATGAATGTCTTGGCCCCATGAGCGCGCTGAAGATCCATATCGCCAAGGTCGCCACCGGGACCGCGCTGACCTTTGACGAAGCGCGCGAAGCCTTCGACATCATCATGTCTGGCGACGCGACGCCTGGCCAGATCGGCGGCTTCCTGATGGCGCTGCGCGTGCGCGGCGAGACGGTGAGCGAGATTTCCGGCGCTGTCGCCACCATGCGCGCCAAGATGCTGCGCGTCGAAGCCCCTGAAGGCGCCATCGACATCGTCGGTACCGGCGGCGACAACTCGCACTCCGTCAACATCTCGACGGCTTCGGCCTTCGTCGTCGCCGGCTGCGGCGTGCCGGTGGCCAAGCATGGCAATCGCGGCCTGTCCTCGCTGACGGGCGCCGCCGACGTGCTGGTTGCGCTCGGTGTCAAGATCGATATCCCGCCGGAAGTGATCGGGCGCTGCATCCATGAGGCCGGCGTCGGCTTCATGTTCGCGCCGGCGCATCATCCTGCGATGAAGCATGTCGGCCCGACCCGCGTCGAACTCGGCACCCGCACCATCTTCAACCTGCTCGGCCCGCTGTCCAATCCGGCTGGCGTCAGCCGGCAGATGGTCGGCGTGTTCCTGCCGGAATGGATCGTGCCGGTGGCCGAGACATTGAAGGCGCTGGGCACAGAGCATGCCTGGGTCGTCCATGGCGACGGCTATGACGAGATCACCACTACCGGCGAGACGCAAGTTGCGGAACTTGCCGGCGGCGAGATCCGCCATTTTACGCTCACCCCGGAAGCAGTCGGCTTGCAGCGCCACACCAAGGAAGAGTTGCGCGGCGGCGACGCCGCCTACAACGCCAAGGCGTTGCGCGACATGCTGAGCGGCGCTGCCGGGGCCTATCGCGACACGGTGCTGATGAATGCCGGCGCCGGTATGGTGGTGGCGGGCAAGGCAACGACGCTGGCCGACGGCATGGCGGCGGCGGCACAAGCCATCGACAGCGGCCGGGCGCTGGGCGTGCTCGACAGGCTGGTCGAGATTTCGAACGGATAGGACCGTGGCTGACATTCTGCGCAAGATCGAGGCCTACAAGCGCGACGAGATCGCGACGGCAAAGGCGAAGATGCCGCTGGCCGAGATCAAGGCGCGGGCCAAGGACGCGGACGCGCCGCGCGGCTTTCTCAAGGCGCTTGAGGCGAAGCGCAGATCGGGCAGTTTCGGGCTGATCGCCGAAATCAAGAAAGCGAGCCCTTCCAAAGGCTTGATCCGCGCCGATTTCGACCCGCCAGCGCTGGCGCAGGCCTATGAGAAAGGCGGCGCCGCCTGTCTTTCGGTGCTGACCGATGCGCCGTCCTTCCAGGGCGCGCCGGAATTTCTCACCAACGCGCGCAAGGCGGTGTCGCTTCCCGCGCTGCGCAAGGATTTCCTGTTCGACCCCTATCAGGTCTACGAGGCACGCGCCTGGGGCGCCGATGCCATCCTGATCATCATGGCCAGCGTCGACGATGCCTTGGCTAGCGAACTGGAAGCGACCGCATTCGAACTCGGCATGGATGCGCTGATCGAGGTGCATGACGAGGCCGAGACGCAGCGCGCGGTAAAACTGTCGTCGCAGCTGATCGGCATCAACAACCGCAATCTGAGAACATTCGAGACCAGCCTTGAAACCTCGGAGCGGCTGGCTTCGATGGTGCCGGGCGGCCGATTGCTGGTCAGCGAAAGCGGCATTTTCACCCACGACGATTGCCTCAGGATGCAAAAGACCGGCATCGAAACCTTCCTTGTCGGCGAAAGCCTGATGCGGCAAGAGGATGTCGCCACGGCAACGCGCCTGCTTTTGACAGGCAAGGCGACAGCCGAGGTAGCCTGACGATGACAGCCGCCCTCACCCATCTCGGCGCCAAGGGCGAGGCCAACATGGTCGATGTCGGCGGCAAGGACGAGACGACGCGCACGGCAGTCGCCGAGGGCTTTGTCTCGATGCGGCCTGAAACCCTGAAGATGATCCTCGATGGCGACGCCAAGAAGGGCGATGTGCTGGGCACAGCGCGCATCGCCGGCATCATGGCGGCCAAGAAGACGCATGAGCTGATTCCGCTCTGCCATCCGCTGCTGTTGACCAAGGTGTCGGTCGACATCGAGCCGGATCCCGCTTTGCCCGGCCTCAGGGTCACCGCGCTCGCCCGCGTCACCGGCAAGACGGGCGTCGAGATGGAGGCGCTGACCGCTGCATCGGTGGCTTGCCTGACCATTTACGACATGGCCAAGGCGGTCGACCGCGCCATGATCATCTCCGGCATTAGGCTGGTGGAAAAGACCGGCGGCAAGTCCGGCGACTACAAGGCGGGTTCGTAAATGGCGCTGGTTCCGGTCGCCGAGGCGCTTCAACGCCTCCTCGACGGCGCTACCGTGCTGCGGGGTGAAAGCGTCGCGCTGGCGGATGCGGCCGGCCGGGTGCTGGCGGAGCCTGTCGTAGCGCTGCGCACCCAGCCGCCTTTCAACGCGTCCGCCATGGACGGCTATGCGGCGCGCGCGCAGGATGTGGCATCCGCCCCGGCGCGGCTTTCTGTAATCGGAATGGCGCCAGCCGGGCGCGGCTTTGACGGCACTGTCGGCAAGGGTGAGGCCGTGCGCGTCTTCACGGGCGCGCCGCTGCCTGGAGGCGCAGACACCATCGTCATCCAGGAAAATGTCAGGGATCTCGGCGGTGGCCAGGTCGAGGTCACCGAGCCGACGGCAAAGGAACGCAACATCCGCCGCCGGGGGTTGGATTTTGCGCAAGGTGACGTCCTGCTGGAGAAAGGCCGCGTGCTCGATCCGGCCGCACTTTCGCTGGCGGCATCGGCCAACCATCCGATGGTGAATGTGGTGCAACGGCCGCTGGTCGCCATCATCGCCACCGGCGACGAGTTGCTGCCGCCGGGCAGCGCGCTTGGCCCCGACCAGATCATCTCGTCCAATGCCTATGGCGTCGCGGCCGCCGCGCAATCGGTCGGCGCGCGCGCTCTCGATCTCGGTATCGCGGCCGACCGCAGGGAGGCGATTGCAGCACTGGTGCAGAAGGCAGTCGCGGCAAAGGCCGACGTCATCGTCACGCTCGGCGGAGCTTCGGTCGGCGACCACGACCTTGTGCACGACGTGCTTAACGGCGAAGGCATGAAGCTCGATTTCTGGAAGCTCGCCATGCGCCCGGGCAAGCCGCTGATGTTCGGGCGGCTCGGCGAAATCAGATGCATCGGCCTGCCCGGCAACCCGGTGGCGAGCCTGGTCTGCTCGCAACTGTTCCTGAAACCGCTTTTGGCGCAGCTGGGTGGCCGCGTCCATCGGCAGGATATGCGGCAGGCGCAGCTCGGCGCCGCGATGCCGGCCAACGATCTCAGGCAGGACTACGTGCGCGCCGTGGTCCGGGAAGAAGCCGGCGCACTTGTCGCAACGCCGTTCGGCATCCAGGATTCCTCGATGCTGAGAATGCTGGCCGACGCCAACGGCTTGATCGTGCGCGAGCCCTTCGCTCCGGCCGCCGCCGCGGGCGCCGCCTGCAGCGTGCTGATGTTACGCTGAACAAAACGTCAACACATTCATTAAACTTTAAAAGGTTGCGGAACACAACTGGAACAGATAGTGTTTGTTCTGGGTTTGTTTTTTCTGATTCTGGTTTCAGAACCCTCGGGGGGCCGCGATGCTGACGCGCAAACAACATGAACTCCTGATGTTCATTCATGAACGCCTGAAGGAGAGCGGAATCCCGCCGTCTTTCGACGAGATGAAGGAGGCGCTCGACCTCGCTTCCAAGTCCGGCATCCACCGCCTGATCACGGCGCTTGAGGAGCGCGGTTTCATTCGCCGGCTGCCGAACCGGGCGCGTGCGCTGGAAGTGCTGCGGCTGCCAGACTCGATTGCGCCCGGCCTCAATGCGGCGAAAAAGTTCTCACCAAGCGTCATCCAGGGCAGCCTCGGTCAAAACCAGGGCGGTCTCGGCCGCCAGATCAAGCCGGCCTCGCCATCGCGTTCGATGTCTGCCGGCAATGACGACGCGGTTTCGGCGGTGTCGATCCCGGTGATGGGACGCATCGCCGCCGGCGTGCCGATCGACGCCATCCAGCACCAGACGCATTCGATCTCGGTGCCGCCCGACATGATCATGGGCGGCGAACATTACGCGCTCGAGGTCAAGGGCGACTCGATGATCGAGGCCGGCATTTTCGACGGCGACACGGTCATCATCCGCAATGCCGACACCGCCAGCCCCGGCGAGATCATCGTGGCGCTGGTCGACGACGAGGAAGCGACGCTGAAACGCTTTCGCCGCAAGGGCGCCTCGATCGCGCTGGAAGCCGCCAATCCGGCCTATGAGACCCGCATCTTCGGGCCGGACCGGGTCAAGGTGCAGGGCAAGCTGGTCGGGCTGATCAGGCGTTACTGAGCCGGCTTGGGTTTGTACTTTTCGCGCTGCTTGTAAGGCGGCAGGCCGCGTGCTTCGCGTGAGAAGTGGCGTTGCTCGTGCCAGGGACGGTAGGGCTTGTCGACGGCGAAGCGAATGGTTGGGGCTGTCGCGGCCGATTGCGGATCGAAGAAGACGGCGGCACTACCATCGCGGGCAAGCTGCTTCTTGGTCACGACCAGAACCAACGGGTCGCGGCACGGATTGTAGGCGGTGGCGTCGTCGATGACGATCAGGCTCGCGAAAGCGCAGGCTGGCTGGGCTGTCTTGCGGTCTTTTGCAAGCGCGACAATGGCTCCGGACGGGTGCCGGGCAATGCAGAGATCGCCTGTGCAGTAGAAGGGTGAGCCGGGCGGCAGGTCGAGCGGATCGAGATCGAACCGCCTGTCTCCCGTCTCAAATGTCTCGGGCTGAATGATGGTCTCGGCCATCAGCGCCCGTTTCCAGTTGTCGGTGGTGAATTCGTTTGCGCGCTCCCGGTTGAGAGCGAGCTCGCCGCCACCGATCGGCACGGCCACCAGATGCGCGTCCTCGGAAATGAGCACATCGGGCGTGCGCACCTGCGGCACCGTCAACAGACCGGCCAGCGCGAAAGGCACGGCCGCCAGTCTGAGCCAGGTGGTGGCCATGGTCGCGATGACCAGTGCAACCGTTGCCAGCAATACGGACTGGATGGAGATCAGCCCGACGGCATCGAGCGGCGAACGCTCGGAGATCCAGGCAGAGATCGCGATCATTGCCGTCAGGCCCTTGCCCATGACGTAGAGGAACGGCCCGTCCGCGCCGAACGGCATGGCCAGCGCGCTGAGCACTCCGAATGGCATGACAACCAGCGATACGATCGGCATCACGGTGAGATTGGCGAGCAGGCTGAGCGGCGACACACGCTGGAAATGCCAGATCGCGAACAGCAACGTGGCGCTGCCGGCAATGATCGAGGTCATGGCGAGGCCGCCCATGCCAGCCAAGAATCTTCGCGACAGAAAACCGGCAAGGGAGCGCTTTGTCGGCGGCGTTCTCACTTTGTCGGCGCGGTAGTCGGCCCAGCCGGCATAGGCGCCGACAAGGGCGGCGGTGGCAGCAAACGACATCTGAAAGCTCGGGCCGACAACCTCATGCGGCGACACCAGGATGACGGCGATGGCCGAGATTGCCAGATTGCGCATGGTGAGCGCGGCACGATCGAACAGCACCGCGATGAGCATCACCGCCAACATGATGAAGCTGCGCTCTGCGGCGACCACGATGCCTGAAATGACGAGATAGGCGGCGATCGAGACGAGTGCCACGGCGGCCGCATATTTCTTCACCGGCCGGCGCGAGGAGAAATCGGGAAACAGCGCGAAGGCGCCACGCAGCAACGCCATGATGGTGCCGGCGACCAGCGCCATGTGCAGACCCGAAATGGAGATGATGTGGTAGATGCCGGTGCGCCGCATCGCTTCGTTGACCTCGTCCGGAATGCCGGCGCGCACCCCAACAATGAGCGCCGCGGCAATCTCGCCTTCGGCCCCGCCGATCTTGCCCCTGATATGATCGGCAATGTTTTCGCGCGCATTCTCAATCGCAGAGGAGAGCCGTGCAGTCAGCGGCGGCGGTTCCTGCGCGGCGATGGTTTTGGGATTGCCGAGAAAGAAGCCGCTGCCGCCGATGCCGCTGAAATAGCTGTCGAAGGAGAAATCGTAGCTGTCCGGCCGCACCGGACCCGTCGGCGGCAACAGCCTGGCATAGCCGGTCACCAGGGAGCCTGCCGTCATATCGGCCGGAATCCCACGCGCCGAGAGCCTGACCCGCTCCGGCGCGTAGCGCAGCTTGGGGTGAGCGGTGGAAATCACGTCGAGCGTCAGCCTGACGCGGCCATTCTCCATGTCTTCAAGACTGACAACGCGCCCGGTCAACCGTGTCTGGATCTCGGAGCCCAGCATCTGCGTTCCGGCGCGCCAGGTCTCGACCTTGGCGGCAACCACGCCCAACGCGCATAGCATCGCAGCCATGCAGCACAGATGCGTCCTTTGCCAGGATCGCGTGGCGACAGCACAGCATGTCGCCAACGCCACAATGGCGATTGGCTGGGCAAAGCCCGGCTCGCTGGCCAGCGAGAAATAGACAATGACCCCGGCCGCCAAGAAGACCGGCACCAGCAGGAAGGCAACGCCACGGTCGAGTTCCGTGCCGGCGGCCACTGCAACGCTGCGGCGGATTGCGGGCCATGATGGACGGCGGAGCAGTCTGCCCAGACGGATGCCAGTTCCAGGCACGGCGACAGGCGCTGATGGCGCGTCATCCGGAGACAAGGGCCGGAGGCCAGGTCGCGTCTCGGGCAACGCGATGGGCATCGGCTCGGCATAGGGAGTATCGGCAAACAGAGAGCGTTCGCTGACGCTTGCATCAGCGCCCTCGCCTTCCCTCGCGCCCCAGCCACGTCCAGCCATCGGGTCTGCCCCTTGCGCCCCAGACCTCCTATGCTACATGAACGCGCAAAGCGCGAAAGTCCGCGCGATCATGCGCCGCTTTCCAGCCCTTTCCGAGAGTTCCATGTCCGACAAGGTCGTCACCCGTTTTGCCCCCTCGCCCACCGGCTACCTGCATATCGGTGGCGCGCGCACGGCGCTGTTCAACTGGCTCTACGCCAAGCACACCGGCGGCACGATGGCGCTGCGCATCGAGGATACCGACCGCGAACGCTCCAGCGCCGCGGCGACGCAGGCCATTCTGGATGGGTTGACCTGGCTCGGCCTGTCCTGGGACGGCGAGGCCGTCTCACAGTACGAGCGCGCGCCGCGCCACCGCGAGGTGGCCGAGGAACTGGTGCGCCTGGGCAAGGCTTATTACGCCTACGAGACGCCTGCAGAGCTCGAGGCGATGCGCGAGGCGGCACGCGCCAAGAGCTTGCCGCCGCGCTACAATGGCGCGTGGCGCGACCGCGACCCCTCACAGGCTCCTGCCGGCGTCAAGGGCGCCATTCGCATCAAGGCGCCGATCTCGGGCGAGACCGCGGTGCATGACCGCGTGCAGGGCGAGGTGCGCTTCCCCAACAAGGATCTCGACGATTTCATCATCCTGCGTTCGGACGGTGTTCCGACCTACATGCATGCCGTCGTCGTCGACGACCATGACATGGGAGTCACCCACATCATCCGCGGCGACGACCATCTGACCAATGCGGCGCGCCAGACGGTGATCTACAACGCCATGGGCTGGGAGGTGCCGTCCATGTCGCACATCCCGCTGATCCATGGGGCCGATGGCGCCAAGCTGTCGAAGCGGCATGGTGCGCTCGGCGTCGAGGCCTACCGTGCCATGGGCTATCTACCCGAGGCGCTGCTCAACTATCTGGCACGGCTTGGCTGGAGCCATGGCGACGACGAGGTGATGTCGATCAAGGACATGATCGCCTGGTTCGATATTGGCGACGTCAACAAAGGTGCGGCGCGCTTCGACTTCGCCAAGCTCGATGCGCTGAACGGTGTGCATATGCGCAAGATGGACGACGTCCAGCTGCTCGAGATCTTCATCGCCACTTTGCCCTATCTCGAAGGCGGCCCGGCGCTTGCCGCCCGCCTCGACGATACGAGGAAGGCGCAGCTGCTGGCCGCCCTGCCGGGCCTGAAGGAGCGCGCCAAGACGCTGGTGGAACTGGCCGATGGCGCCGGCTTCCTGTTCGTCGAGCGGCCGCTGCCTGTCGACGAGAAGGCGGCGGCACTTCTCAGTGCCGATGCGCGTACGATCTTACGCGGCGCGCATGCGGCCTTGCAGACCGTTTCCGGCGAATGGACGGCCGCTGCGGCGGAAGCCGCCGTGCGCGAGTTCGCGACGGCCGGTGGCCACAAGCTCGGCGCCGTGGCCCAGCCGCTGAGAGCAGCCCTTACCGGCCGCAGCACCTCGCCCGGCGTGTTCGACGTGCTTGCCGTGCTCGGCCGCGAGGAAAGCCTGGCGCGGATTGCGGATCAAATCGATTAGGAGCGAACTGGCCCAAAAAGATTGGCATTGAAAGGCGCGTTTCGCAGTGCAACATTAGGCCCTGGCCCAATCTGGCACGCACCTCCCAAAATGCGGTGGCGAGTTCGCGCATTCCGGTGATTTCGACGTGTCGTTTGCAGGACTTGCCTTGCCGGCATAAGGAAGATGAAGGAGTTTGAGAATGAGCGAAGCTGCGACAAAACTGGACACCGGCAGCAAGACGCATCCGTCGACTGCCACGCTCGAACTGGCCGGCAAGACGCACGAACTCAAGGTGCGAAGCGGTTCGGTCGGGCCTGACGTCATCGATATCGGTGCGCTCTACAACACCACCGGCGCCTTTACCTACGACCCCGGCTTTACCTCGACGGCAAGCTGCGAGTCGGCGATCACCTTCATCGACGGCGATGCCGGCATCCTGCTGCACCGCGGCTACCCGATCGATCAGCTGGCCGAACATGGCGACTTCCTCGAAGTCTGCTACCTCCTGCTTTACGGCGAACTGCCGACCAAGGCGCAGAAGGACGATTTCGACTACCGGGTGACGCGCCACACCATGGTGCATGAGCAGATGTCGCGCTTCTTCACCGGCTTTCGCCGCGACGCGCACCCGATGGCTGTGATGTGCGGCGTGGTCGGCGCGCTGTCGGCCTTCTATCACGACTCCACCGACATTTCGGACCCATATCAGCGCATGGTCGCCTCGATGCGACTGATCGCCAAGATGCCGACGATCGCGGCGATGGCCTACAAATACCACATCGGCCAGCCCTTCATTTACCCGAAGAACGAGCTGAACTTCGCCGCCAACTTCCTGCATATGTGCTTTGCTGTGCCCTGCGAGGAATACAAGATCAACCCGGTGCTGGCGCGCGCCATGGAGCGCATCTTCATCCTGCATGCCGACCACGAGCAGAACGCCTCGACCTCGACGGTGCGTCTCGCCGGCTCGTCGGGCGCCAACCCGTTCGCCTGCATCGCCGCCGGCATCGCCTGCCTGTGGGGCCCGGCTCATGGCGGCGCCAACGAGGCGGCGCTCAACATGCTGGGTGAGATCGGCCATGTCGACCACATCCCGGAGTTCATCGCCCGCGCCAAGGACAAGAACGACCCGTTCCGGCTGATGGGCTTTGGCCACCGCGTCTACAAGAACTACGACCCGCGCGCGAAAATCATGCAGAAGACGGCGCATGAGGTGCTGGGCGAGCTCGGCATCAAGGACGATCCGCTGCTCGATATCGCCATGGAGCTGGAAAAGATCGCGCTGACCGATTCCTACTTCATCGAGAAGAAGCTTTACCCGAACGTCGACTTCTATTCAGGCATCACGCTGAAGGCGCTGGGCTTCCCCACCACCATGTTCACCGTGCTGTTCGCGGTCGCCCGCACCGTTGGCTGGATCGCGCAGTGGAAAGAGATGATCGAGGATCCGCACCAGAAGATCGGCCGCCCGCGCCAGCTCTATACCGGCGCGCCGGAACGCGACTACGTGCCGATCGCGAAGCGGTGAGTGACTAGTGAGTAGGCAGTAGGGAATAGAAAGAAAGCCCTACTGCCTACTGCCTACTGCCTACTGCCTACATGCCTCATCACGACCTCGGCCGCGATATCGCCGGCGGGCCGGTCTGTCGCCATGCGCCGGGCGATCTCGGCAAAGCCGTCTTTCTGCCAGGCCCGCATGCCGGTGTCTGCAAACAGCGCTTCCAGCTGGCGGGCGAGATTGTCCGGCCTGACATACTGGTCATAGAATTCCGGCACCAGCGCGCGGTCAGAAATCAGATTGGGCAAAAGCGCCGACCAGACGGTCAGGAGATGCTGCGCCAGTTGGCGAGCGATCGGGTCGAGCTTGTAGCAGGACACCATGGGAACGCCGGCCAGCGCCAGTTCCAGGGACACGGTTCCGGAAGCGATCAGCGCTGCGTCGGCCTTGCCGAAGGCCTGCCATTTTCGCTCCGGTTCGACAATGATCTCAGGCTTCTCGTCCCAGCGCGCGACCGATGCCCTGACCAGATCCGCAACGTGCGGCACCGTCGGCAGCAGCAGGCGCAGACGATGACCACGCTGGCGCAGAGCAGAGACCGTCTTGCCGAACGGGTCCACCAGCCGGCGCACTTCGCCACGGCGTGAACCAGGCAGCACGAGCAGTGTCTTGACGCGGTCGTTGGCGAGGTCGCGCGGCTGGGCCTGCGCCAGCGCGGCGCCAAGCACGCCGGCATCCTGCGTCAGCCTGTGTCCGACATAGGTGCCGGGCGGACCGCCGAGGCGGGCGAGCGCCTTGACCTCGAAAGGCAGGATACAAAGGATATGGTCGACATAGGGCTTCATTGCGACTGCCCTGCCCGGCCTCCATGCCCACACGCTTGGGCAGACATAGTGGACGATCGGGATGGTCGAATCGGTGGCGCGGACCTTTTTCGCGACACGCAGCGAAAAGTCCGGGCTATCGATGGTGACGAGGCAATCGGGTTTCTCGGCCGCGATCGCAGCTGCTGTCTGGCCGATACGTTTGACCAGCCGCGGCAGGTCACGCAGGATGGCGCTGAATCCCATCAGCGCGATCTCGCTGCCATCGAACAGCGACTTCAGCCCTAGTTCCTGCAAATGACGGCCGCCTATGCCGACGAGCCTGATCTCGCGGCCGGTGGCGCGCTTCAGTGCCGCGACGATATCAGCGCCGAGCAGATCGCCGGATTCTTCACCGGCGACAACGGCGATCTTCAGCGGCTTACTGTTGCCCATTGGCCGGCTCCTCGGCAGGCAGGCCGATCACGAACAGGCCGAGCGCATTGGCGCGTGCAATGGTGACGGGACCTTGCAGAATAAGCGAACGGCCGGCTTCGACGGCAATGCCGGCCAGCCCGGCGGCGTGTGCCGCCTCGATGGTCTGCGGCCCGATCGAGGGCAGGTCGGCGCGCAGCTCCTGGCCGGGCTTGGCGCATTTGACCAGGACGCCGCGCGTCCTGCCGGCGAGCCTGCCATGGCCGCGCAGTTTGGCTGTGCGCGCGATCAGTTCGGCGGTGCCTTCGATGCCTTCGAGAGAGATGACCCGACCTCCGACCGCTATCGCAGCCTGGCCGATGTCGAGGGCGCCGATGGCCTTGGCGGCGATACGCGCAGCCTCGATGTCGCGCCAGTCCGATTGAATAGGCCCAGCCGCGGTAAGCGTTCCCTGGCCAGCCGCCAGTTCAGGAACGACCTGATGGGCGCCGACCACTTTGATGCCGCGCTTTTCCAGGCCCCGCGTCACAATTTTCAACAGCCCGTCGTCGCCACGCGCCAGCGCCATGATCACGGACGGCAAGATGGCCAGCAGACCAAGGCTCGGGCGTATGTGAGTCAGCTGCGGCCTGCGCCTGATTTCGCCGGCGAGGATCACATGGGTGATACCGTGGTGTTTCAGGGTCGGCACCAGAGAGCCCAGTTGCTCCAGCGCAAGCACGTCGTGGTCATATCGATGGAGGTCCTGCAGCCGGTCCGCCTCGCCGTCCAGCAGCAGAATGAACGGTGGATGCCCGTGCGCGGCGAGACCTTCGGCGACTTCGACCGGCAGGCTGCCGCCGCCGGCAATGATACCGACCCTGGCGTCCGGCGCGAGATCGAGGCCTGCCGAGGTGGCCTCAGCCTGCGTCATCGGCATCATCGCCGTCGCCACTTCCAAGCGACGGGACGGCAAAATGCCGCTTGCCGCGACTGGTGATGAAATCGATAATTTTCATGGCGGTCGGCGACGAGGCGAACTCGGCCTTGGCGAATTCGATGTTCTCGCCGACGGTGCGGGAGCGGTCGAAGATCGTCTTGTAAGCCTTGCGCAGCAAGTAGATTTCAGCGCGCGGCAACCCAGCGCGCTTGAGGCCGATGATGTTAAGCCCACGCAGGCTGGCGCGGTTGCCCACGGCAATGGCGTAGGGAATGACATCGCCGACAAACGCCGAGCAGCCGCCGAGAAAGGCGTTGTCGCCAACACGCACGAACTGATGAACGGCGCTGAGGCCGCCAATATAGACGTTGTCACCGATCTCGCAGTGTCCGCCGAGCGTTGCGCCATTGGCGAAGGTTGCGTTTTTGCCGACGACGCAATCGTGAGCGATATGGGCATAGGCAAGGAAATTGCCATTATCGCCAATGGTCGTCTCGCCGCGGCTGGAATCGGTGCCGAGATGCATGGTCACGCCTTCGCGGATCGTGCAGTTCTGGCCGATGACCAGCGTGGTGCGGCCGCCCTTGTGCTTGGTGTTTTGTGGCGGCCCTCCCAGCGTCGCCATCGGATAGACCTTGGTACAGGCGCCGATGGTGGTCGCACCCAGCACCGAGACATGGCTGACCAGTTCGACGCGGTCACCGATAACGGCGTCAGTGCCGACATAGCAAAAAGGCCCGATGGAGGCGCCTTCGCCGATTTGGGCACCGGCCTCGATAACGGCCGAGGGATGGATTAAAGTCTGTATTTTCATAAGCATTTTGAACCGTCAGCCGGTAACCATCATTGCAGAGATCTCGGCTTCGGCGGCCTTTGCGCCTTCCACCATGGCCTCGCAGGCGAATTTGAGCAGGTTGCCGCGCATCTTGATTTTCTTGACGTGGATCTTCAGCTGGTCGCCCGGAACGACCGGTTTGCGGAATTTCGCATTGTCGATGGTCAGGAAATAGACCAGTGACGGCTTTTCCGTGTTAAGGCTGCGGATGCAGATCGCACCAGCCGTCTGGGCCATGGCCTCGACGATCAGCACGCCCGGCATCACCGGCTGGTCCGGGAAATGGCCCTGGAAATGCGGCTCATTGATGGTCACGTTCTTGATGCCGATGGCCGAGTCGTTGCCATCGATTTCGACGATTCTATCGATCATCAGGAAGGGATAGCGATGCGGCAAAAGCTTCATCAACCCCAATATATCGACCGCTTCGAGCGTCGCCGGCACCATCTCAGCTACTTCCCCCCTCGCCCTGCTTGCGCGTCCTGGCGAGCTTGCGCAGCATGGCGATCTCGCGCATGGCTTCCGCCATCGGCTGCGCCGGATAGCCTCCCCAGATCTCGCCCGCCGGCACGTTGCTCATAAACCCGCTTCTCGCCGCAAGCTTGGCTCCCGATCCTATGGTCAAATGATCGGCAAGGCCAACGCCGCCGCCCATGGTGACACCATCGCCGACGACGACGGAGCCGGAGATACCCGAAAGCCCTGCTATAATGCAATTGCGGCCGATGCGAACGTTATGGGCGATCTGCACCAGATTGTCGATCTTGGTGCCCTGGCCGATGACCGTATCCGACATGGCGCCGCGATCGACTGTCGTGTTCGATCCGATTTCAACATCGTCCTGGATGATGACACGGCCGATCTGCGGCACACGCTCGGGCCCTTTGGCACCGCCGACGAACCCGAACCCGTCCTGGCCGATGCGGGCGCCGCCATGGATGATGACGCGGTTGCCGATCAGCGCATACTGGACGCTCACGCCTGGACCAATATAGCCATCGCGGCCGATCTGGCAGGAAGGACCGATAACGGCGTGCGGCGCAATGACGGTTCCGCTGCCGATGGAAGCGCGCGGGCCGATGACTGCTCCGGCCTCGATGATGGCACCGGCCTCGACATGCGCCGAGGCATCGACATGAGCGTGCGGCGAGACCCCGGTTTCGTTGGTCATCGGTCCTGGAGTGGCCGCCGTCGGGAACAGCAGCCGGCCGACCATGGCGAAAGCCTGTTGCGGTCGAGGATGGACCAGAACCGCAATACCGGCCGGCGCCTTCGCGGCGAATTCGGTGGGACAAAGCACTGCCGCCGCCTTCAGCGACTGCATCAGCGCGAAATTGCGCTTGCCATCGACGAAGACGAGTGCACCCTCGCCGCCTTCACTGGCTGGCGCCAAGGCGTCGATCGATATGTGGGCAAGGTCGGAATCGACAAGCGACGCGCCGGTCAGATTCGCGACTTCGCCAGCCGTATACCGGCGTGATGGCGCGAAGAACACCGGATCGGTCATTCCAGAAGCAATATCCAGCTAGGTCGGATCAGTTCACTTCCGGACCCCAACGGCCCGGAAGCATCGTTACCCGCGCATTAGAAGCGGCTCGACATGCCGAAGTTGAACTCCTGCACGTCGTCGGTCTTTTCCTTCTTGACGGGCATCGCGTAGTCAATGCGGATCGGGCCGAAAGGCGATGACCACAACAAGCCGACACCAACCGAGGCGCGCAGCTTCATGTCAGTTGAGGTTTGGGTGACACCAGCGGTGTCAATCGCGCTGCCATACAGTGTAGCGGCATCTGCAAACACGGCTCCGCGCAAACCAAAGCTTTCCGGAATGACCGGTACCGGGAACTGCATCTCCGCCGAGGCATTGAAATAAGTAGTGCCGCCGAGATGGTCACCCGTTGCAATATCCGCAGGGCCGATACCACCATACTCGAAGCCGCGGATCATGCGGTCGCTGCTCTGGAACTGATCGAAGATACGCAGGCCATCATCGCCATAGCCGGCAATATGGCCAGCGCCGCCTGAGATTAGGCCGACCAGATCCAGCTGTTCGGACAAGGTCTGGTAGACTGTGCCGCGACCCGTAACCTTGACGAATTTGGCATCACCACCAAGGCCGGCCACTTCCACACCCGTGGTGGCATAGATGCCCTCATGCGGGCTCTTCATGTCGTCGATGGTGTTGTAAACCAGCCCAAGGCTGACCGACGACTTGATCCACGGGCTATCGTCGATTCCCTCGACGATCGCCGGAGATATGTCGCAGTCGGCGTCGGGAACGCCATCGTGAGGTGTGTCGTCGCAACCGTCGTCGAGCTTGTACTTCTCCCGAGCGATATTGTACGCCAGCTGGGTCGAGATATTGTCGGTGATCGGCAGACCGAAGCGAACGGTCGCGCCCAGCGTCTCGCTGTCATACTTGGAATAGTTTCGCGTCTGTTGGTAGATGTCAAAGCCCGCTGCGATGCGCCGCCCGAGGAAATAGGGCTCGGTGAAGGAGAGGCTGTAGTCGCGCGAATTCTTGCCGCCACCGGCGGAGACCTTGATGTACTGGCCGCGACCGAGGAAGTTGCGCTCCGCGATCGATCCTTCGACGGACGGACCTGCGGTCTCGCCACCGGTCGAATAACCGGCGCCGACCGAGAATTCGCCGGTCGACTTCTCGACCACGTCAACCACCAGCACGACCTGGTCGGGCTCGGATCCCGGAACGGTCGAGATGTCGACTTTCTCAAAATAATCCAACGCTTCCAGCCGCTTCTTCGCGCGCTGGATGAGGACCTGATTGAAAGCATCGCCTTCGCTGACATCGAACTCGCGGCGAATGACATAGTCACGCGTGCGATCGTTGCCGCGAATTTCGATGCGCTCGATATAGGCCTTGGTGCCCTGGTCGATCGTATAGACGACCGAAATGGTGTGATTTTCGAAATTACGGTCGCCGCGCGGCGTCACCTGGGCGAAGGCATAGCCCGAACCCGCGACCTTCTCGGTCAGCGCGATGATGGTGTCCTCGACATCCTTGGCGTTGTAGACGTCGCCCTTGTGGGTCTGGACCACCGATTCCAGCGACTTCGAGTCGACCTCGGGAATAGTACTCTCGACACTGACGTCGCCGAACGTATAGCGGTCGCCTTCCTGCACGGTGATGGTGACCGTGTACTGGTTGGTGGTGTCGTCGAGTTCGCCGACAGCGGAGACCACCTGGAAGTCGGCATAGCCGTGATTGTAGTAGAAGCGGCGCAGCGTCTCCTGGTCGGCGCGCAGCTTGTCCTCGTCATAGACGTCGTCGCGCAGCACAAAGGACAAGATACTCGAGCGCTTGGTGGCGATGACGTCGGACAAACGGCGGCTCGAATAGGCGCTGTTGCCGACGAAATTGACCGCAGCGATCTTGGTGCGACCGCCTTCGTTGATGTTGAAGACCACGTTTACCCGGTTGTCGCCGAGATCCATGATCTGCGTTGTGACGGCGGCATCGTCACGGCCGATACGCCTGTAGGCGGCCTTCACCGCCTCGACATCGGAATCCAGCGTTGCCTGGGAGAAGGTGCCGCGCGGCTTCAACTGCACCGCAATTGCCAGGGCATTGTCCTTGAGCTTCTTGTTGCCCTGGAACAGCACCTGGTTGACGACCTGGTATTCTGCGACCTTGACCACCAGCGTCGAGCCGACCTGGTTGATCTGGACGTCGGAGAACAACCCGGTGCCGAACAGCGCCTTGACCGCATCGTCGACATCGGCGCTGGAAAACGCCTTGCCGGGCTTGATCGTGATGTAATTGCGAATGGTGTCGGCGTCGACACGCTGGTTACCGCTGACCTCGACTCTCGAGACAACGGCCGCCTGCGCCGCAGATGTGGCAACGAACTGCACTGCGAGCGCGCCTGGCACAACCAGAGCGGCGGACATAGCCACCGCGGACGCGGCGCTCAAAAACTTGGATGCTGCCTTCATCGGGCTTTTGTACCTTTTCTCGAAGTCCCCACGGCGAGAAAACCGGACGTGCGGTAATTTCCCCTACCGTATTAACCGGATTTTCCCTACACGCAAGGCTTCTGGTTAATTTGTAATTACTTAACCCTGATGCGTGGCTTTCGCGTCACGCATACCCCCGTGCATGGTAAACGGCGTCTCAACATTGCCGGTGCCGAAGCCGAATTTCTTCATGATTTCAGCACCCAAACAGATCGTTCCAGAAAACGAAGCCCATAAATCCCAGCACCAGAAAGAGGCCGGCCCGGTACCCCATCTCCATCATCCGCTCCGATACCGGACGTCGGAAAACGGCTTCGATGGCGTAGAACAGGAGATGGCCGCCGTCGAGGGGGGGAATCGGCAAAAGGTTCAGAATTCCGATCCCGACTGACAGCAAAGCAACAAGTTGCACCAGCCATTCGAAGCCGAGTTTGGCCGCCTGCCCCGACATCTTGGCGATCTTGATCGGGCCGCCCAGCTGGCATTTGTCCTCGCGGCCGACAACGAAACGTTGCAGGAAGTGACCAGTGCCCTGAATGGCCTGCCCCGTCTGCTCAACCGCTGCACCCAGCGCGCCAATCGGGCTGTAGGTGATCACCCTTGGCTGGCCGAGTTCCTTGTTGTTGACGACGCCGATGACGGCCACCCTGGTTTTGTTGCCTAGCGCGTCCTGCTGTTCCATCAACTCCGGCGTCGCGGTGACGGTGATCTCCTTGCCATCGCGCAGCATGGTGAAGGTAAGCGAGTCGCCGGCGCGGCCCTGCACAAGGCGCTGGACGTCGGCGAAGGTCTCAACCTTGCTGCCATTGACGGCGACGAATCGATCGCCGGGCAAAATGCCGGCCTTTTCCGCCGGGCTACCGGCGGTGACTTGAGCCACCATCGGCTCCAGCACCGGGCGGCCATAGAGAGAAAACATCACGGTGAAGACGGCGATGGTCAAAAGGAAGTTGAACAGCGGCCCGGCAAACACCGTGGCCGCGCGTTTCCAGATCGGCCGGGTGTGGAAGGCAACTTCGCGTTCGGCATCGCTCAGCTTGTCCAGCTCTTCCGTGCCGGGCTGGCTCGACGTGACGCTCATGTCGCCGACGAATTTGACATAGCCGCCGAGCGGTATGGCGCAGAGCTTCCAGCGCGTGCCGTGGCTGTCGTTGAAGCCGAAAAGCTCGGGGCCGAAGCCGATCGAGAAGGCTTTTACGCCGATGCCGCACCAGCGGCCGACGAGATAGTGCCCCATTTCGTGAACGAAGACGACGACGGTCAGCACGAACAGAAACGGCACCAGCGTGCCGAGGACAAAGCCATCCGTGCTGAAAAACGCGTGAAGAATCTCGTTCAAGTCGTGCCCTCAAATTCACCCACGGCGAACAGGTGACGCCGCGACTGTGACATCAATCCAGGCGAATCCGTGGCGCGCGCCAGTTCTTCGCCGATAAATACCGCTCAAGCCGGAAACAGCCCCTGCGCCGGATGATCGGCGCCCGCCGAAATCCAGCCGATGACGTATAGGGCGAAAGCCGCCGCGACAAGCCCGTCCACTCTGTCCATGACGCCGCCGTGCCCCGGTATCAATGCGCTGGAATCCTTACGGCCGTGGCGGCGCTTAACCCAGGATTCGAAGAGGTCGCCAGCCTGGGCAACAATCGACAACACCAACGCGACCAAAGCGAGCACGCCAAGATTGCCGGCCCCGGCGGCGGCAGCCAGAAGCACGCCGGCAACCACCCCGCCGACAGCACCGCCAAGGGCGCCGCTCTGCGTCTTGCCGGGGGATATCGATGGAGCGAGCTTGGGACCGCCGACGGCGCGGCCGACAAAATACGCAAAGATGTCGGTCGCCCAGACCACGGCGAACAGAAACAGGATCGCGACCAGGCCGGAACGGTCGCCGTCGCGCAGCAGCGCCAGCGACAGGCCCGACAGGGCCGCATAGGCAAGGCCGGCGGCATCCCATTGCGCGGCTGCGCGCATGCGTGCGCCGACCGCCGCGACGACGACCATCGCCACTACAAGAAGCAGCAGCCACGACGCCGGCACGCCGGCGACAAGGGCGCCGACGAAAAACAGAAGCAACGCTTCCGGAACGAATCCGAGGGCCGCACCGGCCGCAGGGCGCGACATGCGCGCCCACTCATAGAAGATGACCGCCACTATTCCGGCGCAAAGCAAGCGGAACCACAGCCCACCCAACCAGGTCAGGCCAAGCGCTATCGCCGCCAGCACCAGCGCCGAGACGATGCGAAGCTGAAGATTGTTCATCCCGCCGCCGGTCACGAGGCGGCGACGTCTTGGGCAAGCCCGCCAAAACGGCGCTCGCGGCTGGCGAAATCACGTATTGCGTCGGCCAGGTGCTCGCGGCTGAAATCGGGCCAGTAGCAAGGCAGGAAGACCAGTTCGCTGTAGGCTGCCTGCCACAAAAGGAAATTCGACAACCGGAGCTCGCCGCTGGTGCGAATGACCAGCTCCGGATCGGGAATGCCCGCGGTGTCGAGGGCGCCGGCAAAACTGTCTGCCGTGATCGCCTCTGCGTCGATCTCGCCACGGGCCACGGCGGCTGCCAGCTTGCGCGCCGTGCGCACGATCTCGTCACGTCCGCCATAGTTGAAGGCGATGACCAGCGTCAGCGCTTCATTGCGGGCGGTCAGCGATTCGGCCTCTTCCAGCAGGCCCCTGATGTCCGGCTGGAGCCCTGCCCTGTCACCGATTATCCTGACGCGCACGCCGCTCTGGTGCAGTTCGGCCAGATCGCGGCGGATAAACAGCTTCAAAAGCCCCATGAGATCGCTGACTTCGGATTTGGGCCGCGACCAGTTTTCCGACGAAAAGGCGTAGACGGTCAGGAAGGAAATGCCGAGACCGGGCGCGGCGCGCACCGTCTTGCGCAGCGCCTCGACGCCCGCGCGGTGGCCGGCAAGCCGCGGCATGCCGCGCGCCTTGGCCCAGCGTCCGTTTCCATCCATGATGATCGCGACATGCGCGGGCGTTGCCATGGTCTCGCTTTCGGGCCGGTGTGGGCCGACCCTAAACCTGCATGATTTCAGCTTCCTTATCGGAAAGCAGGTGGTCGATGGTGCTGATCGTCTCGTCGGTCAGCTTCTGGACCTGATCGGAGCGCTTGCGCTGATCGTCCTCGCTGATGTCGCCGTCCTTTTCCGCTTTCTTCAAGAAGTCCATGCCGTCGCGGCGGACATGGCGCACCGCAACGCGGGCGTTCTCGGCATAACCGTGCGAAATCTTGACCAGTTCCTTGCGGCGCTGCTCGTTGAGCTCAGGCAGCGGAATCCGCAGATTCGTACCATCGACGATCGGATTGAAGCCGAGATTGGATTCTCTGATGGCACGGTCGACAGCGCCGACCATCGACTTGTCCCAGACCGAAACCGAAATCATGCGCGGCTCCGGCACCGACACGTTCGCCACCTGGTTGATCGGCATGGCGGTGCCATAGGCCTGGACCTGGATCGCGTCGAGCAGATTGCTGGAGGCACGGCCGGTGCGCAGCGAAGCCAAATCGTGCTTGAACGCAGCAATCGCGCCGTCCATGCGCCGCTTGAGGTCGTCGAACTCACCACTCATCTTGGTCTCCTCGACCCGTTTGATCCGGGTTCACTGCTTAGGGCCCGTGTTTAAGCCCGCTTTGGAAAAACTGATCCCTTGTCCGGAGAGTATATACTCCGGCTCACTCGTCGGCGACGATCGTGCAACGGCCGCCGCCCCTCAGAATATCGCCGAAACCGCCTTGTTCGTGGATCGAATAGACGATTATCGGGATGTTGTTTTCGCGCGCAAGTGCAATTGCGGCGGTATCCATGATCGAAAGCCCCTTGTTGATGACCTCGGCATGGCTGATGCGCTCGAAGCGGGTCGCATTCGGATCCTTCTTGGGGTCGGCTGAGTAGACACCGTCGACCTGGGTGCCCTTGAACAAGGCGTCGGCGCCGATTTCGGCGGCGCGCAAGGCTGCGGCCGAATCGGTGGTGAAGAACGGATTGCCGGTGCCGCCGGCGAAAATGACGACCTTGCCCTGGTTCATATAGGCGGTGGCCTGGCGCTGGGAAAAGCTCTCGCACAGTTCGGGCATGGCGATCGCCGACAGCACGACGGCGTCGACGCCGATCTTGTTCAGCGAAGTGCGCAGCGCCAGCGAATTGATGACGGTGGCCAGCATGCCCATATGATCGCCGGTGACGCGATCGCCGCCCTTGGACGCCACCGCCACGCCGCGAAAGATGTTGCCGCCGCCGATGACGACGCCGACCTCGATGCCGAGCGCGCGGGCTTCGGCGATGTCGGCCGCGATGCGGTCGACGACCGAGACATCGATGCCGAAATGCTGTTCGCCCATCAACGCTTCGCCCGACGCTTTCAGCAAGACACGTCGATAGAGGGGCTTTGCCGTCATCTGGACCTCGTCATTTTGCGTGTGGCGCGCCTGGGCAGGCCACCCCCGCGCGGGCGCCGCCGCTGGCGCGATGCCGAGTTCCGATACACGAAGGGCGCCGCGATGTCACGCGGCCCCCCATGCCCAATTCCGCCTCTCTCGTCGCGGCCCGTCAGTTGCTGGTGATGCTGACGGCGTCACCTTCGATCAGCAGCGGCGGCGCATAGAAGGGCGGCTTGTCGCCGGTCACGGCGCCACCGGTAACCCGGGCCTGGATCTCGGAACCGAAAAAGGAATAGGGGAAGGGCGGCGGCGGCTTGCTGACCGTATCCAGCCGCGCGCGAAGCTCGCCGGGAATCTCGAAATCCAGTGCCGCCAGATTGTCCTGCAGCTGCCCCAGTTTCGTGGCGCCAAGAATAACCGAGGCGATGGCCGGCTGCGTTGCCACCCAGTTGACCGCGACCTGAGCCATGCTGTGTCCGAGCTCGGCGGCGACCTTTTCGAGCTCCGCAACGATCGCCCAGTTGCGCTCAGAAAATTTCTGGAAGCCCGGATGGGTGGTGTTGCGAAAGCCGTCGAGGCGGCCGGCATTGCCATCCTGCACCGGTCGGTATTTGCCGCTGAGCAGGCCGCTGGCCAGCGGGCTCCACACCATGATGCCGGCGCCATGGCGGGTACCGAAAGGCACGAATTCATGCTCGATCGAACGCTCCGCCAGCGAATATTCGAGCTGCAGGGCCGACACCGGCTCATAGCCGCGCAACTCGGCGATCGTTTGCGCGCGACCCGCATACCAGGCCGGCACATCGGACAGGCCGACATGACGAATTTTGCCTGCACGCACGAGATCGTCCATCGTGCGCATGACCTCCTCGGCCGGCGTCAGCCGATCCCATACATGCAGGAGGTAGAGGTCGATGTAGTCTGTGCCCAATCGTTTCAGCGAGGCGTCGACGGCGCGCAATGCGACCGTTGCCGCCGCCATTCGGGTTGCCAGGTTCCGCGTTGAAGGTGAATTTTGTGGCGATCACCGCTCTGTCGCGCAAGCCGCGCTCGGCGATGAATTCGCCGAGCCAGGTTTCGGCGGTGCCACCGGTATAGAGGTCGGCGGTGTCGAAGAAATTGCCACCGGCGTCGACATAGGCGTCGACCATGGCACGTGCCGTCTCGCTGTCCGCGCCCCAACCCCATTCGGTGCCGAAGGTCATGGTGCCAAGCGCCAGCCGGCTGACGCGCAGGCCGCTGTTGCCGAGGGTGTAATAGGTCATGGTCATGGCGTGATTCCGATTCTGATTTTCTTGACGCCGGCTCACTGGCCGGGCGTGGTCTTGACCCAGGGATTGCCGCGCTCATGCGTGGCGCGGAAAATGAAGCCGTCGACCTTCCAGCCGGTGCCGGAGCGGACCAGACGGTGCTCGTAGGTGCCCCAGACTTCCCAGAGCGGGTCGCCATTGCCTTCCATCCGGTTCCAGGCATAGCCGTTGGAGGAGACGGTGGCCGCATCCGCTTCAAGCACCACCTGATGGTTGGTGCGCAGATGCAGGCTCGTCTTGCTGCCCCGGAGGTTGCCAGCCCAGGTGGCGATCAGGTCGTCGGAGGGGATGGTCGCGGGCTGTCCCGACAGGCTGCTAAAGTCGACGGTGACACGGTCGGCGAAATAGGAACGCGCAAGCTTCCAGTCCTGCGCATCGACGGCACGGTCAATGCCGTCGGCGATGCGGATGACGGCGCGTTCGTCGGCGAGCGCGCGCCAGCCGGACGGCTCGGCGCCACCGGCATCGACCGGCGCCAGGGCCAAGCCTGCGGCGAAGGTTAGTTGTTTCAAGGCGTTCATGTTTTTTCTCCGTGCATCTGCCCACCGCCGATGTGTTGGCAACAATATGGTCCGCTACGCTGGCATCGGTAAGATTGCATTGTTTGCAAAGACTATGCGATATCATGCATGAATGGACCGCGACCTGCTCAGCCATCTGCCTGTTGTCATTGCCGTCGCCCGGCGCGGCGGCTTCGCGCTTGCAGCGGCAGAACTCGGCATGAGCCCGTCCGCGGTCAGCCACGCCGTTCGCCTCGTGGAGGAGCGTATCGGCCAGCCGCTGTTTGCGCGCACGACGCGCAGCGTCTCATTGACGGAAGCCGGCAAGGCGCTGGTGGAGACGGCGGCCCCTGCCCTTCAGGACATTGCCGAGCGGATGGATCGCATCCGCGCCATCAAGGGCCGGCCCTCAGGCCTGCTCAGGCTCAACGTTCCCAACATCGCGGTCCCGCTTGCCGTCACGCCTGTGGTCGCGGCGATGGCGGCGCGCTATCCGGATGTGACGGTCGAATTGCTTACCGACCAGGGCCTCATCGACATTGTTGGCGAGGGCTTCGACGCCGGCATCCGGCTGGGCGAGATGATCGCGCAAGACATGGTCACGGTCCGGCTGACGCCACCGTTCAAGGCCGTCATCGTTGCCTCTCCCGCCTATGTCGGCCGGCATGGCCGCGCGCGCAGCGTGACCGATCTCGCCAACCACAATTGCATCGGCTACCGGCTCGTCCGCTCCGGTGCACGCTACCGCTGGGACCTGACCGAGGATGGCAAGGATGTCGTGGTCGAGACGAAGGGCACTGTCATCGTTACGGATTCGCTGGCCGCGATCGACCTTGCGCTTGCCGGCGTCGGGCTGACCTATGTGTTCGAGCCGCTGGTGCGCGCGGAGTTGGCCGCCGGCCGCCTAGTTCAGATCCTGCCGCAGACGGCAATCGAAGAGCCAGGTCTCTTCCTTTACTTTCCGCGCCGCGCATCGATGGCGCCGAAGCTCAGGGCCTTCATCGATGCGGCACAAGAAATCGGCCGAGCATCCTTGCGGACACCCGGCCGAGTTGCCTGAGCTGAGAAGCCCCTTCCGAGGCTATTTCTAATGATTATTTCTTCACCGCAGCCGCGACTTCCGCCGCGAAATCGGTCTCTTCCTTTTCGATGCCTTCGCCGAGCGCAAAACGCAGATAGGCGGAGATCTTGGCCGGAGCGCCGATCTCCTTCTCGGCATCCTTCAGCGCCTTCTCGACGGTAATGTCGGGATTGAGCACGAAGGCCTGCTTCAGGAGCACGACTTCCTCGTAGAACTTGCGCAGGCGGCCCTCGACCATCTTTTCGATGATCGCTTCCGGCTTGCCGGACTGGCGTGCCTGATCGGAGAAGATCGCCTTTTCGCGTTCCACCGCAGCCGGATCGATCTGCTCGGCCGTCAGTGCCATCGGGTTGGTGGCGGCGACGTGCATGGCGACCTGGCGGCCAAAAGCGTTGGCGGCATGCTCGTTGCCCGTGGTCTCGATCGCGACCAGCACGCCGAGCTTGCCAAGGCCATCGGCAACCGCGTTGTGGACGTAGGTAGCAACCGCGCCATGCGGCACGGTCAGCTTGGCCGAGCGGCGGAAGCCCATGTTCTCGCCGATTGTGCCGACGGCGTCCTTGATGGTGTCAGCAACCGACTTGTCCGAACCCGGGTATTTTGCGGCAGCCACGGCCTCCGTCGCGCCATAAGCGAGTGCAACCTTGGCGACGTTGGCGACGATTTCCTGGAAAGCTGCGTTGCGGGCGACGAAGTCGGTCTCGGAATTGACCTCGACGACAGCAGCCTCGCGCACGCCGTTGTCGACGCCGATCAATCCCTCTGCTGCGGTGCGGCCGGCCTTCTTGTCGGCCTTGGAGATGCCCTTCTTGCGCAGCCAGTCGACGGCCTCTTCCATGTTGCCGTTGGTCTCGGTCAACGCCGCCTTGCAGTCCATCATGCCCGCGCCGGTCAAGTCGCGGAGTTCTTTGACCTGTGCAGCCGAAATGCTCATTGTCGCCTCTTTGTCTGGAATGCACCGACGCACCACCGGTACTCGGTGATGCGTCTGTCTAGCGTGCCAAAATATGAGAATGATGAAGGCCGCAACCGGCCTTCGATTTTCAAGCTTCCGGAGCGTCCGCAGCCGGGGCCGGGGTCGGATCGAGCGCCGGCTCGACCGGAGCCTCGACCGAGGCGCCGATGTCGACGCCGAGCGCGCCCTGCTGGCGAGCGATGCCGTCGATCGCAGCCTTGGCGATCAAATCGCAATAAAGCTGGATGGCGCGGGCCGCATCGTCGTTCCCGGGGATCGGGAAGTCGATCTTGTCCGGATCGCAGTTCGAATCGATGATGGCGACGACCGGGATGCCGAGGCGCTTGGCCTCGAGGATGGCGATCGCTTCCTTGTTGGTGTCGATGACGAACATCAGGTCGGGCGTCGAGCCCATGTCCTTGATGCCGCCGAGGGCCTTGTCGAGCTTCTCGCGCTCGCGGTCGAGGTTGAGGCGTTCCTTCTTGGTCAGGCCCTGGGCCTCACCCGCCAGCATCTCGTCGAGCTTGCGCAGGCGTTGGATCGAATTCGAGATCGTCTTCCAGTTGGTCAGCATGCCGCCGAGCCAACGCGAGTTGACGTAGTACTGGGCCGAACGCTGCGCCGCGTCAGCGACGATGTCCGACGCCTGGCGCTTGGTGCCGACGAACAACACGCGGCCGCCCTTGGCGACGGTGTCGGAAACCTGCTTCAGCGCCTGGTGCAGCAAAGGCACCGTCTGCGAGAGGTCGATGATGTGGATGTTGTTGCGGGCGCCGTAGATGTAGGGCGCCATTTTCGGGTTCCAGCGGTGGGTCTGGTGGCCGAAGTGAATGCCAGCTTCCAAAAGCTGGCGCATGCTGAAATCAGGCAGTGCCATTCAAAGTTCCTTTCCGGTTAGCCTCCACGGACACAGGCATTTTTGGACTTTGTCCTCGAACGCCACCGGAGGTTTCAGCCGGATTTCTCCCGGGCAGACACCAAAGTCCGTGTGTGGAATGAGCGCGCATATAGAGGGGAAGTGCTGCAAACGCAAGCGGTGAGGCGCGTTAGCGCTTAGCGTGCGGCAATCAGCGCTCCAGTGCCGATCATGGCACTGCCGGCAAACCGGTTCATCAGCCGCATGCGTTTGGGCGTTCTGAACCAGCCGGATGCCCTGCCCGCCAGCGCGGCGTAGGTGCCCATGGTGAGGATGTTGACGCTGACGACGACAGCCACCACCAGCACTCCATCGGCAAATGTCATGGTGTCGAGGTTGAGAATGAGGGGCATGATCGAAGCATGGAACAGAATCGCCTTCGGGTTGCCAAGCGCCACGGACGCGCCAAGCAGGAATGACCGCGACAATCTGGCTTGAGGCATCGCCTGCGCGATCGATTGCGCGGCGGCGGCCCGCCACATCCTGACGCCGAGAAAGATCAGGTAAGCCGCACCGGCATATTTCAAGGCGAGAAACACCCATTCGAACGTCTGGGCCAGCGCCACCAGTCCAAGCAGGGCCAAGGTGACCAGAACCGCATCGCCAGCGGCTATGCCAATTCCGGCGACGAAGGCGCGCAGGAAGCCGCGCGATACACCGTTGGTGATCACCGTGAACATCGCCGGACCCGGCGTTGCAGCGGCAAGCGTGATGGCAAGGCAATACGCCAGGAATGCCGTTAAAGTCACGATCGGCCCTTTCCGTTGGGTACCCGCACGCGCCGGAAGATCGCGACGATCTCCTCGCGGCTGCATTCGATGGCGCCGAGCCGCACCGCGCGGTCGCGCTCGAAGCCGGTTATGTCATAGTGCGGCGCCGATGTCTTGGGCGGTCCCTGGTAGGACGAACGCTTGACGCCAAGCTCGGTGGCGAAACGATGCAGTTCGTCGGTATCGTCGGCCATCAGGTGGCACCAGCGATGGCCGGCCCACTTCCAGATCGCCGCATCGACATAAACCGCCATCAAGCCTGCCGTGGCCAGCTCCACCCTGTTGCTATTTCGAGACCGGGCAAGGCTTGGTCTGGTCGAACAGCGACAAGTTGACCAGCTTGCCGGTCATCGAGAACTCGCCATAGTCCATGGTAAGGTCGCGGGTGATGCCGTTCTCATGCAGCTTGAAGCTGATGCGGTATTCCGGCACCTCTTCGCCCGATTTGTCGGTCTCGTCGAAATAGGCGATGTCTACTGGCCAGTATTTGTCGCCGGCAAGGTTGGCAAGCGCCGGCGCTTCGGGGTCGGCCTTGTCGCCTTCGGTCTTCTTGCCGACGATGACGGTGGTGGTCATCACCTTGTTGGCGTCCTCCGAACCGTCGAACAGGCTGGTTTCGTAGAAATTCTCACCCTTTTCGGCCTTGCCGATCAGCTCGACCAGATGCTGGGTCGGGAACTGGGTGGCGGCAAGTTCGAGGCTGTTTTTCTCGGGCTTGTCGATGTCGACCTTGAGGCCCTTGGTCTCTTTGGTGGCCGTGCCCTTGACCTCCTTGTCGAGGTTCTGGTCGGAGAAGGATTTGGTCACGAACGAAAAGGTCTTGCCTTCGGCGTCCTCAAAGGTGGTCGTCTGCTGGTCTGTCAACTTCGTACCGTCGGCGGTGACGATCTGGGTGACGAAGCGGAATTTCACCGTGTAACCCTCGCAGGACGAGCCATTGAACTCGTAGACCATGCGGCCGGTGATGCCGGTGATTCCCGAGCGGTCCGAGGCCTTGTCGAGGGTAAGATCATAGACGGCTCGATGCGCCTGCAGCGCCGGCACGGCAAAGGCGGGAGCCACCGAGAAGATCGCCGGCAACAGGACGGCATGGAAGGCAAGGCGCGTTGCGCGCATAGGGGGCTCCGATCGTCGCGGCTGATGGCAGGCCGCAGGTAAAGATGGTCCAGCTTAAAAAAAGTCGTGGCGGAAGCGAGGCAAAAATAGCAATTTCGGCCCCGTCCAGCGCGGCGTCTCCAAGCAATAGGGAAATACCATGAGTGAAACAATCGAAAAGCGGCTAAGCGATCTCGGCGTGACGTTACCGGCCGCCGCGGCGCCCGCCGCGAACTATGTGCCCTATTGCAGGTCCGGCAATCTTTTGTTCACCGCCGGGCAGCTGCCACTCAAGGACGGCAAGCTGCAGGCAAGCGGCCTGCTCGGCCGCGACATCGACACGGCAGCCGGCAAGGAAGGTGCAAAATACTGCGCAATCAACATCTTGGCACAGGCCAAGGCGGCGCTTGGCGATCTCGAAAAGATCCAGCGTCTGGTCAAGATCACCGTCTTCGTCGCATCGGTTCCGGATTTCGTCGAGCAGCATCTGGTCGCCAACGGCGCCTCCGATTTCCTGGTCGCCGTCCTTGGCGAACGCGGCAAGCATGCCCGCTCAGCCGTCGGCACCGCCTCGCTGCCGCTTAATGCCGCAGTGGAAATCGAAGCCGTCTTCGAAGTCGCATAAGCAGGAACTGAGCGATGACCGACCTTTCCTGGCTGACTGCACGCCCCGTGGCGCATCGCGGCCTTCACGACATGAACAAGATGCGCTGGGAGAACACGCTCTCGGCCTTCACTGCTGCCGCCGAGCGCGGCTACGCGATCGAGTGCGACGTGCATTTGTCGTCCGACCGCGTTCCCGTTATCATGCATGATGGTGACCTCAAACGGCTGACCGGTCAGGACGGCTTTGTCTGGCAGCGCACGGCGGCGGAACTGGCGGCGCTAAGGATCGGCGGTACCAAGGACCATGTGCCGACGCTGCAGGAAGCGCTCGACCTTGTCGACGGCCGCGTGCCGATGGTTGTCGAACTGAAGGGCGTGCCCGGCTATGACGAGGGGCTGGTGGCCATCGTCGGCAAGATGCTCAAACGCTACAAGGGCAAGGCCGCGATCATGTCGTTCGACCACTGGCTGGTCCGCGATTTCCCCAAGGACGCGCCTGGCATTCCTGGCGGGCTGACGGCCTATGGCAAGGATACCCAACTGATCGAGGCCCATTTCGCCATGCTGGCACATGACCTTGCCTTCACCTCCTATGCCGCGGGCGATTTGCCGAATCCGTTCGTCAGCTTCGTGCGCGAAAAGTTGAAAATGCCCGTCATCACCTGGACGGTGCACGACCAGCCGGCGGTCGATCTCACCTTCAAATACGCAGACCAGATGACGTTCGAAGGGTTCGAACCCGATCTGGTCAAAGTCGCCTGACACAAGTGCCTGAAACGTGACTTGTAGCGGCCCGGACAGAGCTTAAATAAGCCTCATGGATCAAGGTGACGAAGGCGATGGGCAAACGGCGAATGCGGAGTTTTCCATCCGCATCGCCGCCGGCATCGGCGCCTTCACCTGCGATGAGTGGAACGGCTTTGCCGGCACCACGCGCGGCGATGCAGAAACCAGCTACAACCCTCTCGTTTCCTTTGCTTTTTTAAGTGCGATCGAGGATTCCGGCTGCGCCGTTCGGCGCACCGGCTGGCAGGGCCATCATCTTCGGCTGGAGAATGCGCAAGGCAGGCTGCTGGGCGCGGTGCCTTGCTATCTCAAATCGCACAGCCAGGGCGAATATGTCTTCGACCATGGCTGGTCGGATGCTTTCGAGCGCGCCGGTGGCCGTTACTACCCAAAACTGCAGTGCGCCGTGCCGTTCTCCCCGGTCACCGGCCCTCGCCTGCTGGTCAGCAGGAGCGAGGACAGCGCTACTGTTAAAGCCGGTCTCGCGGCAGGCCTGAAGGCGGTGACGGAAAAGCTCGGTGTCTCGTCCGCGCATGTCACTTTTGCGCAAGAAAGTGATATCGAGACGCTGGAGGCGGCGGGCTTTCTGCATCGCACCGACCAGCAGTTCCACTTCTTCAACGAAGGCTTTTCGACCTATGATGACTTCCTTGCCACGCTGGCGTCGCGCAAGCGCAAGGCGATGAAGAAGGAACGTCGTGAGGCGCTCGCAAACGATATCTCGATCGACCGGCTGACCGGCAAAGACCTGACCGAAAAGGCCTGGGATGATTTCTTTGCCTTCTACATGGACACTGGCAGCCGCAAATGGGGCCGCCCCTACCTCAACCGCAAGTTCTTCTCGCTGATCAGCGAGCGCATGGCCGACGATATCCTGCTGGTCATGGCCAAGCGCAATGGCCGCTATATCGCCGGCGCCATCAACTTCATCGGCTCCGATGCGCTTTACGGGCGCAATTGGGGTTGCATCGAGGACCACCCGTTCCTGCATTTCGAAGTCTGCTACCACCAGGCGATCGACTTCGCCATCGAGCGCAAGCTGAAGGTGGTAGAGGCGGGCGCGCAAGGCGAGCACAAGCTGGCGCGTGGCTACCGTCCCGTGACCATGCATTCGGCGCACTACATCGCACATCCCGGCCTGCGCAATGCGGTGGCCGACTATCTCCGGCGCGAACGGCGCGAAGTCGAGCGGATGGGCGAGATTCTGGAAGAACATACGCCGTTCCGCAAGGATCTTGAGGAGTAGCAGTCTGTCGTCCCGGCTGCGACTTGATCCGGTCTTCACCACCCCGTGCCGCTTTGCTAGACGACGACACGATCGTCTATTTCGACCTCCCCTCGACGAAAAATCGGCGCTTCCATCGAGCGCTGGTCCTGGCCGCGATGGTCGATCTCGCCTGACCGACTTGCCGGTCCGGGACAGCTTCGCTACACCGGGAGCATACTCCCGGAGTGCCGCCATGACCGAGGCTTACGACCCCAGCAATATCTTCGCAAAGATCCTGCGCGGCGAAATTCCCTCGCACCATGTCTACGAGGATGACGCAGTGGTCGCCTTCATGGATGTCATGCCGCAAGGGCCCGGGCACACACTGGTGGTGCCTAAGGCGCCGTCGCGCAATCTGCTCGATGCCGATCCGTCGACGTTCGGCTCGCTGTTCACGGTCGTCCAGAAGGTGGCGCTGGCGGTCAAAAAAGCTTTCGGCGCCGACGGCGTCACCATCCTGCAGTTCAACGAACCGGCCTCTGGGCAGACCGTCTATCACCTGCACGTCCATGTCATCCCGCGGTTCGAAGGCATCGCGCTGAAGCCGCATACGGGACAGATGGAGAAGCCCGAAGTCCTGGCCGAGAACGCAGGCAAGATCCGGGCAGTGCTGAACGGTTGAAGCTGGGTTGCCTCAAGGCGATGCGCTCGGCGATGGTGGTGCTTTTCGCGCTTTATGCAACGCACCGCTCTCGGTTGGTTGGCCTGTTGATGTGGGCATACGCCGCCATCATCATGATCGGTTCGGTTGTCCTTGGCTGGCACTATGCCGTGGATGGCTACGCGAGCGTGCTGATCTCGATCGCCATATGGAAGGCGTGCGGTCGTGTCCTGGCTCGCTTCGCACCCGACGGCGCTACCGCCTGACCTCAAGGCGCCCTGTTTCGGCAAACCGGCCAGCCAACGAAAAGCCCCGTTGCCGGGGCTTTTCTTTGTTTTTCGAGCCTGTCAGCCCTTGCGTGGCAGTTGCGGCACCAGGCTGCGCTTGCCGCCATCCTTGCCTTTGGGCTCAGGCTTCTGCGCCACCGCTTTTTTGGCGACCGGCTTCTTGGCCACCGCCTTGCGGGGCTTCGGCGCCTCCGCCTCTTCCGGCTCCTGCTTCGGCTGCACCGGCGCTTCGTCGGCCAGCGATTCGAGCTTCAGGCCGGTTTCGCCGGTTTCCTTCTTCTCGACGGTGACGCGCACCGTGCCGCCCTTCTTGAGCTTGCCGAACAGCACCTCGTCGGCCAACGGCTTCTTGATGTGCTCCTGGATGACCCGGCCGAGCGGCCGCGCACCCATGCGCTCATCATAGCCCTTGTCGGCGAGCCAGGCGATCGCGTCCGGCGACAGGTCGAATGTGACACCACGCTCGGAGAGCTGGGCCTCGAGCTGCATGACGAACTTCTGCACCACCTGATGGATGACCGGCACCGGCAGCGAGCCGAACGGGATGATCGCATCGAGACGGTTGCGGAATTCCGGCGTGAACAGCCGGTTGATCGCCTCGACATCGTCGCCTTCGCGCTTGGTCGACCCGAAACCGATCGCCGCACGCTGCGCATCGGATGCGCCCGCATTGGTGGTCATGATCAGGATGACATTTCGGAAGTCGATCTGCTTGCCGTTGTGGTCGGTCAGCTTGCCGTGGTCCATGACCTGCAACAGGATGTTGAACAGGTCCGGATGCGCCTTCTCCACCTCATCGAGCAGCAGCACGCAGTGCGGATGCTGGTCGACGCCGTCGGTCAACAGGCCGCCCTGGTCGAAGCCGACATAGCCGGGAGGCGCGCCGATCAGCCGTGAGACGGTGTGGCGTTCCATATATTCCGACATGTCGAAGCGGATCAGCTCAACGCCGAGCGAGGCGGCAAGCTGCTTGGCCACTTCGGTCTTGCCGACGCCGGTCGGGCCTGAGAACAGGTAAGAGCCGATCGGCTTTTCCGGTTCGCGCAGGCCGGCACGCGCCAGCTTGATCGCCGAGGTCAGCGCGGTGATCGCCGTGTCCTGGCCGTAGACGACGCGCTTCAGCTCGACATCGAGGCCTTGCAGCACCTTCTCGTCGTCGGCCGAAACCGTCTTCGGCGGGATGCGGGCCATGGTGGCGATCGTCGCCTCGATCTCCTTGATGCCGATGGTCTTCTTGCGCTTGGCTTCCGGCACCAGCATCTGCGAAGCGCCGGTCTCGTCGATCACGTCGATCGCCTTGTCCGGCAGCTTGCGGTCGTTGATGTAGCGCGCCGACAGCTCCACCGAGGCCTTGATCGCCTCGTTGGTGAACTTCACCTTGTGGAATTCCTCATAATAGGGCTTGAGGCCCTTCATGATCTCGATGGCGTCCTCGACGGTCGGTTCGTTGACGTCGATCTTCTGGAAGCGCCGCACCAGAGCGCGGTCCTTCTCGAAGAACTGGCGGAACTCCTTGTAGGTGGTCGAGCCAATGCAACGGATGGCACCCGAAGACAGCGCCGGCTTCAACAGGTTCGACGCATCCATGGCGCCGCCCGAGGTTGCGCCGGCACCGATGACGGTGTGGATCTCGTCGATGAACAGCACGGCGCCCGGATAGTCCTCGAGCTCCTTGACGACCTGCTTCAGCCGCTCTTCGAAATCGCCGCGATAGCGGGTGCCGGCCAAAAGCGTGCCCATGTCGAGCGCGAAAATGGTGGCGTCCTGCAGCACTTCCGGCACATCGCCTTCGACGATGCGCTTGGCCAGACCTTCGGCAATCGCCGTCTTGCCGACGCCGGGATCGCCGACATAGAGCGGGTTGTTCTTGGAGCGGCGGCACAGCACCTGGATGGTGCGGTTGATCTCGCTCTCGCGGCCGATCAGCGGATCGATCTTGCCGGCCTTGGCCTTGTTGTTGAGGTTGACGCAATAAGCCGTCAGCGCATCCTGCTGCTGCTTCTTCTTGCCGCCTTCCTCCTGCGGCTCGGCGCCGTTCTGGCCGCCCTGCTCGTCATCGGCGCCGCGCGGCGAGCGCGTTTCCGAAGCGCCGGGGCGCTTGGCGATGCCGTGCGAGATGTAGTTGACCGCGTCGTAACGGGTCATCTGCTGTTCCTGCAGGAAATAGGCGGCATGGCTCTCGCGCTCGGCAAAGATGGCGACGAGCACGTTTGCGCCGGACACTTCCTCGCGGCCGGATGACTGCACATGGATCACTGCGCGCTGGATGACGCGCTGGAAGCCGGCGGTCGGCTTGGAATCCTCATCGTAACCGGTGACGAGGTTGTCGAGCTCGGTGTCGATATAGGTGAGAACGGTGTGCTTCAGCTCGTCGAGATCGACGTTGCAGGCGCGCATGACTGCGGCCGCCTCGGTGTCGTCGATGAGCGCGAGCAGCAGGTGTTCAAGGGTTGCATATTCATGGTGCCGCTCATTGGCGAGCGTCAGCGCCTGGTGAAGCGCCTTTTCCAGGCCTTGGGAGAAAGCCGGCATGTTACCTCACTTCTTCTCCATCACGCATTGCAGCGGATGCTGATTCTGTCGGGCGAAATCCATGACCTGGGACACTTTGGTCTCGGCCACCTCGAATGTATAGACCCCGCACTCGCCCACTCCATGATTATGAACATGAAGCATGATGCGTGTGGCGGCTTCGCGGTCCTTTTGAAAAAAACGCTCCAGGACGTGAACCACGAACTCCATGGGCGTGTAGTCGTCGTTGAGGATAAGGACCCGATAAAGGCTGGGCTTCTTGGTCTTGGTTTTCGTGCGCGTGATGACAGCCGTGCCGCGACCGGCCTCGTTGCCGTCGCCGTCACTTTGCATCCGCACCACGCTTGTCGTGGCAGTCAAACCGATCGTCACGTAATCCTGCCTCTTCGAATCCCCATGCGAGTTCGACATGTAGGTGTTCGATGGACGATTTTAAGCCCTTCTTGTTAGCTGACAATATGGCTAGGTGGGCAAACCGAGGCGATTTTCAAAATCGTGAACCGCCAAGGCCACAGAATTGAAACCGGCATGAAAAAACCCGGCCGCGCATCCGCGACCGGGTCTGTTTTGCAAGCCCGAAAGGCCGTGCCTGGTATTTTGGCGCGAAATTACTTCGCCTTGGCGACAATCGATTCGAAGGGCTTGTAGGCCTCCTTGGCGAGTTCGGCGTAGAGATCGCCGAACTTGGTCGCCTCGGCGACGAAGCTCTCATAGCTCTGCTTGGCGAAGTCGGACTGGATCTCGATCGCCTTTTCCAGCGACTTGGCGGTGAACAGCTTTTCGACCGCGGCGCTGCCGGCTTCGAAGCTCTTCTTGGTGTATTCGCCGGCTTCGGTGGCGATCGCCTGCGCGCTCTTGGAGAGCGAAGCGAAGCTCTTCAATCCGGTGTCGGCAAACTCTTTGCCGTATTTCGAGAAGTCCTCATAGGTCTGGGTCATTTCACGTCTCCCTTGGCGGTTTCAAGGCGCCCTTGCCTGAGCGCAGTTGTGCAATGCAGGAGAGTATATTGTGCGTTGCACAAAAGTCAAGATTTCCGCGGCATCGGGCCGCGCTGCGCCGGCAACCGCTAAAATTCGAATAAAGAAAGCCTCAAGCCCGAGGAAAATGGTGAACGCGCCGGTTACCATAAACGGATTGGTAACGCAGGCTGCGATAGTTTGACGACAAATGAGGCCGGATCCCTTTGCCGCCTCCGGGGCAATGAGTTTCAAAGGAACTATCAGTGCGTCAGGCGTTGTCGGTCTTCGGTTCAAAATCCGCATCTTCCCTCAAAACGATCATGATCCTCGCTTTGGCGATGTCATTCGTCGTTGCGGATGCCGCATCGTCGATGGCCGCCAGGTCGTCGGCGATCGTCGTCGATGCCAAGACCGGCAAGGTGCTTTATTCGTCCGATGCCAATGGCCGGCGCTACCCGGCGTCGCTGACCAAGATGATGACGCTCTATCTGACCTTCGAGGCCATGGCGAAGGGCAGGATCAGCAAGAACACGCCGGTGCCGTTTTCTGCCAAGGCTGCGGCCGAGCCGCCGACCAAGCTTGGCGTCAAGGCCGGCGGAGCGGTTTCCGTCGAGACCGCCATCCTGTCGATGGTGACCAAGTCGGCCAATGATTCGGCAACCGCGCTCGGCGAACTGCTCGGCGGCAGCGAGAGCAATTTCGCCCGCATGATGACGGCCAAGGCGCGGCAGCTCGGCATGGACGGCACCGTGTTTCGCAATGCCAACGGCCTGCCCGATCCCGGCCAGTTCACCACCGCCCACGACATGGCGATGCTCGGCATCGCGCTCAGGGAACATTACCCGCAATATTACGGCTACTTCTCGCAGCGCTCCTTTCTCTACGGGCGCCAGCGCATCAACGGCCACAACCGGCTGCTCGGCCGCATCAAGGGCGTCGACGGCATCAAGACCGGCTACACCCGCGCCTCCGGCTTCAATCTCGTTTCGTCGGTTTCCGACGGCAACCGCCGCCTCGTCGCCGTCGTCATGGGCGGCACGTCGGGGCGCAGCCGCGACAACCAGATGGCCGGACTGATCAACGCCTACATGCCGCGCGCATCGACACGCGGCGGCGGCGCCCTGGTCGCCAAGGCCGGCGGCGACAATCCGGTCAAGGCGCTGGCCAAGGTTTTCCTTCCCAAGCATGACGCGCCGACGCCGGACGACAAGCCGGTGGTTGCAGACGATGCGGTGGCGTCCAACGACGATCCGACATCTGTCGACGAGCAGTCTGCCGACGAACAGACGGTGGCCGCGGTCGAAGAGCCCGCCCCCGTCGTCAAGACCAGGAAGGTCAAGACCGTCATCGTGACGGCGCCCAAGGTCGAAACGGCACAAGTGGTTGCGGCTTACGCCGAACCGGCGCCAGCAGCACCTCCGGCGGTCGACCCGGTAAACACTGCCTCGGTGCCGTCCGGCTGGGCGGTGCAGGTGGCGTCCTCGCCCAAGCAGTCCGAAGCGCAGGCTTTCCTCGACAAGACCGCCAAGCAAGCGCCGAAGATCCTTGCTTCCGCCTCCGGCTTCACGGTCGCTTTCGACAAGGATGGCGAGACCTATTACCGCGCCCGCTTCGGCGGTTTCGGTTCGAAGGATGCGGCCTGGAATGCCTGCAATGCTCTGAAGAAGAAAAAAATTACCTGCTACGCCGTCCAGCAATAGGGCGACGTCGAAACCATCTCCCGGAAATTTACTGCGTCGAAGGAGACTAATTGTGATTGGAGAGCAAGACGTCCTTGGCTTCGTTGATCCGCGCCGCCAGGAAAGACGTGCCGCCGATGTCGGGGTGCAGGCGCTGCATCAGGCGGCGGTGCGCCTTGCGGACATCCGCCGCGGCGGCCCCCGCTTCAAGACCAAGGACCTTGTAGGCCTCCTCCTTAGTCATGGCGCCCGCACCTGGCGCAACACCCAGCCCTTCGCCACCGTTCGCCTCAGCGTTTTTGCGCCAGACGGGAAAACGGCCGTCAAGATACGTCTCTAGCAATTGACGGCTCTCCGGGTCGCCGGGGAGCTCGCGATAAAGCTGCTGCAGTTCGGCCAGGCCCATCGCACCCAGCATCTTGCCTTCATGGCGGCCTGCCAGAACCAGGCCCTCAAGCCCGCCCGTATCGTGATCAAGCTCCATTTCCAGTGCGGCGGTTCGCACCGTCGAACGCTTGCCGGGCGCCAATCCGGCTGTGGGCCGCTTCATCCGCATCGACCAATACCAGGCAAGGGCCGCGGCCAGGATCAGGCCGGCAATGCCTTCGCGGCCGACCACCAGCGCGGCGAGGCCGACCAGCGCCAGAAGCACCGGGCCAAGCGTGCGCATGCTGCTCGCCAGTTTTGCCGCATCGGCGCGCACGAAGATTGTCGCCGCGCCAAGCAGCACCAGAAACAGTGCAACAAGTGCAATGATTGCGCCCATCAATTCCCGCCGCCCCGCAGATGCTCGATCAACAGCCGGTCTCCCGGCCTGTCCCTTGCCTCGAGCGCCTTCAATCCACCGGTCGCATAGACGGCGACGGCCGAAAGCAGTCCGGCCAGGGTCGCGGCGGCCCGTCGGTCAAATCGAAACCACGCCCCTTTGGACAGCCGCGCGATCTCCTTGAACGCCTTTTCTGCGCCGGAATCATGACCTTCCTGGAAGACGAAGACGGGAACACCGTGCAGACCGAGGCTGCCCGCCTTCTGCGCCAGGTCGTCGATATCCTCTTCCATGGCGTCGCCGATATAGACCAGAGCATTGACCTTGGCTGTCGCCGTTTCCTTCAACGCATGCGCCAGCACCTTGCCGATCTGGGTGTGGCCGGCGCGGCAATCGATTCGGGTCATCAATTGCTTCAGGGCGTTGGTATTGGCGACAAACGCCGATGACCGGCACTCGCCCAGTCCACGAAAATAGACGAGTTGGACACTGAGGGTTCCGGCCTTGCCGACGGCATCGAACATTTCGCCTTGCAGCTTGGTGGCGAGATCCCAGGTCGGCTGGCGACTCATCGTGGCGTCGAGCGCAAGGATCAGCCGCCCGGAGCTTGTCGCGGACACGGCAAGTGTCCGCGCCTGACGGATAAAGGCGTCGATCTCGCCGGCATTGGATTGAGGCTTGACCGGCGCAGGATCGACCCTCGCGGGCACTGGCTGCTTCTTGTCGCTCATGAGAAGCAAGATGTGGCGTTGCCGGGCCGCTTGCAAGTCCAGCCTCGGACAACATGAAGGGCCAGCGATCACCACGGCGGAGAGAAGCGGGGTGCCTTGGCGCTAGAGCAGACCGAGATCTGCGAGCTCGCGCTTCAATTTCGGCGGCATCTCGACCATCCCGGCCTTGCCCTTGCCGATATCGACCGGCGCATCCGACGGTTTCAGGTAGCGCCAGCCCTGGAAGGCGCGGCGCGGCTGCCAGTCGGTGCGCACGACCTCTGGATCGAGCATCAAATGGCAGCGGCCGATACCTTCATCGTCGGTGAAGGGGCGGATTTCGGTGATCAGCTGGCGGCATTGCACGCTGCCCTTGATCACCCAATACAGCGACCCCCCATCGGTGACCTCGGCGCCGCGCGTCGGCACCATGCGGGTGGTGTGCCAATGCTCGGCCGGCTCACGGGCACGCCGCCGCTCGTCGAGACGGAAGGCGATCCACTCTTCGAGATCCTCGACGCTGTCGCAACCGACGCACAGTTTTAGGAGATTGAGTGCCATGGCTTAAGGTTTAGTCCGACGCGCGATTGCGTCAACGGCCCTGCCCGACTTCTCCACAGAGCCAGCGCCGTTGAGCGTTCAGCATTCAACAACATTGACGGCGAGGCCGCCAAGGCTGGTTTCCTTGTACTTCTCGTTCATGTCGAGGCCGGTCTGGCGCATGGTTTCGATGGCCGCGTCGAGCGGCACGAAATGGACGCCATCGCCTTTGATGGCCAGCGAAGCGGCGGTCACCGCCTTGACGGCGCCGAGCGCATTGCGCTCGATGCAGGGTACTTGCACCAAGCCGCCGACCGGGTCGCAGGTCATGCCGAGATGATGTTCGAGCGCGATCTCGGCGGCGTTCTCGACCTGCTCGGGCGTGCCGCCCATGACGGCGCACAGGCCGGCCGCGGCCATTGCCGAGGCAGAACCGACCTCGCCCTGGCAGCCAACTTCAGCGCCAGAGATCGAGGCGTTGGTCTTGATGATGCCGCCGACAGCCGCCGCCGTCAGCAGGAAGTCGCGGATGCTCGGCTGGTCGGCCTCGGGATGGAAATGCAGCCAATAGCGCAGCACGGCCGGCAGCGTACCCGCCGCGCCATTGGTCGGCGCGGTGACGACGCGGCCGCCGGCGGCGTTTTCCTCGTTCACCGCCATGGCGTAGATCGACAGCCAGTCATTGGCGAGCAAAGGGTTGGGCTTGTTCTGCTGCCATTGTTCCTGCAACTTGTCGTGCAGCATGCGGGCGCGGCGGCGCACCTTTAAGCCGCCCGGCATGATGCCGTCCTGCGACAGGCCGCGGTCGATGCAGCCCTTCATGGCGCCCCAGATGGCATCGAGGCCGGAATCGAGTTCCTCGCGCGACATCTGCGTCTCTTCGTTGATGCGCTTCATGTCGGCAATCGACAGGCCGCTTTTGCCGGCCATCTTCAGCATCTCGACGGCGTTCTTGAAGGGATAAGGCACTTTCTTGCCTTCGGTCGTCACCGAGCCCTTCACCTTCATCCGCTGCAGCTCTTCCTCGGAGACGACGAAGCCGCCGCCGATCGAATAATAAATGCGCTTGAGCAGCAACCGGTCGCCGGCATCATAGGCGTAGAACGCCATGCCGTTGGCGTGGCCGGTGAGCGGCGTTTTCCTGTCGAGCACCAGATCCGTCGCCGGATCGAAGCGATAGGAAGGATGGCCGGGCGGCGAAATCCGCTTGTCGGCGGCGATGCGCGTGGCGATGGTATCGGCCTGATCGGGGTCGACCGTCTGCGGTGTCAGGCCGGCGAGGCCGAGGACAACGGCGCGATCGGAGCCGTGGCCGATGCCGGTATAGGCGAGCGATCCGTGCAGGCTGGCGCCAATCCGATTGACCTTGACGCCGGCCGGGCGTGGCCAGTCGTCGCCGGCGATCTCGTCGAGAAACCGCCGCGCCGCCGTCATCGGTCCCATCGTATGCGAACTCGACGGTCCGATGCCGATCTTGAACAGGTCGAAAACCGAAAGGAACACGCTGCGCCATCTCCGGAAGTGAGATCAAGACCTACATATAGGACTTTCCATGATGTTTGTGCTGTTTTGACAAATGCGGCGCTGCATCCGCCGACCTTGTTTGCTCCGGCAGCGACATTGATTGCTCGACCATGACGGCGCGGCTATTCTAAACATTGCGCCCGGGAGCGCCCGCAGCGTTGTTTCTCGCGTCTGCCGAGGGAGAGAGCCGTGCTTACGTTGGATGCCAGGCCGCAGCCGGTGCGCATCGCGCCTGCCGAGACCGCCGTCGTTGTGGTGGACATGCAGAACGCCTTTGCCTCAAAAGGCGGCATGTTCGACCTCGCCGGCTTCGACATTTCCGGCGCCGCGCCGGCAATAGAGGCAAACAGGCACCTGCTCAAGGCGGCACGCGGGGGCGGCGTCAGCGTCATTTACCTGCAGATGTCGTACAAGCCCGATCTCAGCGATGCGGGAGACGCCTCGTCCCCGAACCATCACAAGGAACTGGGGATGGTCATGATGCGCGAGCGTCCCGAGCTTGCCGGCAGACTGTTGATCGACAACAGCTGGGACTGGCAGATCGTCGACGCGCTGAGGCCCGAGCCCGGTGACCAGATCATCCGCAAATCGCGTTACAGCGGCTTTTGCAACACTGGCCTCGAGGCGCATCTGCGCGCCCGCAAGATCCGAAATCTGCTGTTCACCGGGGTCGCCACCAACGTCTGCGTCGATGCCACCGCGCGCGACGCCTACATGCGGGAATTCTGGCCGATCCTGGTCGAGGACGCGATGAACCATTCTGGTCCCGATTTCAATCGCCAGTCGACTCTGTGGAATTTCGAACACGCTTTCGGATGGATCACCCAGACTGACAGCGTCGTCGAGGCGTTGCACATGGAAGCCACCGCGTCTTTGCCGGCCTGAGCCAGCCGTCGAGACGGGCGCCCAGCCTGTGGTAAAAGGGGGCATGGGCGATTCCTTCCATCTGTCGACGGCCGATCTCGCGGCGCTGGCTTTCTTCCTCCTTGCATGGGTGCTGCATACGCTGGCGTCCGACGGCAAGCTGGTCAGTCGCGTGTCGTTGACGATGGCCATGAATGTGCAGCGCGAGGCCTGGATGCGCACCATGGCCGAGCGCGAGATCCGCATCGTCGACACCGCCATCATGAGTGGCCTGCAGCAAGGCACCGCCTTTTTCGCCTCAAGTTCGCTGATTGCGCTCGGCGGCTGTTTCGCGCTGCTTGGCGCCTCCGATCAGGTGCTTGCCGTGCTTAGCGACCTGCCATTGAGCGCAACCACGTCGCGTTCGGCCTTCCAGATAAAGGTCTTTGGCCTGGTGCTGATCCTGGCCTTCGCCTTTTTCAAGTTCGGCTGGGCCTACCGCCTCTTCAACTACTGCACGATCCTGATCGGCGCGGTGCCGATCCCGCATGGCGAGGCCTCGCACAACCCGGTCAGCGAAACGGCGGTGTGGCGCGCGGCACGCATGAACATGTTGGCCGGCAAGCATTTCAATTCAGGCCTGCGCGCCGTGTTCTTTTCGATCGGCTATCTCGGCTGGTTCGTCGACCCGATCGTGTTCGTACTGTCGACGCTGCTGCTTCTGGCGGTGCTGGTGCGGCGTCAATTCTTCTCGGCGGCGCGGCAAGCGGTGATCGGTCAGCCGCCCGGCCCAGGGAAAAGCTGGTCGATCCGGCCCGACAGCCAATAGGCGGCAAGCCCGATCCATTCGCGGATCGCCATGGTGGTGGTTTGCAGCGAATCCGGCGCGTTGTCGCGGAATAGACCAAAGCCTTCCTTGCCCGACGTGCGATAGTCGACAGGCCACGGGATCGTCTGAAAGCCAGCCTTGTCGAACAGCGCCTTGGAGCGCGGCATGTGGAAGGCGGAGGTCACCAGCAGCCAAGTCTCGCCCGGCTTCGGCGTCACAAGTTCCTTGGTGAAGACGGCATTCTCATAGGTGTTGCGGGATTTGTTCTCGAGCATCAGACGATCGGCGCTCACGCCGAGCGCGTCAAGCAGGCGTGGTGCGGTGGCCGCGTCGCCCTCGCCGTCAATGAACAGTTCGCCGGTACCGCCCGAGACAACCACCTTCGCGTCCGGAAAGCGCCGGGCAAGGATCGCGGTCTCGACCATGCGGTCGCCGCCGGAATTCAGTTCATAGCCGCCGCGCACCAGATTGATGGCGCCTTCGAATCCGCCGCCGAGCACGACGATGCCGTCGACCTTCTGCGGCAGCGTTGGCCTTGGGAAGCGCTCCTCCAGCGGATTGAGCATCATGGCGCCAAGCGACGTCCAGGCCGAAAGCGCGAGAATCAGGAAGGCGAACACACCGCCAGTGGCCGCCAACCGCCGGCGGCCGACCAGCGCCGCGAGCAAGCCGGCCAACAGCAGGAAGATCGCCAGGTTGAGTGGCTGGACGAAGAACCAGAAAATCTTGGAGAGATAGAAGAACATTGCGTGCCTATCGCCAGCTTGAATTTTGACGGCCGATGAAGTGCTCGACCGCATTCGCTACTGCCTCGGCCTCGGGACGGCTCAACTCCCTGCCGAAAAGGAGGACGCCGTTCGCGTTGGTCAGGCTGATGACTTCCGACAGTCCCGCTTCATGGGTTGGATAGGTGTGCTCGAGGATTTCGACCCTAAGATGCCCTTTCAAAGGCAGTGACGAACGATTTCGCAAAGAACCCCTGACGTCGCGCACGGCTGCGGCATTGGTCAGCCTGAGCGTTTCCTTGCCGAACACCAGCCAGATGAAATCCTTGCCGAGAAAATAGGTGAAGAGGGCAATGATAGCCACGAACGACAGCAGGCCAAGAGTGCCGCTGGTGACGGTTGCGGGCGACGTGTCGGCCAATCCCATATAGCCGGTGTAAGCAACGATCGCTGCCCCGATCAGGACAAAGGCCGTCCTGAAATCCGAGGTACGCGGTGGGTTTGTGATCAGCAGTTCGTCTCTCGTCTCGACGATGGCAATGCGAGACGAAGGCGGCATGCTACCACCATTTCTCCGGCTGGAAGGTTCCCGCCGCCTGCTCGATGACGGCAGCGGTCTGGAACAGGGTTTCCTCGTCGAACGGACGGCCGATCAGTTGCAGGCCGAGCGGCAGGCCCTTGGCATCGAGGCCGGCTGGCACCGCGATGCCCGGCAGACCGGCCATGTTCACGGTCACCGTGAAAATGTCGTTGAGATACATCTTCACCGGATCAGCGGCCATGTCCTCGTCGGCGATGCCGAAAGCGGCGGACGGCGTCGCAGGGGTCAGGATGACGTCGACGCCGGCGGCAAAGACGGTCTCGAAGTCGCGCTTGATCAGATTGCGCACCTTCTGCGCCTGCAGATAATAGGCGTCGTAGTAGCCGGCAGACAGCACATAGGTGCCTATCATGATGCGGCGCTTGACCTCGCGGCCGAAACCGGCGGCGCGGGTCTTTTCATACATGTCGACGATGTCCTTGCCGGGCACGCGCAGGCCGTAGCGGACGCCATCATAGCGCGCGAGGTTGGACGACGCTTCGGCCGGCGCGACGATATAGTAAGCCGGCAAAGCATACTTGGTATGCGGCAGCGAAATGTCGACGATCTCGGCGCCAGCATCCTTCAGCCAGGCAATGCCCTTCTGCCACAACGCCTCGATCTCTTCCGGCATGCCGTCGACGCGGTATTCCCTTGGAATGCCGACCTTCATGCCCTTGATCGGCTTGCCGATCGCCGCCTCGTAGTCCGGCACCGGGCGATCGACCGAGGTGGTGTCCTTGGCGTCGACCGATGCCATGGACTTCAACAGGATCGCGGCGTCGCGCACGTCGCGGGCGATCGGGCCGGCCTGGTCGAGCGACGAGGCGAAAGCGACGATGCCCCAGCGCGAACAGCGGCCATAGGTCGGCTTGATGCCGACGGTGCCGGTGAAGGCGGCGGGCTGGCGGATCGAGCCACCGGTGTCGGTGGCGGTGGCGCCGGCGCACAGGAAAGCCGAAACGGCTGAAGCCGAGCCGCCTGACGAGCCGCCGGGCACCAGCTGGGCGTTGTCCAGCGTGCGCGCGGTCCTGGTGCCGCCGGCCGAAACAAAACCGCCATCGCCCTGATGCGTGGTCGGCATCACCACCGTGTCGAGGCGCAAACGCCGCCACGGATTGACGACCGGGCCGTAATAGGAAGTCTCGTTGGATGAGCCCATGGCGAACTCGTCCATGTTGAGCTTGCCCAGCATGACGGCGCCGTCGGCCCACAGATTGGCGGTAACGGTTGATTCGTAGCGCGGCTTGAAGCCGTCGAGCACATGGCTGCAGGCCTGGGTGTGGACACCTTCGGTGCCGAACAGGTCCTTGATGCCGAGCGGGATGCCTTCCAGCGCACCGCCCTCACCCTTGGCCAGCCTGGCGTCGGAAGCCCTGGCCATATCGCGCGCCTTGTCGCCGGTGACGACGATGTATGCGTTGAGCACCGGGTTGGCGCGCTCGACTGCCGAGAGATAAGCCTCGGTGATCTCGGCGGCAGAAATCTCCTTGCCGCGCAGCTTGGCACGGGCCTGCGAAATCGTCAGATGGGTCAGTTCGCTCATCAAAGGCTCTTTTCGTAAAACACCGACCACTCGGAATCGGGATAATCCAGCACCGGGCCGCAGCGCGAGAAGCCGGCACGTTCGTAGACGATCCAGGCGGCGGGATGGCGGTCGCCGGTTTCCAGCACCAGCCGCTTCAGGCCTTCGCTGCGTGCCAGCGCCTCGACCCGCTCGACGATTTTCGCGCCGATCTTGCGGCCGCGATGCGAGGGCCGCGTGTACATGCGTTTGACCTCGCCAACGCTGGCATCATGGCGCTTCAGCGCGCCACAGCCGATAGCCAGGCCTTCGTCGCGGGCGATGAACACGGTGGTGTCTTCGCCGGCCATCTGCTCAACCGTCAAATGATAGCAATGCTCCGGCGGCGTCAGTTCGAGCAGCGTCTCGTTGAGCTCCTCGACCAAAGCGCGGACATCGTCCTGCAGCGGTGTTTCGATCGCGATCTCGATTGCCATCGGTCGCCTACTCCACGACCTTCGGCACGAGGAAGAAATTCTCTTCAGTGGCCGGCGCGTTGGCGACGATATCGGCGGCCTTGTTGCCGTCTGTGACAATATCGTCGCGCTTCTTCATCTCCATCGGCGTCACCGAGGTCATCGGCTCGACCCCGGAGACATCGACCTCGTTCAGCTGCTCGACAAAGCCCAGAATGGCGTTCAACTCGCCGGTCATGCGCTCGGCATCCTCCTCGCTCACCGCAATGCGGGCGAGACGCGCGACGCGCTTCACTGTCTGCAGATCAACGGACATGTCTTTAGCCTTTGGGAAAAACCAGATGGCGCTATAGCGGCGCGGCGCGTGCCGCGCAACATCGATCGTGCTCAAGGCTGCGCTGCGGTACCGGCCCGGGCTTTCGGCAGGCGCAGCGGAAGCGGCAGTTCGAACAGGCGCTCCTTGGCCGGACACATGCCGCACGCGGCTTCGTCCTCGAGGGCGGCGAAAGCGTCAAGTTCGGCGCGCGAGCAATCCGGGTCGAGCGGCTGGTAGGCGAGATAGCGATCCCATTTGTCGGCAAGCCGGTATTTTGCCTTCTGCATCGGCAGATAGGCCAAAGGCGCGCATTTCCAGATACGCCCATCGAGCAGCTGCTTGCAGTGACGGGCCGGACAGCCCTCCCAGCTGGCGCGCGGGTCGCCGTCCTCGAACGGCAGCATGGTGTCGCCAAAACCTTCGTAACGCCGGGTCCAGTTCTTGTGCGCTGGACGCACCCTGGCGACGAAGCCGTGTTCCTGCCGCCATTGTTCCAGCAAAGCGAAGACCGGTTTCAACCGGTGGCGGTACTCTTCGGAATCATGATGCACGGAGATGACAAGGCGGGCATCCGGGTCCGCCGCAAGGACGGTGGGTAAGGACGGATGGCGATGCAGGAAGAATCCGTTGGAGACGATCTCGATCTGGGTATGCGGCCAATGCCGCCGCACCAGACCGACAAATTGCGGCAAGTGCGGATGAATTGTGGGTTCGCCGCCAAGCAGGGAAAACCGGGTGACCGAGACGCGGCTGCTCCACAGCCCCATCCAGCGGTCGGCATCCTCGAGCGACACCGTACCGGAATGGGCATGATTGGAATAGTGCGAACAGCTTTCGCAGGCCAGATTGCAGCCATGTGCGACATGCAGTTCGAGCTTCCGGAACACCGGCTGCTCTCCCCGCAAAAGCGATCCCATCCGTTTCAGCATCCCCATGGGGTCACGCTAGCACGCGGATATGTGCGGTGCATCTGCCGCCGGCGGCAAATTTCGGCCTCCTTGTTTTACGCAATTCCCGAGGGAAAACCGCTCCACACTTTTCCTGGAATTGCTCTAAGGCAAGGTCACGCCTTCGCAGAGGTAATAGCTGCCGCCATTGCCGGCCTGCTCGCCTTCGTCGGCGGTCGGGCGCACCGAGACGATATCGATCTGGGTCGCGTTCATCTGCGTGACCGAAAGCACGTCGGGGAAAAGAAAGCCCGGCTCCTGGCAGATGGCGGTGACCGCCCAGCTCGGCGAGCGCGTCGCCTTGGTGACCTGGACGAACTCGCAATTGTACTCGACGCTTTGCAGGCCGTCCGCCGACAAGATGACATTGCCGGCGTCGATCAGGGTCTGCAGCGTGTCCCTTTTGGCTTGCGCACAAAGCTCCTGGGTTTGGAGATAGACGCCCTTGATGAAGTCCTTGGCGGCCGATGCGGGTGACGCCGCAACCAGCATCGACACGCAAAGAGTCCTTCTCAAACCCATGGTTTCATTCCCTTTTTGCGACAAGGGATCGTCCGAACGATCGCGCTACAGTGTGATCGTTTGGCCGATGGCTGGCAAGGCCACGTCCACACCCGATCCTTCAAGGCCCGCAACGAACTTTTCCGCCGTCGGGTCGATGATCGGGAAGGTGCCGAAGTGACTGGGCACGACCGTGTCGAAGTGGAAGAAGCGCCGACAGGCAAGGGCCGCCACCGCACCGCCCATGGTGAAGCGGTCGCCGACCGGCACGATGCCGATCTTCGGTTCATGCAGTTCATTGATCAGCGCCATGTCGGAGAAGATGTCGGTGTCGCCCATATGGTAGAGCGTCTTGTCTTCCGGGAAATGCAGGACCAGGCCGCCGGGATTGCCGAGATAGACGTTCTGGCCACCATCGAGGCCGAACGATGAGGAATGCAGCGCCTGCACGAAGGTGGTGGTGAAAGCGCCGCAATCGACGGTGCCGCCGAGATTGCCGGGGTTGATCTTGTTGCCGTCGACGCCCTGGCCGACCAGGTACATGCAAATCTCGTAGTTGGCGACGAGCTGAGCGCCGCTCTTCTTCAGCACCTCCACCGCGCCGCTGACATGGTCATTGTGGCCGTGGGTCAGCAATACATGGGTCACGCCTTCCGCCGGCCCTTCCCAACCACCAGTCCATGACGGATTGCCGATGAGGTAGGGATCGATGAGGATGGTCGCGCCTGATGTCTCGATGCGAAAGGCCGAATGTCCGTACCAGGTCAATTTCATCAATCGTGTTCCTCGATTTTGGTTGCGCCGGAAGATAGAACGCCGGCTGCGAAATTAAAGTGACATAGTATGCTCGCGGTTCAAAAGAGCGTGTCACGCTCTTTGTCACGGTAAAACTGGTTTGGGGAAGCCGTTGGGCATCATATCAATCGAGGATCTGCCGGCACACCTGGAAGGCGGCAGGACGCTGGCCGGGCTCGACCTCGGCGACAAGACGATCGGCGTCGCCGTTTCCGACCGAGGGCTTTCCTTCGCCCATCCGCGCCAGGTAATCCTGCGCAAGAAATTTTCGCTGGATGCGGCAGCGCTGCTGGCCCAGTTGCAAAAGGACAATGTCGGCGCGTTTGTGCTCGGCCTCCCCATCAACATGGACGGTTCGGAAGGTCCACGTGCCCAGAAATCGCGCGCCTTCGTGCGCAATATGGCTGGGATGACCGACCTGCCCTTCGTGCTGTGGGACGAACGGCTGTCGACGGTTGCAGCAGAGCGGACGCTGATCGAGATGGATTTCTCGCGCGCCAAACGCGCCGGCAAGATCGATTCGGCCGCCGCCGCCTTTATTCTGCAGGGAGCTTTAGATCGACTCCAATCGCTTGGCTCATCCGATCGGACGGAACCCGATTTCCCCACCGGCGCCTGATCCAGGCGGCGATGTTGCGGCGACGGCGGAACGCCCACAATGCCATCAGCAGGAAGCCGTCGAAAATGCAGGCCCTGGCCACCATGCCCGGAATGATCGCCGGATCGATGCCCAGCATCTGGCCGTAGAGCTCGAACACCACATCATGCAGCCGCCGGCTGAGCATAACGTAGCCGAAATTGATGTCGTTGAGCGACAGGAAGAACCAGCCCCAGAACAGAGCGAGCGGGGCGGCCCACAATGCGAACAGGGTGCGCATCAGTGACCGTCCCTGCGGCTGGAGCCGCCTCTATGGCCACTATCTCTGGGACCGCCGTCCTTGTGACCAATGTCCGGCCGGCCGGAAATGCGCGACAGCAAGGAGCCGTGCGCGGCGCCTTCGGCCATGGCATGCGCAGTGGCGCGGCTTTCGACCTCGCGCGAAACCGCGCCGGCGACGACCGATCTCCGCTCGGCAAGCATTGCGACGTAGGAGGCCAGAAGTGCCGCCAGTTGCACGGCCACAACCATGAACAGGCCATTGATGCCTTGCGCGGCGCCGGCGATCAAGATCAGCGACAGGACGGCGGATGCCGAAATGAAGGCGGTCCGCGCCACCCTGTCGGCACCGTCGGGGCTCGCTGCGGCGTTAACCAAACTCTCGACGAAGACCCAGCAAAACAGCACCGCGACCACCAGCAGCGCAATGGCCAACGGCGCCACGACGGCAGCGTTGTCGAGATCGACCAGACGGGTGTTTTCCATGACGACGCCGAGCACTCCCAGCGCACCCGCAACACCGCGGTTTCCATCCATGCAGATGAACGCCAGCAGGGCGAAAACCACCGCCCAGTGCAAGGCCAGAAAAGAGGTCAAAATGGGCCGCATGGCATCCCTGCTTTGTAACAAAGACAGTGGGCTTTGCGGCCCGCCGCTGCAATGGAAACCATTTGTTAAGGTTAACGTCCATCCACAGGCGGCGGTAAATTCGTGGTGACAGGCTGTGCAGCCGGCCTCAGTTCACTGGTGGATAGAGGGTGTCGATGATCATGCGCGCGTCATGGCGCGAATCGAGCATACCGTAGGTGTTGCGCCACTGACCGGCGAGCCGCGTCTCGACGAAAGCATCAGCGATCCGCCCTGCCCCCAGCCGGCGCAATTCCGCCGCTGCCGCCGACAGCGCCAGCTGCTCGGTAAGCAACCGGGCCGACCCCTCATCGGTGCCTGCGACCTGCATGGCTGCCTTGAGCACGCCGATGGTGCCGCGTCCGCCGGCGCCGAGATCGCGGTCGATGCCGGCCAGCACCTCCTCGAACAGGCCGGGCGCGCGGCCGAGCACGCGCAGCACGTCGAGCGCCATGACATTGCCCGATCCTTCCCAGATCGCATTGACCGGAGCTTCGCGATAGTAGCGGGCGAGCGGCGCTTCCTCGACATAGCCGTTGCCGCCGAGGCATTCCATCGCCTCATAGAGCAGCGGCGGCGCGATCTTGCAGACCCAGTATTTGACCACTGGTGTCATGGCGCGGGCAAAGGCCGCCTCGCCGCGGTCGCTGGCCGCTTCGTCGAAGGAGCGCGCCAGCCGGAACGAAAGGGCTGTGGCGGCGGCGACATCAAGCGCCATGTCGGCCAGCACACGCTGCATCAGCGGCTGTTCGATCAGGGTCGAACCGAACACCTGGCGGTGGCGGGCGTGATGGACGGCCTCGGCGAGCCCTGCCCGCATGATCGCCGACGAAGCGACGGCGCAGTCGAGCCGGGTCAGCGTAACCATGTCCATGATGGTCTTCACGCCGGCGCCGGGCTCGCCGACCATCTCGCCGATGGCATTGACGAACTCCACCTCCGAGGACGCATTCGAGCGGTTGCCGAGCTTGTCCTTCAACCGCTGAAAGCGGAAGCCGTTACCGGAGCCGTCGCCGAGGATGCGCGGCACGAGAAAGCAGGAAAGCCCTTCCGGCGCCTGTCCGAGCACGAGAAAGGCGTCCGACATCGGGGCCGACATGAACCATTTGTGGCCGGTCAGGCGATAAAAACCGCTGCCGGCGCGCTCGGCCCTTGTGGTGTTGGCGCGCACGTCGGTGCCACCCTGCTTTTCGGTCATACCCATGCCGAGCGTCAGCCCGGTCTTCTCGACCGGCGGCTTCTGGCTCTGATCGTATTTGCGCGTCGTAACGCGCGGCGCCCATTCGCGAAACAGCTTTGGGCTGGCCATCAGCGCGGCCAGCGAAGCGCTGGTCATGGTGATGGGGCAGAGATGCCCTGTCTCGAGTTCGGCGGTCAGATAGAAGCGCGCGGCGCGCACCTGATGGCGACGGCCGATCTCATTATCGCCATTCTCCCAGATCGAGGAATGTAGCCCGCCGGCGACCGAGCGGCGCATCAGTGCATGATAGGCCGGATGAAACTCGACCTGGTCGATGCGCCGGCCCTGGCGGTCATGCGTGCGGAGCTTCGGCGTCTCGACGTTGGCTAGACGCGCCAGCTCCTGCGCTTCCTGCGTCAGGACGAACCGGCCAAGCCCGTCGAGATCCTTGCGCACCGGACCGGAAAAGCGCTCGGCGAGCTGGATCAGCAACGGATCGCCCCGCCAGGCGTTGCCGCCCGTCAGCGGCGGCGGCTGGTTGGTTACGTCGTCGGTCACGCCCAGTCCTTCTATCGGGAGAAAGGTCCTTATCATCGCAAGGCCTCGAATCCGAAGCCATCGGCTAGATATAGCCCAAGCTTGCCGGCGCACGCGACGAAAATACCGGGGAGAAAGGCCGCAATCCCAAGCTGGCGCTTGCGGCAAGGAATTCTCCCCCCTATAGCAGCGCCTTGAGATGACCGACGCTTCGTCCTTGCCGCTTTATCCTCATCGCCATCTTCTGGGCATCCGCGATCTTTCCCCCGGAGATATCGAGCTTCTGCTCGACCGGGCCGATCGCGCCGTCGCCATTTCGCGGCAGTCCGAGAAGAAGACCTCGACGCTGCGCGGCCGCACGCAGATCAACCTCTTCTACGAAGCCTCGACGCGCACGCAGTCGTCGTTCGAGTTAGCCGGAAAGCGGCTTGGCGCCGATGTCATGAACATGTCGGTGGCGAGTTCTTCGGTGAAGAAGGGCGAGACGCTGATCGACACGGCGATGACGCTAAACGCCATGCGCCCCGACATTTTGATCATCCGCCACCAGTCGGCCGGCGCTGCTGCCCTTCTGGCGCAGAAAGTCGGCTGCTCCGTGGTCAATGCCGGCGACGGCGCGCATGAGCACCCGACACAGGCACTGCTCGACGCGCTGACCATCCGCCGTGCCAAAGGACCGCTGTCGAAGCTGATTGTGGCGATCTGCGGCGACATCCTGCATTCGCGTGTCGCGCGCTCCAACATCATGCTGTTGAACGCGCTCGGCGCGCAGGTGCGGGTCGTCGCGCCGTCCACGCTCTTGCCTTCCGGCATCGAGAAGATGGGCGTCATTGTCTCGCGCTCGATGGCCGAAGGGCTGAAGGGTGCCGATGTGGTGATGATGCTGCGCCTGCAGCGCGAGCGCATGGAGGGCGCCTTCGTGCCCTCGGTGCGCGAATATTTCCGCTATTTCGGCCTCGATGCGGAAAAGCTGAAGGCAGCCAAGGACGGGGCACTGGTCATGCATCCCGGACCGATGAACCGCGGCGTCGAGATCGCGTCAGAAATCGCCGACGGCCCGCAAAGCGTCATCCAGGAACAGGTCGAGATGGGTGTCGCCGTGCGCATGGCGGTGATGGAAGCGCTGCTCGACCCGCGCCGCAATGCAGAGGGCCGCGGCGCATGAGCACGACGGTCTTTGAGCGCGCCCGCATCGTCGATCCCTCACGCGGCATCGATGAGATCGGCACCGTCATCGTCGAGGGCAAGAAGATCGTTGCCGCCGGCAAGGCCGCCTTGAACCAGGGCGTGCCGGCGGGAGCCATGGTCGTCGACTGCGCCGGCAAGGCGGTCATTCCCGGCCTGATCGACGCGCGCGTCTTCATCGGCGAGCCTGGCGGCGAGCATCGCGAGACCATTGCCTCGGCAAGCGTGGCGGCGGCGGCCGGGGGCGTTACATCCATTGTCATGATGCCCGACACCGACCCGGTGATCGACAATGTCGCCTTGGTCGAATTCGTGCTGCGCACCGCGCGGGACACTGCGATCGTCAACATCTTTCCGGCGGCGGCGATCACCAAGGGCCTGGCCGGCCGCGAGATGACCGAGTTCGGCCTGCTGCGCGAGGCCGGCGCCGTCGCCTTCACCGACGGTCGCCACTCAGTATCCAGCGCGCTGGTGATGCGCCGCGCGCTGACCTATGCCCGCGATTTCGGTGCTGTCATCGCCCATGAGACGCAGGATGCCGACCTCGGCTCCGCTGGGGTGATGAATGAAGGCCTCTATGCCAGCTGGCTCGGCCTTGCCGGTATCCCGCGCGAGGCCGAAGCGATCCCGCTGGAGCGCGACCTGGCGCTGGCGCGGCTGACGCGCGGCGCCTATCACGCGGCCAAGATCTCAACCGAGATGGCTGCACAAGCGATGACGCGAGCCAAGGCCGACCAGGCCAATGTCACGGCGGGCGTCGCGATCCACAATCTGTCGCTCAACGAGAACGATGTCGGGGAATACCGCACCTTCTTCCGGCTGACGCCGCCTCTGCGCGCCGAGGAAGACCGGCTGGCGATGATAGAGGCGGTCAAGGACGGCACGATCGACATCATCGTCTCCTCGCACGACCCGCAGGACGTCGACACCAAGCGCCTGCCCTTCGCCGATGCCGCGGCAGGGGCGATTGGACTGGAAACGCTTCTGGGCGCGGCGCTCCGGCTCTACCACAATGGCGATTTGCCATTGCTCAGACTGATCGAGACGCTGTCCACCGCGCCGGCCAGACTGTTCGGCCTGCCCGGCGGTTCGTTGAAGCCGGGAGCGCCGGCCGATCTTGCGGTCGTCGACCTCGAAGAGCCCTGGATCGTCAGCGAAAGCGGCATTCGATCGCGTTCGAAAAACACCTGTTTCGAAGGGGCGCGGCTGCAAGGCATGGTCTTGCAAACGCTGGTGGCGGGCCGCACAGTGTTTTCGAACTAGAGTGACCGCGGCACGTCGCGCGTCGATCTGCTGCCAGGGAAATGCGGGGGGAAACAATGAGTTACAACGCCATCCTGGCATTGCTGTTCGGCTATCTCCTCGGTTCGATTCCCTTCGGCCTGCTGATCACCCGCGCCGCGGGTCTGGGCGATGTGCGCAAGATCGGCTCCGGCAATATCGGCGCCACCAATGTGCTGCGCACCGGCAACAAGGGCCTCGCTGCCGCGACGCTGGTGCTCGACGCGCTGAAAGGTACGGCGGCGGTGATGATCGCGCGCCATTATGGGCACGACTTCGGACCGTGGGCCGGCCTTGGACTCTGGGCGGGCCTTGGCGCCTTCCTTGGCCATCTGTTTCCGGTCTGGCTCGGTTTCAAGGGCGGCAAGGGGGTGGCGACCTATCTCGGCGTCCTGATCGCGCTCGGCTGGCATGTGGCGCTGATCTTTATCGTCGTCTGGCTGGCGACGGCTTTCATCTTCCGCTACTCGTCGCTGGCAGCGCTGACGGCGGCGGTCATCGTGCCGATAGCGCTCTATTTCTGGAGCACGCCTGAGATTGCCGGGCTGTTCCTGGTGATGAGCCTGATCGTCATATTCAAACATCGCGCCAACATTTCGCGCCTTCTTGCCGGCACGGAAGACAAAATCGGAGCCAAGGGTTGAGCAAGCCAGCCGCCGGGCCGCGCCTAAGCGACCGGCAGCGGCTGAGCTGGCTGCGCCTGATCCGTACGCAAAATGCCGGCCCGGCCTCATTTCGCGAACTGATCAACCGTTTCGGCTCGGCCGAGGCAGCGTTGGAGATGCTGCCGGAGCTGATAATTTCGGGCGGCGCCAAAAGGATCGTGCGCATTCCCTCCGTCGAGGAGGCCGAAGCGGAGCTGGAAGCAGCCAGCGAGAACAGCGCCCGTTTCGTCGGCATCGGCGAGGCCGACTACCCGCCGATGCTGAAAAACATGGACAATCCGCCGCCGCTGATTGCCATGAAGGGCGAGGCTGCGGTGTTTCGTCTGCCGGCAGTCGCCATTGTCGGCGCCCGCAACGCATCGCTCGCCGGCATCAAGATGGCGCGCATGCTGGCGGCGGATCTCGGCCGCGACGGCTATGCAGTGGTCTCCGGCCTGGCGCGCGGCATCGACACGGCGGCACATCAGGGCAGTCTCTCCACGGGCACGATCGGGGTGCTGGCCGGCGGGCTCGATGTCCCCTACCCGCCTGAAAATATCAGCTTGTGCGACGACATCGCCGAACGCGGAGGTGCCGTTATTTCCGAAATGCCGTTCGGCTGGCAGCCGCGGGCGCAGGACTTTCCGCGCCGCAACCGGCTCGTCGCAGGCGCGGCACTCGGGCTGGTCGTGATCGAGGCCGCGCAACGCTCCGGCTCGCTGATCAGCGCGCGCCTGGCCGGCGAAATGGGCCGGCTGGTCTTTGCCGTGCCGGGTTCACCGCTCGATCCGCGCTGCGCAGGCTCGAACGGCCTGCTCAAGGACGGTGCCACCCTGGTCACCGAGGCGGCCGATGTTTCCGGAGCGATCGCGCCTTTGGCCGGTATACGGGCGCCACGGGGTACGCGGCCGGAAAAGGCACCCGACTTTTCGGCAACGCCGCCGCCCGGCGAGGACGAACGCAGCGGCGTGCTCGAAGTGCTGGGCCCAACGCCGGTGGCTGTGGACGAGATCATCCGCCATACCGGCCTCAATGCCGCGCAGGTGTCGATGGTGCTTTTGGAACTCGACCTCGCCGGCCGTATCGAGCGCCACGCCGGCGGCAATGTCTCGCTGGTAATTGGGGGCTCCTGAATTCCTTCGGCTACCGGAACAGGTACTTCGACACCTCCGGATTGCCTCGGCGCCACATCACGTTGTCCAAAAAATAATGATGCACGTTGATGAAGATCAGCACGATGAAGAAGAACAGCGATGATCCCAGCACTTGCCGGTCGTACGGTATCAGGGCGGTCAGCGCAGACGGGATCAACCAGAAACCGAGATAGCCAAGGGCGGTGCCGCCAACGATAAATCCGAGGAGCCGAAACCTGTAGAGGGGGCCGAGAAACGACAGGATTTTCGGCTGCGGATCGCTTTCGGCATCGGAGCTGTCACGCTCGACGTTCGTCTGGTAGCGCCAGACCACGGCGAGGTACTGCAGCGAGTGGAGCGCAGGCACGATCAGCAGCCAGAGCGGATTTACTCTGGCAATCAGGATCCAGAGATAAAGCGACGCGACATAGGCCACCAGACCGTTATAGGGCAGACCGCCACCGTTCTTTCGCCAGCGATTGACCAACATCAAAAGCGTGGCCGCCATCGACGCAACGGCCGCCAGCATGGCGATGTCGGTTATCCAGGAAGGGGCGGCGAATGTATAATAGTCCAGCCCGTAATATTTGCCCTGAGTGACCGCCGTGTTGGTCTGCAGCCACGCCAGGATCCACACGGCATAGGAGTTGAACAGCAACACCTTCTTGTCGCGATCGTCGAAGAATTTGCGCTTCAGCACCGCGTCCACCATCAGCATGCCGTAGCCCTGCTTGACGTAGTGCCAGCCGACAAAAAAGAACATGGCGTTGGTTGCATAGCCGAGCAGGAGCGTGTTCGCCGCCGCCGCGCCATAGGCAAAGAACCCAGACATGACCAGGGGCACGACAATGCCCGCGAAGATGTAGCGGAGCTGCAGGCTCCGGTCGTAGCCGTCGCCAGATACCTTGCGCCCGAAATTGCGGTAGAAAAGTTGGTAAGAGTGGGCGAAGTGGGGATAGTTCACGAGATAGGCCACGAAGACCATCGTGGCTGCTACCGGACCCTCATACTCGAGCGGCACCAGAAACAGCACCGGCAGAATGAGAAACGCGCTGCCGCCCAGCATCAGGAAATCGGCGACCGGGCCGAAGAGGTATTTTTGAGGTGTCGCCGCCTTAGGGGCTACAGCATCCGCCGAAAGCTGAAGTGTCATACGAAAACCCTCCCCTGGGAAGGCCCGAGTTTAGCCAGCGGCGGGTGTGGCGACAAGGTTGGAGGCGCGCCCTGGGCCGATGCAGGCACAGCGCTATGGGATTCCGACCCATGACGTACTGATTACAAGCACTACGATCTCAACACCGCGAGCGGGGAGGAGATCACTCGGCAGTCATGGGCCTGAAGGCAAGGCTCAAGCGGTTCGCTGCAGACGAGAAGGACGCTGCCGACATAATCGGGCGGGTTGAGGGTCCGGCCGAGTGCTCGCGCATTCTCAAGACGAGCAGGCGCGTAGCTGCGAATGGTGCCATAGCGATAAAAGCCATCGTGACACCGACGAAAACCGACAAGAGACAAATCCCGCCGGGGACGGAGCAAACTGTTTCCATGACGTACCCCTTTTCCACCGTTGACCTGGTGGCCTCCTTCGCGCGCCTGCAAGCATGCTCCCGCTTCATGGGAAATACAAGCATGCTCTAATAGACAAAGGCCGGAAGAGGTTTCTCAGGAGAGATCAGATGAGCTTTCTTCGCCCTGGACCAAAGCCAAAAAGGCGTACCCCAACAGCGCGACTGCTTCGAGGTTGGAGGCGCAACAGCCGGCTCATACGGCGCGGAGCCGCGGTCAATGGCGCGCTCTGGCGGGCTAAAGGAACCTAAATCAGAGCTTAATCGTTCAATCAGGGTATGGCGCCAATCGGGTGTGCGCATGAACCCTCGTGACAAGGCCATTTCTCCGTTTGAGGAGGAACACCACCAGGTCCAACTCGCAAAGAGCGCGCGCCTCCGAGAGCTTCGATCTCATGCGTCTTGGCTGGCCTTGGATCCTTATGCCCAGTTTCATGATGAGATAGACCTCTCAGCCATTTTTGAGGAAAACGCGTTGCGCCCACGCTTATAGAGCGACGTACGTCCCAGGGACTTCAGTCGTAATTGAGTCATTCCTAATATGCCTATAGCTTAGGCAGTGCGGGGGGACCCCCGAATTCCAACCCGCAATGGCCGGTGCGCCTGCTTGCCCAAGCAACCCCCCGCACCGGCCATTCCTGCTTTCTGGGGCCGAGGAGCTATCGCCTCGAGGCGATGGAAGGAGACGGAGGGAAGGTCCTGCGGCTGAGCAGCGCCGAAAATGATATGTGTTAACGTCACATGTCGATTGGCGAAATGCGGAATGTCCAATCGAACCAAAACGGTAGCGTCAGACCTTAGTCCAACAGCAGAAGCCCGCTACTGGGTGCTCAGCACGGGATATGTATCCCGCAAGGAACCGACCCTTGTATCGATAAATTGAGTATTCGGCAGATCACGAGATCCGCCGATTATCGAGGGAGGATGTCATATGCCAACGTTCATAGTCACAGGGTCCTATTCAGCCACCGCAGCGAGTGGAATGATTGACAATCCGTCGAACCGAGAAAAGGCGGCCCGTGCCATCTTTGAAGTAGCGGGCGGGAAACTGCATTCTTTCTACGTCACGACGGGCGAAACTGACTGGATGGCAATCACGGAATTCGGCGACGGTGCTGACCTGATCCCCGCACTTCTCGTCGTCGGCGCATCGGGAGCAGTATCGAATGTCAAAACCGTGCGAGCCTACACGGGCGCAGAGTTCAAGGCGGCCCAAGAGAAGGCGGGCAAAATCGCCTCTTCCTACAAATCGCCGGCAAGATAAGCAGACCACCGGTGCACCAAAACGGGGCGGCAACGCCTGTAATTTATCACGTTACCAAGGCAGGCCCGCTGCTTCGGTGGCGGGCTTTCTTAAGGCTCGAAGGGTAGCTCATTACCCACATTGTCGGCACTTAAACGCGCCACCGCTCGCCGAAGCGCACGATCCTACAGGCTCGGTTGACTGAGGTTAGTGCGGTACTATGGCCGGCCTACACCACCACAAGCATCGGGCTTTCGCGCTCAGCTGAAAACCACTCCGCTGCCAAGCGCCGCTTGCTTGCAAAGGCCGAAGCGACACACCGCCTGCGCGGCATCAATTAGATGATACTACTTGATTGTTGAAGTGTATCCGGGGTCCACATGTAGGCCCCGGTCCATCGCCAGCGCGATTACGAATAGCACTCCAACGATGAGAAATGGAGCGATTAGGATCGCCGCGCATGTCGGATTTATCTTTCTCATTGGGGTATCGTGCGCCGCTCAATTTAATCAAATCCAAAGAAACACGGTTAACCGTGCCGGCGGCAAGCGCAGGGGCATTCAACTAAAGCGGCAACTCGACCAATTGGATGAAAGCGAAATGCTACGCGGTTGGGGGAGTTCGACCTGCTTGGCGTCGAACGGGAGCCGGGCAAGCCGGCCTTCGCGCTGATGGAAGAGCGAGGCACAGGCCGCTATGTCGGCTCGGCGTTCATCACATTGAACAGGAAATGCGCGAACGGCTCTGGAAGCGCGTCCAGGACCACGCCGGGGCCGCTCCCAAGCGCATGAAGCGGCCAGCGACACAATGGGTGAAGCCCGGCCATCGGCCGTGTGAAGCACCCACGTGGCGAGGACGACCTGCGGCACGCATCCCTGCAGGATTTCCGAGAGCACCAGGCTGAATAGCTTTTTGGATCTTTCTATTATTTCTCCCAAGCGGGGTTCCCGAATGTAATCGACAGCAATCGAGGTCGACTGGGGCCTACCCTTGGAAGAAAAAAATACTATCACAATAACCACACCAGCAAACCCACCGGAAGACGCGGGAGCGCAGGCATATTAGCGATCGGGAACATACGGCTTCTGCGGGCGTTTATCGGGTGAAGGGTGATCTCGGCCTCTGGGAGGTTGCTATGAGAAGACTGTTCCTTGCTTCGGTGATTGCCATCGCCTCCGCCGCAGCCACGGTCGTGCCTGCGGATGCACGGTACTTCGGTCCTGGCATCGGTGTTTTTGGTCCGTTCGGCGGCTTCGGCCCGTTCGGCGGTGGCCCCTTCTACGGCGGCGGCCCGTTTTACGACTATGGCGGCCGCTATTATGGCCCCCGGTACCACGATTATTATCCCGGCTACGTGGCCCGCTACCCACACCGCTACTATTACCGGCATCATCGTCATTGCCACGTGAAGTGGGTGAGGCACTGGCACCATCACCACCGGGTGCTGGAACGCGTTCGGGTTTGCCGGTACTGACAAGCCGGACATCTGGCCGCGGTGCGCGGTAGGCGGTGCTGCGGCCGAGTGGAACACCTTCAAACGACAAAGGCGGTGAAGGCGACGCCGACGACGGTCAAATCGACAATCCCCGACATGGTGCGACGCTTCGAATTCGCGCATGCCGGCGATATCGGATGGCGCGCGCCTGGCGTGCCACAGCGAAGGCGAGGCTACCATGCGGGGTGTCGCAATCTTAACAGAGCAAAGAAGCGGCTCGAACTGGTTAGGGAGTTTGACAAATGCGACTGGCCTGATGGGGCATTCGGAGGAATGGCTAGGTTCGGGAAACTTGCGATTCGCGCCTAGCAGCTACGTTGCTTTTGAAGAAGCTGTTATTAAAAAAGGGTCGACCGATAACGGACGGTTCGCAATCAAGATATTTCCGCGACACTTGGAACCGTGCAAGCGCAAGTACGGCAAGGACTTTTTGTTCGAGATAAACAGGAAGCACGATCTGCTCGTCATTTTACTGGAACGCCGAGACCGATTTCGACAAGCTATCTCGGCCTACCGGGCAAAGATGTCCGGGGTGTTTACTAGCCACCAGCACGAACGGACCACCCCGCGAACTGTTCCCTATAGCTTTACTGGTATTAGCCAGGCGTATTTCCAAATTGACCTAAGCTATGCATATTGGCGATCCTACGTGAATCTGCTTGGGTTGGATTGTCGGCTCTTTGTCTATGAAGATTTGCTGCCTGACCCAAATCTTTATCTAGAAGCGTTCGCTGAGTTTATGGAAGTGCCGGCTCCGGAGAGCACGTCTGCTTCGAAATTCATGATTCAACGAGACAGCGTGACGGAAGAATGGTTGGCTCGCTTCCGCGAAGACGTTGCGGCCAAGGGTGCGATTGAAGGGATCGGGAACACGACAGTTAGTAGGACATTGGGAAATCTGGTGCGCTTTCTCCTGAAGCGTCCGGTCTCGTTTGGTAGACTTTGATCTGTCATCGCTCGCCTGATACCGCTGACGCTCGCGATCTGTCGAATATCCATGAAGACCGAGAAGCGTCGGTCGAAGAGATCCAAGACAACCTTCCGTTTAGCTGTTCGCCACTGCAAGAAAAGCTATATGAAGGCGACAGCGATTCCTATCATGGGGGTCAGCCGCCGCAACAATCAATTTCGCCGACGCCAGCTGCGTCGTGATGATTGCCGCAGCAACGGATGGCACGCTTGGCGCCTTCACGCTCGGTGGCGTCAACGTTGATGACGACCAGGCATTCAGCGGCCTCGCCACATTCGAATCGGCAGTTGGCCACGTCACCAATCTTGCGGCTGACGCGGCGCGCGCGCTATCGGCTGTATCCACTGCTACCGTCGAGGCCTTCGTCGCGCGAACCTATAGCTGAATGGGCCGGGCTATGCGTCGTTCGCGCCGCTTTAGGCGTTCGCTATCGCGGATTCTTCGACCCGTTCGACACGGGAAATTGTACTCAACCTTCCGATAGCGAATGCGGCCATGACGATGGAAGCCGCAGTGATGCTCAGGAAGATCCAGGATGCTGTCGCGGGATCGGCAGCGTAGCAACTTGCGAGTTCCATAGCGTTCCCCTTTGTTCGACAGGCGCCAGTCTAGTCCTGCCGCACCGGAAGTACAAGAGATCGCTAATATAACCGTTCAACGCTTGATGAATCGGGGGCAACCAGTCACCGCGTAGCTTGGCGTCTTGAACGTCCCGATTCCAGTGAAATAGCGGCAAAAATAGCCGTCGCCAGCATTTTCCTGATAAGGACCCCAGTCGACGTCGCGAGCAGCCCACCAACAAACAAAAGAACCAGAAGGCCCAAGCTGGCGAGAATTATCCGCATTTTTCGCCCCCATGGCAGAGCCCGCGCCGACGTTTTTGCTGTCAACCTGGTTGCCATTTCACGGGCGCGCTGTTCCTCTGTTTGAGCAGTAATTCGGGCGTCGCGCACGTCCCGCAGCTCTTGAGCGTAGCGCTGCCTAGAATCCGCTGAAGCCACCCGTGAATTTGTATCCAGCCATGTCTTGAACAAGTCGGGCCGAATGCGCACTCGTTGGTAGCCATATCGCCCACCCCATTCGCGCTCTCCCATCGATGCCTCGAAAAGCTCGGCCCACGCCTCCCACGTCGAGGGCATGTCATCGGCGCCGGGAAGTTGCCGTATGAGGGGATAATCCTTCGGCGTGTAGACCGGCATTGCCACGACAGTGACCGGCTTCTTCACCGCTTTGCCCTCCGCCAGCCAGCGGCTCGCGCCTCCGCCTCACTGCAAAACCACCGCTCGCTGTATTGCGGGCTGATCTTGGTGTCCCTCCGCCAGCGGTCGCTGGTCGGCACCTTCATGACGCTGGACTGTGCCCACGCCCTCTCTCCCCAACGGGACGATGCTGCTTCCAAAGCGGCAGTAAGTCCAGAGAGGCAAGATAGTGCTAATGCCGCCACCAATCGAGCTACCCCTACACCATAAGGACTAATTGCCCCCAATGTGAGCGTTAGCTAATTTATACTGCGACGAGATTCAAACCCCTCTCGTCAGCCTTTGATCTTCCGCCCGCCGGCTCTCCCCGGCGGGCTTTTTGCGATGGGGTGGTACAAGGTGTTGCTAATATACAGCACCGCCAGCATCTCTCCCAGCAGCAGCGCGCAACCACTTCCCATCTGCCAGCCGTTGGCGCCAGAATGCCAGCGAACGAAGCGAGGCGGTGAAGATGGACAAGCGGCAAGATACGAAAACCATTGAGTTGTGCTGTCTTCTAGCGGTGCCGGTATCACTGCTGTTCACTGTGGTGTTCGCTGGGATGGTCCTGACCGGCGTCCGGTAGCCGCTTTCCAGCGGGTCGATAAGGGCAACTGCACGTTGTGGTGTTGCCGTTCGGCTACAGCGGACTCAATCAAGCCTGTTGTACAAGCCGTCTTGCCGTGGGGTGCCTGGATATCTTTGGCGGGCCATCCAGGAACGAGGCGCGGTTTGAGGGAAGATGGCCCGTCGGCATTGCCGGCGGGTTTTTCTTAATATCAGCCGCCAAGGGAACCGGCACCGACCGCCGGAATTAGGTGAATGGTAGGCGGTGTAACTTTCTTCGGGGAGTAAGCCATCTGCTGCCCGTCGCTGGTCACCCTCAAGCTGGCGGCGGGCTTCTGCCTTGCAGGCTTCTTCGGCCATCCTACAGATAATTTTGCGCTCCGCGCGTACGCGGGCGGTCAGCCTACGCCGGTTCACATTCCAGAACGCTGTAGGCCAACCGCCCGAGCCGCCTGAGTGGCAGGTACGCCGGGAATGGGCTTGCCGGCGCGCTGACGCTACGCCTGTGGTGGTAGGGCGCAAACGGGATCGCAACGCATGGTGAACGGGCGGTTACTATACACAGCTCAAGTCTTGACGCTGGGCCCCAACCTCGCCGCCCCGACAGCCAGGGGGTGTAAGCCATCCTTCCCAGCCCCGACATACCACACGCCTATCGTGGAATGAGTTCTTCTCGCTCCGGCCAAACCTCAACCCTCACGCGCTCGGCAGCACGGGACGCGGCCATTTCAAGCGCATCGGGAGCGAGGATGCCACGCGATCGGGCGAACGTCTCAAAAGCAACGCGTGCTGACTCAATGTCTCGCTCGCCCCGAAGCGCTGACCGGCAGACAGCGAGTGTTGCGGCATAGGCGGGGCTGCGGCTTCCCGTCCACTCATCCAGCAACGAACAAGCCTCAGCGACGGAACTAATGTCGCTTGGAAAGCCAAGACCGACGAACACACTAACTGGCGTTGAAAATAGCTTATCCATCTGAGACTCCCGCGACGAGACGCCAAATAACGCGCCAACTTTACGACGGTTGCGTGGTTCGCGGCAGTAGACCAAACGGCGTAACGACCATCTCACAACAGGCTGGTGGGATAAATACAGGAGTATCTATGACGCCCTGCCGATGAACACCGTGACCGGCGATCGGTTGGGATTGCACTCTACCGACTAAGGCCCGACCTGAAGCCAGTGAATGACAATCAAGATCGCCGCGAACGACGCTTCGGCGGTGCGAGCAGCAGCTGTGCGACTGGCGCAGCTTCAACAGTGCGGTGTTCGAAACATTCTTTATACACGCGCCGGGCTAAATAGCTGACGATCAGCCACTTGATGGTTCGCCACATCGGTTCGACCTCTCCTTAGTTGAGTGGTCAACGCGGCGACCTCGTGTGGGTTCCGAGCCTCGGGCGGCTTCACGGGCGACTCAAAGCTCAGCCGCTCGACTGTCGCGACAATCGCCCGCGATAGCGCTTCGGTAGGTTCAGTCGGAGTTATTCTTGTTTTTACCTAAATCCCGAACTTGCATCTTTTTAGCTAAATCCCGATCTTGTATCGCCTCGGCGAGCGCAATCTCGTTCACGCTCGATGCAAGAATTTTCGTAGGTATGCCACGCTTTCGGTCGTCGTCCGTAAAGAAGGGAAGTCTATTGAATACCGATACCTTGATATCGAATAACTCATAAAATTCGTCGGTGAAATCACCTTCAGGTCCGAGTAATACGAGCCTCTTTATTCTATCCCAGATATCCGGGCCAGCTTCTTTCAAAGCCGAGATCGCAAGATCAAGCTCTTCATCTGTCGCAACCCGCCGCGCTGCTGCGATCTCCGCCGCGGACTTTCTTGCTTCCTCGACCAAGCCATCGATCAGGTCGGTCAAGGCAGACCGATCCTCAGCAATCTGCCGAGCAAACTGGGTTGAGGCGAGAGAGGCAATTATGTCGTGCTCAAACTTCTGCTGCCTTGTCTCAAACGTCCTGCTGTTCTGCCACGCGCGACCCGAATGGGTGGAATAGACGGCGCGTGTGGCAATGGCTTCCCAAACGGCCCGATGTCCCTCTTTTATGACCTGGGCTGCAGCTGCTATTTCATCCTGGGTGAGCGGCACGTCGCAACCTATCTGGTGGCAGATGAGGCGATGGCGGACGCTGAGAAGCAGGGCATGAAGCGGTCCAGAACAGCGCCGGCGGCCTCGCTGGTTGACCAGACAATGGGGGCGAACGCAAGCCCGCTGCTCCAAGGGCCGCGCTATATCGGCCGCATGGGCCACCAGCAGTCCGCCGCGTGCCCCCACGCGGCGGACCTCTGATGGGAGCGGCTAAATCCCTAAGGAATCGGCCGCTTGTATTTGTATTGTGAACTTCGGGTCGCGTTAGCCTATGGTGTGATCGCGTAGGTCATGGTCCCGGTGGCGTCACCGGGCCTGTGCCGTTCCGCTGGATGAATTCAGCCTTCTTGCCGGTGATGGTCACAATCGCTTTCAACAGCGGTTCATGGACCTCACGAAGCGCGCGGTAGTGCTCTCAGTTGCAGGCAAGGAGAGGACCGACGATGCTTTTGTGCAGCGCCTCCGCTGCCACAAGGAAGCACTCGATTTGAGCCTGTGAAAGCTGTTTGGAAGGCTTGGTTCTTGCCATGATAGCGAACTCCGATTGAGGGGATCGCCACAACGAGGACTATAATCCTACATGCCGGGGCGCGGACACGAAATTTCGCGGACACAGAATTCCGCCCTCACCTCTCACAAGCCGTTGATTTACCTTGGGTTTTTGGTGAGCGCGATGGGATTCGAACCCATGACCTACTGATTAAAAGTCAGTTGCTCTACCGGCTGAGCTACGCGCTCCCGCGGGCTCTAATAGGCCGCCCTCGAAATTGCGCGGAACATAGGGAGAGTGCCGCGACCGGTCAACCGGAAAAAGATGGGTCTTTCACCGAGGTTTCCGCCATCCCCTGACACCCCGCAAATTGCCTTGGCTGGAGCCCGGTGAGCCGCTCCCTCAATAAGGCCACCGCTTCAAAATCTGCAGGCGTGGGAGATGGGTCTTCTTCTGCGATTGACTGGAGAAACATTACAAATCAGCAACTTAATGTTTTGGGGGGAACCATCGCACTGCCGATCCGTTTTCTCCGCACAAGGGACATGAACCACCCATTTCGGGAGAAGGCCATGAACAAGATCATGTCGGGTATGCTGGCGGCCGCGCTGTCAGCGTCGTTCGCAGTGCCGGCGGGCGCTGCCCAGGTGTTGGCCCCGCAGGCGCCGTCGGTATCGTCCGATGTGCAGGCGGTTGACTACAAGCCGTGGATGAAGCGTAACTTCAACGGCACCCCCAATTTCTCGCGCTACAACAATGACGGGCCCTACTGGAACGGCCATCGCGGCTCTCGTCACTATCGCCATGGCTATCGCCGTCACGGCGACTACTGGTTCCCGCTGGCTGCCTTCGCCACCGGCGCCCTGATCACCGGCGCGATCATCAACAGCGAGAACCACCGCGTCTATGAAGGCGATGCGCACGTGCAGTGGTGCTATGACCACTATCGCAGCTACCGCGCCTCGGACAACACCTTCCAGCCGAACTACGGCGGCAGAAAGCAGTGCCGTTCGCCCTACTGACCCCGGCGGGTGAGTAACAGGTGGTAAGTTGAGTGAGCACTAAGTGCGTAGCGAGGCTCGCGCCGTTAAGGTGCGGGCCTTCGTTTTTGTCGAGACCGTCAGGATGCGGTCAGCGTCCTGCGCACCGCATCGCGCCAGCCCGCCAGCTTTGCCGAACGGACAGCGGCATCCATGTCCGGCTTGAAGCGCCGCTCGAGCGCCCAGCTCCTGGCAAAGTCCTTCGCCTTTGGCCACACGCCCGCCTTCGAGCCGGCGAGCCAAGCGGCGCCTAGCGCCGTCGTCTCCAGGATGGTCGGGCGATCGACCGGCGCGTCGAGAATGTCGGCCAGCCGCTGCATGGTCCAGTCGGACGCCACCATGCCGCCATCGACGCGAAGCACAGTTTTCGCTGAAGCCCCCTTCCAATCCTTGCGCATAGCGTCGAGCAGGTCGCGGGTCTGGTAGGCGACGGATTCGAGTGCCGCGCGGGCAAACTCCGCCGGGCCGGAATTGCGCGTCAGTCCGAAGATTGCGCCGCGCGCCTCGGCATCCCAGTGTGGCGCCCCCAGCCCGACGAAAGCCGGCACCAGATAGACGTTCTGCGTAGGATCAGCCTCGGCGGCCAGTTTGCCGCTGTGCTCGGCCTTGCCGATCACCTTGATGCCGTCGCGCAGCCATTGCACCGCGGCCCCGGCGATGAAGATCGAGCCTTCCAGCGCATAGGTGGTCTTGCCGTTCAGGCGGTAGGCGATGGTGGTCAGAAGCCGGTTCTTCGAGCGCACCAGGTCGGCGCCGGTGTTGAGCAGCGCGAAACAGCCGGTGCCATAGGTCGATTTCATCATGCCCGGCTCGAAACAGGCCTGGCCAATGGTCGCTGCGTGCTGGTCACCGGCCACGCCGAGAATGTTTATCTCAGCGCCAAACAGGCTTTTCTCCGTCGCGCCGTAGTCGTCGGCGCAATCCTTCACCTCAGGCAGCATCGCGGCGGGGATGCGCAGGATGGACAGCAGCTCGTCGTCCCAGACATTTTTCGCGATATTGTAGACCAGCGTGCGCGAGGCGTTGGTGGCGTCTGTCGCGTGAACCTTGCCGCCGGTCAGCCGCCAGATCAAAAAACTGTCGATTGTGCCGGCGAGCAATTCGCCCTTCTCGGCGCGCTTTCTCGCACCTTTCACCTTGTCCAGCATCCAGGCGATCTTGGTGCCGGAGAAATAGGGATCGAGCAGCAGGCCGGTCTTTTTGGTGAATGTCTTCTCCAACCCCTGCTTCTTCAATTTCTGGCATAGCGGCGCGGTGCGGCGGTCTTGCCAGACGATGGCATGATGGATCGGCTTGCCGGTCGCCCTCTCCCAGATGACGACGGTTTCGCGCTGGTTGGTGATGCCGATTGCGGCCACGTCGGATGCCTCGCGGCCGGCGTTCTTCAGGGCGCCTTTGACCGTAGCGACGACGCTTGCCCAGATTTCTTCGGGATCGTGCTCGACCCAACCGGAAGCGGGGTAATGCTGGGTGAATTCCTGCTGGTTGCTGCCGGCAACCTTCATCTCGCCGTCGAACAGGATCGCCCTGGTCGAAGTCGTGCCCTGGTCGATGGCAAGGATGTGTCCGGTCATAGGCCCTCCCGGTAATCATACAAACAGGGGAGACGGCAAATTGCCGCCTCCCCGTTTCACTATGGTCTTGGCGCGGGCGCCAAGATTACTTCTGCCAGCTCTTCACCAGTTCGTCGTAGTTGATGGTGACCGGCTTTTCCTTCTCGTTCTCGATCTTGAGCTGAGGTGCGAGATTGCCCTTCTTGACCGCGTCGGCGTTCCAGTAGGCAAGGTCATGCTCTTCGGCCATCTTCGGGCCGATATCGCCCTGGACACCCGACTTCTCGATGCGGCTCATGACCTTTTCCTGCTCGGCGCAGAGCGAGTCCATGGCTTCCTGCGCCGACTTGGCGCCGGACGAGGCATCGCCGATCGCCTGCCACCAGAGCTGTGCCAGCTTCGGATAGTCAGGCACGTTTGTGCCGGTCGGCGACCACTGGACACGGGCCGGCGAGCGGTAGAACTCGATCAGGCCGCCGAGCTTCGGAGCGCGTTCGGTGAAGCTCTTGTCGTGGATCGTGCTCTCGCGGATGAAGGTCAGGCCGACATGGCTCTTCTTCACATCCACCGTCTTCGAGGTCACGAACTGCGCGTAGAGCCAGGCGGCCTTGGCGCGGTCGGTCGGCGTCGACTTCATCAGCGTCCAGGAACCGACGTCCTGATATCCGAGCTTCATGCCGTCCTTCCAGTAGACGCCATGCGGCGACGGGGCCATGCGCCACTTCGGCGTGCCGTCGTCGTTCATCACCGCCTTGGCGCCCGCGTCGACCATCGAAGCGGTGAAGGCGGTGTACCAGAAGATCTGCTGCGCGACCGCACCCTGCGCCGGCACCGGGCCGGATTCGGAGAAGGTCATGCCCTGCGCTTCGGCCGGGGCGTAGGCCTTCAGCCAGTCGAGGTACTTCTGGATCGAGTAGACGGCGGCCGGGCCATTGGTGTCGCCGCCGCGCGCGGTGCAGGAGCCGACAGGACGCGAATTCTCGTCGACCTTGATGCCCCATTCGTCGACCGGCAGGCCGTTCGGAATGCCCTTGTCGCCATTGCCGGCCATCGACAGCCAGGCATCGGTGAACCGCCAGCCGAGCGACGGGTCCTTCTTGCCGTAGTCCATGTGGCCATAGACCTTCTTGCCGTCGATCTCACGGCCGGTGAAGAATTCGGCGATGTCCTCATAGGCCGACCAGTTGACGGGAACGCCGAGGTCGTAGCCGTATTTGGCCTTGAAGTCGGCCTTGTTCTTCTCGTCGTTGAACCAGTCGTAGCGGAACCAGTAGAGGTTCGCGAACTGCTGGTCGGGCAGCTGGTAGAGCTTCTTGTCCGGCGCGGTGGTGAAGGACGTGCCGATGAAGTCCTTCAGGTCGAGGTTCGGGTTGGTGACATCCTTGCCGTCGCCAGCCATCCAGTCGGTCAGGTTGCGGACCTGCTGGTAGCGCCAGTGAGTGCCGATCAGATCGGAATCGTTGACCCAGCCGTCATAAAGGTTCTGGCCGGTCTGCATCTGGGTCTGGATCTTCTCGACGACGTCACCTTCCTGGATGGTGTCGTGCGTCACCTTGATGCCGGTGATGGCGGAGAAGGCCGGCGCCAGCACCTGCGATTCATAGGAGTGGGTGGCGATGGTTTCCGAGACAACCTTGATGTCCATGCCGGCGAAAGGCTTCGCGGCATCGATGAACCACTGCATTTCGGCTTCCTGGTCGGCGCGCGAAAGCGTCGACAGCGGGCCGATTTCCTTGTCCAGGAAGGCCTTGGCCTCATCCATTCCGGCATAGGCATTGCCTGCCCCGAGCAACAGGACAAGCGCGGTCGTAGATGTTAAAAATTGCCGTCGCATAGGTTTCCTCCACATTTAGGTTTCAAGTGCGATCTGGAGCGGCCGCCGGCACGCGGTCGCTCCAACAGTTTCCCCCTCTATACGTAGCGGAACACGCCAATGGCGTAGACCACGGAGAGAGCGAGAGCCCACCACAGGTTGGATCCGACAAGACCCAGCCAAGCGAGATGGATAAAGGCGCTGCCTAGCAGCGAAAGGAAAAGGCGATCGCCGCGCGTCGTCTCGAAGCGCAGCACGCCGACGCGCGGATTGCCGCCCGGCGAGACGAATTCCCAGGCCGCCATGCCGCACAGCAGCAGAAGAATGGTGCCGAAGAACGCCGCCGTCGGCCACGTCCACGCCATCCAGGTGAGATCGAGGTCCATGGTTACACCCTCCCCAGGGCGAAGCCCTTGGCGATGTAGTTGCGGACAAACCAGATGACGAGCGCGCCGGGGATCAGCGTCAGCACGCCGGCGGCGGCGAGCAGGCCCCAGTCCATGCCGGCGGCAGAGACGGTGCGGGTCATGGTGGCGGCGATCGGCTTGGCATCGGTGGTGGTCAGCGTGCGCGCGATCAACAGTTCCACCCATGAGAACATGAAGCAGAAGAAGCAGGCGACGCCGATGCCGCTGGCGATCAGCGGCATGAATATCTTCACGAAGAAGCGCGGGAAGGAGTAGCCGTCAATATAGGCGGTCTCGTCGATCTCTTTCGGCACGCCCGACATGAAACCTTCGAGGATCCACACCGCCAGCGGCACGTTAAACAGGCAGTGCGCCAGGGCAACGGCAATATGCGTGTCGATCAGGCCGAAGGCGGAATAGAGCTGGAAGAACGGCAGCGCGAACACCGCCGGCGGCGCCATGCGGTTGGTCAAAAGCCAGAAGAACAGGTGCTTGTCGCCGAGGAAGCGGTAGCGCGAAAAAGCGTAGGCCGCAGGCAGTGCCGCTGCGACCGAAATCACCATGTTCATCACCACATAGGTGATCGAGTTGATGTAGCCCGAATACCAGGATGCGTCGGTGAAGATGGTGACGTAGTTGGCGATCGTCGGCGAATGCGGATAGAGCGTCAGCGACGAGACGATCTCGGCATTGGTCTTGAAGCTCATATTGATGAGCCAGTAGATCGGCAGCAACAGCACGATGATGTAGACCGTCGGCACGATCCACCACCAGCGCGATTCCTCGCCGCGCTTGCGCATCAGCCGGGCGACCTGCTCCTGCGAGAGCGTGCTCGCCAGTTTGCCCTCGGCTGTCGTCTCGCTCACTCGGTCAGCTCTCTCATTGGCGCCGCTCATCTCAGCGCTCCGCGTCGTAGTTGGTCATCACGGTGTAGAACACCCACGACAACAACAGGATGATCAAGAAGTAGACCAGCGACATCGCCGCCGCCGGACCGAGGTCGAACTGGCCAAGTGCTGTCTTGACGAGGTCGATCGACAGGAAGGTCGTCGAATTGCCGGGGCCGCCGCCAGTGACGACGAAAGGCTCGGTGTAAATCATGAAGCTATCCATGAAGCGCAACAGCACGGCGATCAGCAGCACACGTTGCATCTTCGGCAGCTGGATGTAGCGGAACACCGCCCAACGCGAGGCGCCGTCGATCTTGGCCGCCTGGTAGAAGGCGTCGGGGATCGAAACCAGGCCGGCATAGCAAAGCAGCACGACAAGGCTGGTCCAGTGCCAGACGTCCATGATGATGATGGTGACCCAGGCGTCGTACGGGTCCTGGACGTAATTGTAGTCGATGCCGAGCGCGTTGACGTAGTATCCGAGCAGGCCGATGTCGTTGCGGCCGAAGACCTGCCAGATGGTGCCGACGACGTTCCACGGGATCAAGAGCGGCAGCGCCATCAGCACCAGGCAGACCGGAACGCCCCAGCCTTTCTTCGGCATGTTCAGCGCGATGAAGATGCCGAGCGGCACTTCGATGGCGAGGATGATAAAGGAGAAGATCAGGTTGCGGACCATCGCTTCCCAGAAGCGGTCGGATGACAAGAGCTCCTCGAACCATTCGGTGCCGGCCCAGAAGAACTGATTGTTGCCGAACGTGTCCTGCACCGAATAGTTGACGACCGTCATCAGCGGGATGACGGCCGAGAACGCCACCAGGACCAGCACCGGCAGGACAAGGAACCAGGCCTTGTTGTTCCAGGTCTTTTCCATCTATGCCCCCATCTCGACGCGCCAGGAATCGGCATAGATGTTGATGCCGGCCGGATCGAAGCGCACTTTTGGTTCGGCCGGCACGCTTTCATCCTCGCCGATGACAGCTGCGATCTCGCGGCCTTCGAGACTGGCGCGCACCACCTTGTGGCGGCCGAGATCCTCGACCTTGCTGATCTTCACCGCCATGCCGTCGCGGCCAAGCCGGACATATTCGGGACGGATGCCGAGCTCGATCGCGCCGGCGCCGGTTTTTGGCGCGCCGGGCAGTTCGATGCGCTGGCTGCCGATGGTCGCGGTCTTGCCCTCGATTGCCACCGGCATGACGTTCATGCCGGGCGAACCGATGAAATAACCGACGAAAGTGTGGCGCGGGCGCTCGAACAGTTCGGCCGGCGTGCCGATCTGGACAATGCCGCCATCATACATGACGACGACCTGGTCGGCGAAGGTCAGCGCCTCGGTCTGGTCATGGGTGACATAGACCATGGTGTAGCCGAAGCGGCGGTGAAGCTGCTTCAATTGCGAGCGCAGCACCCACTTCATATGCGGGTCGATGACGGTCAGCGGCTCGTCGAAGAGGATGGCATTGACGTCCGAGCGCACCAGGCCGCGGCCGAGCGAAATCTTCTGCTTCTGGTCGGCGGTCAGGCCCCTCGCCTTCTTCTTGGCCCACGACGCAAGGTCGATCATCTCCAGTGTCTCGCGCACCTTGCGGTCGACGTCGGCCTCCGGCACGCCGCGGTTGCGCAGCGGGAAGGCCAGATTGTCGTAGACGGTCATGGTGTCGTAGATGACCGGGAACTGGAACACCTGCGCAATGTTGCGCTCCTGCGTCGACAGGTTGGTGACGTCCTTGCCGTTGAACAGCAGTTCTCCGTGCGAGGGATGCAAAAGTCCCGAAATGATGTTGAGCAGCGTGGTCTTTCCGCAGCCGGACGGCCCAAGCAGCGCATAGGCGCCGCCATCCTCGAAAGTGTGGTGCACTTCCCTCAGCGCGAAATCGGCATCCTTCTGCGGGTTGGGCAGGTAGGAGTGCCTGACATGGTTGACGTCGATGCGCGCCATCTCTTCCCCCTCAAGCCGCGAGCTTCGGCGCGGCGACGGCACTGCCGTTGCCGTCGAAGACCATGATATGGCGCGGATCGATGAACACGTCGATCTCGGCGTCGGGCTCGAAGTCGAGGATGCCGTGAGTCAGCATGACCCAGCGCGCGTCGGCGAAATCGAGATGGATGAAGCTTTCCGAACCGGTGATCTCGGTGATCGTGACCTTGGCGCGGACCGGCACGGCGACCGCGTCGGGCCGCTCGAGCGACAGATGATGCGGCTGGAAGCCGATTGTGTAATTGGCGTCGGCAATGCCGGCGAGTTGGGTCGGCACCGGCAGCTTGACGCCGCCCTCGAGCAGAAAATCCGGACCCTTCTTGGCCAGCACGATGGTGTTGAGCGGCGGATCGGCAAAGGTCTTTGCCGTCACCAGGTCGATCGGCTTGCGGAAGACATCGATGGTCGGCCCGAACTGAGTGATGCGACCCTCGGACAGTGTTGCCGTATTTCCGCCGAGCAGCAGCGCCTCGTGCGGCTCGGTCGTGGCGTAGACGAAGATGGTGCCGGCGGCGGCAAAAATCTTCGGCAGTTCGGCGCGCAACTCCTCGCGAAGCTTGTAGTCGAGATTGGCGAGCGGCTCGTCGAGCAGCACCAGACTGGCGTTCTTGACGATGGCGCGGGCGAGCGCAGTGCGCTGCTGCTGGCCGCCGGACAGGCTGAGCGGGGTGCGGTCGAGATAGGGCGTCAGCTTGAGGAGCGCTGCCGCGTTGCGGACTTCCTTGTCGATCTTGGCCTGATCGGTGCCGGCCACCCGCAGCGGCGAGGCGATGTTCTCATAGACGGTCATCGCGGGGTAATTGATGAACTGCTGGTAGACCATGGCGATCTTGCGCTGCTGCACCGGCATACCGGTGACATTCTGGCCGTCGAACCAGACCGAGCCGGAGTTCGGCACGTCGAGGCCGGCCATCAGCCGCATCAGGCTGGTCTTGCCGGACAGCGTCGGCCCGAGCAGGACATTGAGCGAGCCATGCTGAAGCGTCAGCGACACGTCGCGGATATGCTCCGCCGCACCGACCGTCTTCGTCACGTTTCTCAGTTCCAGCATAATGCCTCCTCCCAGGCTTTGTGCATCAATCGCCTTCCCTATTCCGCGGCCACGACATGGCGCTGGCTGATGCCGCGCATGAATTCGTCGAGGGCCGAGACCTGCTCGCGGCTGAAATGCAGGCCGCGCTTGGTGCGGCGCCACAATACATCTTCGGCGGTCAGCGCCCATTCGTTTTCGCAGAGGTAGCGCACTTCTGCCTCATACAGATCGGCACCGAAATTGCGGCCGAGCTCGGCATTCGACTTGGCGAGACCGAGCAGCACTTGCGCGCGCGTGCCGTAAAGCCTCGTCAGCCGGCGCGCCAGGCGCTGGTCGAGGAAGGGATAGGCGCTCTTCAGCTTCGCCACCTGCGCGTCGAAACCGGTGGCCGGGAAATCGCCCCCCGGCAGGGACGCGTTCGCCGTCCATGGCCTGCCGCGCTTGCCGAGAAAACCTTCGATCTTTTCCAGCATCGATTCCGCCAACCGGCGATAGGTGGTGATCTTGCCGCCGAAGGCATTGACGATCGGCGCCTTGCCTTCGCCGCCATCGGCCTTCAGCACATAGTCGCGGGTCGCTTCCTGGGCCTTCGAGGCGCCATCGTCGTAGAGCGGGCGCACGGCCGAATAGGTCCAGACGATGTCGGAACGCTTCACTGGCTGGGCAAAATATTCGCTCGCTGCCGCGCAGAGATAGTCGATCTCGGTGTCGCTGATCTTCACGTCGTGGGGATCGCCTGGATAGTCGCGATCGGTGGTGCCGATCAGCGTGAACTCTTCCTCATAGGGAATGGCGAAGATGATGCGCCCGTCCTTGTTTTGGAAGAAGTACGCGCGCGGATCGTCGAACTTCTTCTTGATGACGATATGGCTGCCCTGCACCAGGCGGACATTGTGCACATCGTTCTGGCCCACAGTGGTCGACAGGACGTGGTCGACCCACGGACCGGCGGCATTGACCAGCAGCCGGGCCTTGACCTCCTCGGCCTTCCCGGTCGCCAGGTCTTCCAGCCGGATCGCCCACAGATCGCCTTCGCGCCGCGCCGCGACGACTTTCGTGCGGGTGCGGACGGTGGCGCCGCGGTCGGCGGCATCACGCGCGTTCAACGCCACCAGGCGGGCATCGTTGACCCAGCCATCCGAATATTCGAAGGCCTTGTGAAACAGCGGCTTCAGCGGCTTGCCGGCCGGGTCCTTCGCCATGTCGAGCGTGCGCGTCGCCGGCAGCAATTTGCGGCCACCAATATGATCGTAGAGGAAAAGGCCGAGCCGGATCAGCCAGGCAGGGCGCAAACCCTTGGCATAGGGCAGCACGAAGCGCATCGGCCAGATGATGTGCGGCGCATTCTTCCACAGAACCTCGCGCTCCATCAGCGCCTCGCGCACCAGCCGGAATTCGTAGAATTCGAGATAGCGCAGGCCGCCATGGATCAGCTTGGTCGAGCCCGACGAAGTTCCGCTGGCGAGATCGTTCATCTCGGCCAGAAACACAGAAAAGCCTCGCCCAACGGCGTCGCGGGCAATGCCGCAGCCATTGATGCCGCCACCGATGACGAAGATGTCATGGATTGCGTCCACAAAGCCCTCCCGCGATTTCGCATTGCAGCATTTTTAGGTTTTTACGAAACCGTATCGGGATTATTTCGAAATCAGAACGAATGTCAAACGAAATTTAACGGCGCTGTGATCACACCTATCCGAGCGACGTCTCGATCAGTTGCACCTCTGCCTCTTCGCAGATCCGGCGCACCGACGGGATGTCGCAACGATCGGTGATGAAGGTGTTGACCTGCGACAGATGGCCGATGCGAACCGGTGCGGTGCGTTCGAACTTGGTCTGGTCGGAAACCAGGATGACATGTCTGGCATTGGCAATGATGGCCTGCGCCACTTTCACTTCACGAAAGTCGAAGTCGAGCAGCGCGCCGTCATGGTCGATCGCTGAGGCGCCGATGACGGCGTAGTCGACCTTGAACTGCCTGATAAAGTCGACCGCCGCTTCGCCGACCACGCCGCCGTCGGAGCCGCGAACGACACCGCCGGCGATCACCACCTCGATCGAAGGATAAATGCGCATCCTGTTGGCAACATTGATGTTATTGGTGATGACCATGAGCCCGGCATGGTCGAGCAGCGCCTTGCTGACCGCCTCGGTCGTGGTGCCGATATTGATGAAGAGCGAAGCGTTGTCCGGGATCAGCCTGGCTGCCGCGCGGCCGATCGCCTCTTTCTCCTCGGCCGCGATCTTGCGGCGCGCCTCATACTCCATGTTCTCGATGCCGGACGGGAACAACGCCCCGCCATGGATGCGCGACAGCAGCCGCTGGTCGCAGAGATCGTTGAGATCCTTGCGGATGGTCTGCGGCGTCACGTTGAAATGCGTGGCCAGGTCTTCAACCAGCACGCGGCCATGGTCTTTCGCCATCTGGATGATTTCGGCATGACGTGGCGACAAATACACTGAGAGAACCTCCCGTTTTCGTTTTTCTTGTTTGTAGCTGAAAACGAAAGCAATGAAAAGGCAGACGCCGGCTAATGAAATATTGATGATTGTAAAGGCGAACCGGGCAGATACAGCTCAGACCCGTTCAGACACCTTGCGGGCAACGGTAGCGACCTTGCCCGGCGAGCGGATCATTCAGATTTCTGGCTCGCCTCTTCGCCTTGCCGGTCATATGCTTGCTCGCAATTCCCTGCTGGCCACCTCGGCGACGGCAACCGGGCAATTCCCGTCAGTCCCTCAGGGATCTTGCACAATCGCAAATGACAGTGAAGGCGATATCGACGTCCGCCGCAGTGGTCTCGAATTGTCCTACCTGGAAACGAATGGCGACCTGTCCATCGCCCCGCGTCTGCGTCAGATAAAGGCGGCCGTCATCATTGATGGCATTGACCAGGCGCAGATTGTGTTCGTCGGCATCGCCGGCGGCCTTATGACGGAACGAGAACAGCGACAGCATCGGTTCGGTGACAATCTCGAAATCCGGCTCGCTTGCCAGCCGGGCGGCAAGCCCTTCGCTCCAGGCGACGTGGTTTCGGATCATGGTGCGCAACGCCTCCAGCCCATGCGCGCGCAGCAGGAACCACAGTTTCAGCGCCCGGAAGCGGCGGCCGAGCGGCACCGACCATTCGGAATAATTGATGATGCCGTCACGGCCGTGCGTCTTCAGGAATTCGGGCTTGATCGCCAGCGTTCGGACCAGATCCTCCGGCTGGCGGATGAACTGCATCGAGCAGTCGAACTGCGCGCCGAGCCATTTGTGCGGGTTGAAGACGATGGAATCGGCCTGCTCGGCGCCGGCCCAGAAATGCCGATACTCCGGGCAGATCATTGCCGATCCGGCCCAGGCGGCATCGACATGGAGATAGAGCCCGTGGCGCTTGGCCACCGCGGCGACTTCAGCGACATTGTCGGTGCCGCCGGTGCTGGTGCCGCCGACGCTGGCGATGATGCCGGCGGGCAGCATGCCGGCTTCGCGGTCGGCGACGATTGCCGCCTCGAGTGCCGCCGGGTCCATGGCGCGAAAGCGACCGGCGACCGGAATGCGGACCAGATTGTCCTCGCCGATACCAGACACCCAGATCGCACGGTCGATCGAGGTGTGGACCTGATCGGAGGAGTAGATGCGCACCCGCTTCTGCCCGGTCAGGCCGTGTTTGTTGCCCTGCCAGTCGAGTGCCCGCTCGCGCATGGTCAGCACTGCCGCCAGCGTCGCCGACGAGGCCGAGTCCTGGATGACGCCGGAAAAGCCTTCGGGCAGGCCGAGCGCCTGGCGCATCCAGTCGACGATGCGGGTTTCGAGCTCGGTGGCGGCCGGCGAGGTCTGCCACAGCATGCATTGCGCGGCCATCGCGGAGACCAGATATTCGGCCACCACCGAGACCGGTGCTGCATTGGCCGGGAAATAGGCGAAGAAGCGCGGATGCTGCCAGTGCGTCATGCCGGGCACGATCTTCTCTTCGAAATCGGCAAAAATCCTGTCCATCGGTTCAGCCGCTTCTGGCGGCGAAGCCTCGATGTTGCGAAAAATATCGCCGGGCTCGACCAGCGGCCGCACCGGTCTTTCGCGCAGCGAGGAGCGGTAATCGACGCCCCAATCCGCGGCGCGTCTCGACCATTGGCGGAAATCATCGTTGTTCATTCGGGTCCCCAGATTTGGGCCAACATCATCGGCCGCGGCAGCAAGCGCCTGCCGGCTAGCCGTGGTCATTTCTATCCCGGGAAATCAGGCAGGCTGGCAAAGGCGGCCTTCAGCGCATTCGACCAACCGTCCGAGATGGTGCGGTAGTACTGGTCGTCCTGGCCGATGCGCTTCTTCAGTCCGACCTTGAACGTGTCCTTCTCCAGGAAAAGCAAGTCCAGAGGCAGGCCGACGGACAGGTTCGATTTCAGCGTCGAATCGAACGAGACCAGCAAGAGCTTGACCGTTTCGGCCAGGCTCATCGTCCTTTCATAGGCGCGGATGATGATCGGCTTGCCGTATTTGGTCTCGCCGATCTGGAAGAACGGCGTGTCGTCGGTGGATTCGATGAAATTGCCCTCGGGATAGATCATGAACAGCCGCGGCGGGCTGCCCTTGATCTGACCGCCGAGGATGAAGGACGCATTGAAATAGGAATCCGCCTTCTCGCCGGCTGGCGACGAACTGGCGATGACTTCCTTGACGGTGTCGCCGACCAGCCGCACGGTCTGGTACATTGAGGGGGTTTCGAGCAGAGTCGCATGGCGATCCTCCACCGCCTTGGTGCGCTCGTCGAGCAGGCTGACAACGGCCTGCGTCGTTGCCAGATTGCCGGCTGACATCAAAACGATCACGCGCTCGCCCGGCTCTTCCCAGACATGCATCTTCTTGAAGGTCGAGATCGAATCCATGCCGGCATTGGTGCGCGTGTCCGACATGAACACAAGCCCACGATCGATCTTGAGGCCGACGCAATAAGTCATGGAATCACTTCAGGCAGCAATCTTGCCGAGAACTACTGCTCTACCGTGACGGTGACCGCAAGCTGTTCCTCCGCCTGTCCCAGTCGAATTCCCGACACCGGGGAGGCGTCGCGATAATCGCGACCGGTGGCCACCCTTACATAGCGCTCATCAGGGGAAATGCCATTGGCGGCGTCGAAGGCGACCCAACCGAGACCCTGGACGTGGGCTTCGGCCCAGGCATGGCTCGCCGCCTGTTCGATGGCCGCATCCATCATCAGATAGCCGCTGACATAGCGGGCCGGGAAGCCCATGGCGCGGGCGGCGGCGACAAATATGTGGCTGTGGTCCTGGCAGACGCCGGTTTTCAGCGCCAACGCATCTTCCGCCGGGGTCGTCACGCTGGTGGTGCCCGGCGTATAGGCGACGCGCTCGACGATCAGCGCCATCAGCCGATGCAGCCTTTCGATGTCGGTGCCTTTGCCGACCGCCGCGGCAAGCTCGCGGATGCCCTCGCCGGGAACGGTCAAAGCGGTCTCCTGGCTGAACAGCCAGAGCGGCGCGAAACCGTGATGCGGGCCGGAAACACCCGCTGTGTCGCGCGTGACAACCTCGCCGGAGGCCTCGACAGTGATGAAGTCGCGCTCGCCCTCGACGCTCAACAGCCTGTTGTCGTTGCCGAAATGGTCGTTGAAGCGCACTTCCTCGCGCGCACCTTCGATCTTCAGCGCCCAGGACAAGACCGTCTGCGTCGGGCCGCTGACCGGCAACAGCCGCAACCGTTGCAGCAGATAGTGCACCGGCGCATCGTAGCGGTATTCGGTCCGATGGGTGATTTTCAGCCGCATGCTTATTTTCCGTTTGTGAGCATGATCTTGTCCGAAAACCGGCACCCACTTTTCGCTGTCGCGGTCCTCCGGTTCGGGGTCATGCTCAGTTGAACCGGTAATCTTGTGCGATCTCGTCACCGAGCTTGGTGTTGTCCTGGATGAACCCGGCCAGGAATTCATGCAGGCCGGCGTCGAATATGTCCTTGATCGATCCTGCCCTCAGCATCGCCTGTGTCCTGTCGACGGTAGCGTGGCAGGCATGGCGTTCGCCATAGTCGTCGCCGAGGAATTTCAGGTGCTCGGCGAGAAAACGATAGCAGAAGGTCAGCGAGCGCGGCATGCGGACATTGAGGATCAGATAGTCGGCGATGTTGGTCGGTTTGTAGTCGGCCTCATAGACCCAGCGATAGGAACGATGCGCCGAGACCGAGCGCAGGATCGATTCCCACTGATAATTGTCGAGGCTCGAACCGACCCAGGAAATCGACGGCAACAGCACGTAGTATTTGACGTCGAGGATGCGCGCCGTGTTGTCGGCGCGCTCGACATAGGTGCCGAGCTGCGAGAAATCGAAAATCTCGTTGCGCAGCATGGTGCCGTAGAAGGAGCCGCGGATCAGCGCCGTCTCGCGCTTGATGGCGTCGAGCACGCTGGGCAGGTCGCGCTCGTCGATGGGTTTGGCCAGCATCCGCTTGAGCGCCATCCAGGCCTCGTTGATGCTCTCCCAGGTCTCGCGCGTCAGCGCGGTTCGCACCATGCGGGCATTGTTGCGGGCGGTCTCGATCGCCGACATCGTGCTCGACGGGTTCGAGGTGTCGCGCAACAGGAAGTCGGCGACATTGGCGGCGGTATAATCCTGGTATTTCTGCGTGAAGGCGACATCGGAGCCGGCACTGAGCAACACCGAATTCCACTCTTCCGAAGCATTCTGGGTGCGGGTCAGCGCCATGCGCAGCCCGGCATCGACCAGACGCGCCATGTTTTCCGCCCGCTCGATATAGCGGTTCATCCAGTAGAGCCCGTTGGCGGTGCGGCCGAGAAGCATGTCAATGTGCCCCGATGTCGAGCGAATAGCGAATAGCGAGTAGCGAATAGGGAAGAATGCTTTTCATTATTGGTGCGTCCCCCTGCCCAAGCTCAGTCATCGAGTACCCACGTATCCTTCGTCCCGCCGCCCTGCGAGGAATTGACCACCAGCGACCCCTCCTTCAGCGCCACCCGCGTCAACCCGCCGGGCACAATCTGGATGCGGTCGGAGACCAGCACATAAGGCCGCAAGTCGACATGGCGCGGCGACAGGCCTTTTTCAGTCAGGATCGGGCAGGTCGACAGCGCCAGCGTCGGCTGGGCAATGTAGTTCGACGGTTTTGCCGCGAGTTTCTTGGCGAAATCCTGGCATTCCTTCTTGGTCGCCGCCGGCCCGACAAGCATGCCGTAGCCGCCGGAGCCGTGGACTTCCTTGATCACCAGCTCGTCGATATGTTCGAGCACGTATTTCAGGCTGTCGGCTTCCGAGCAGCGCCAGGTCGGGATGTTGCCGAGGATGGCCTTGCGGCCGGTGTAGAATTCGACGATCTCGGGCATGTAGGAATAGATCGCCTTGTCGTCGGCGATGCCGGTGCCCGGCGCATTGGCGATGGTGATGTTGCCGGCGCGGTAGACATCCATGATGCCGGGCACGCCAAGGGCCGAGTCGGGCCTAAAGGTCAGCGGGTCGAGGAACGAATCGTCGACACGCCGGTAAAGCACGTCGATCTGCTTGTAGCCTTCGGTCGTGCGCATGGCGACATGGCCGTCGACGACGCGCAGGTCCTGGCCTTCGACCAGCTGCACGCCCATCTGGTCAGCCAGGAAGGCATGTTCGAAATAGGCGGAGTTGAAGCTGCCCGGCGTCAGCACGGCAATGGTCGGCGCGCCCTTGGTGCTTTGCGGCCGGACCGCGGCCAGCGACTGGCGCAAGAGCTGCGGATAGTTCTCCACCGGCCGCACCTTGATCTGCTGGAACAGCTCGGGGAAGAGCTGCATCATCGTCTCGCGGTTCTCCAGCATGTAGGAGACGCCCGACGGCGTGCGCGCATTGTCCTCCAGCACATAGAACTCGTTCTCAGAGATGCGCACGATATCGACACCGATGATGTGGGTGTAGACGCCGGCCGGCGGCCTGACCCCGATCATTTCCGGCAGGAATGCCTCGTTCCTGGCGATGAGCTCCCTGGGCACACGGCCGGCGCGCAGGATCTCCTGGCGATGGTAGATGTCGTCGAGGAAAGCGTTCAGCGCCTGCACGCGCTGCTCTATGCCTTGCGTCAGCCTTCGCCACTCATTGCCCGAGATGATGCGCGGAACGATATCGAAAGGGATCAGCCGCTCGGAGGCTTCCTGCTCGCCATAGACGGCAAAGGTAATGCCGGTCTTGCGGAAGACGCGCTCGGCATCCTGCATCTTTTCGGTAAGCCTGGCCGGGTCCTGCTCCTTCAGCCAGCGGTCGTAAGCCGTATATGGTTTTCTCAATCCGGAAACTTCCGGAAGCATTTCATCGAACGCTGCCAATCGCATACTCCCCTGTGAGACCATTTCACTGGCCTCGACGGAGAAAATCAAGCGCAATCGGCGATTTGGAGAATGCCGGTGATCAGTATGTCGCAACTGCCCAAAATTCAGGCAGTCGAAACCGGCGCGTAATCAGGCTTTGCCTCGTCGCCGGGCAAGTGCCTGATGTGGCTTTAGAAAGCGCGGAAAGTGACGACCGTGAAGGTGTCCTTGATTCCGGGAAGATGCTGCACCTTCTCGTTGACGAAGTGGCCGACATCTTCCTCGTCGTCGACATAGAATTTGGCGAGCAGGTCGTAATTGCCGGCGGTCGAGTAGATTTCCGAGGCGATCTCGGCATCGGCGAGCGCGCTGGCAACCTCATAGGACTTGCCCAGGTCGCACTTTATCTGCACGAAAAACGTCTTCATTGCCGGTCCCGATCAAGCTTCCGCAAACAAGCGGCCGTTGTGGCAGACTGCCGCCCGGCTTTCAAGCATCAGGCCGAACGTGCCTTGGCAACAGCCTGCCTGAGTTCGGACACCGGCAAGCCGCGCCGATAGAGGCTGCCGCCGATGACCAGAGCCGGCGTGCCGCGCAGCTTGAAAGCCGTCGCCTGGCTGTCGGTGCGCAAAAGCGCGGCGTCAATGTCGGGCTCTCGGACGGCGAGATCGGCCCGCACCATCGCCACATCGACGCCGACCGAAGCCAGGATATCGTTGGTGCGGCGTTCGGAGAGCCCGCGCTGGTTGGTCATCAGCGCATCGACCGCGGCGGCATAATGTTCGCCGCTCAGCAGAGCCACACGCGCCGCATCGCGCGAGACGTCGCCGAAGATCGGCCAGTCCTTCATCACCAGCCGGATGCCGCGGCCCTCTTCCATCAGCTTCTTCAACTCGACGAAGACGAGTTTGCAGATCGGGCGCTGATAGTCGACGAATTCAGCGATGGTGACGTCGCCATCGGGATTGCCGAGCGCTGGAATGGCCGGATCGAAGGCGATTTCAGTGACAGTCGGCCCGGTGGCTGCCCAAGCGGGCAAGGGAGCCAGAGCTGCAAAGCTAGCCGCGCCTTTCAGAAAAAGGCGCCGGTCAATCGGCTCTCCAGACATGGTTCGTCCCTGGTTGCGCGAACGGGTCCCCACCAGTCCCCTACAATGCGCGCCCCGCCTTAAAGGATGCTTAAGCATGATCTTGCGGCCCTTGCGTAGCGAATATTTGCGGTTGCTGAAACCGTGAGGCCACGCCAAGCGTATGGTACAATGCGTCCTGGGACAGGTTTTGTTGGGGGACAATGGAGACAGGCCATGCGCCGCATCGCATTCGCAGTCGTTTCGTTGCTGTTCGCGTCAGTCCTGCTCGTCTCGGCAGTCCGCGCCGGTGACGCCGAAGTCAAAGCCGGCCAGGCCGTCATCGATGGTCAGTTGAAGGCGCTCATCGCCAATGACGGCGCCAAGGCGTACAGCTTCGCTGCTCCAAACGTGAAGCAGATTTTCCCGACCGTCGACGCCTTCATGAACATGGTGACCAACGGCTACGCGCCGGTGCGTCAGCCACAAAGCTATTCCTTCGGCAAGGTCGAGCAGACCGGCCCCGGTTCGATCATCCAGCAGGTGCTGATCGTCGGGCCTGACGGCAAGGATTATGAGGCGGTCTATACACTCCAGCAGCAGCCTGATGGCAGCTTTCAGATCACCGGCTGCAGCTTGCGGGCGTCAAATTCACTGAGCACCTAACCCCGCTCAGATGGCCGGAATATCGCCCCTCGTCCATCCCTCGGAAATCTCGGCCGTGCGCGCCTCAAAAGCCTGCGCTTCGATGGCGGCGCGAATATCCTGCATCAGCTTCTGATAGTAGGACAAGTTGTTCCAGGTCAAAAGCATCGCCCCCAACGCCTCCTGCGAGCGCACGAGATGATGCAGATAGGCGCGGGAATAGTCCCGCGCTGCCGGGCAGTCGCTCTCCTCGTCGAGCGGGCGCGGATCGTCAGCGTGGCGGGCATTCCTGAGATTGACCTTGCCGCGCCTGGTGTAGGCGAGGCCGTGGCGGCCGGCGCGGGTCGGCATGACGCAGTCGAACATGTCGATGCCGCGCGCTACCGATTTCACGATGTCGTCCGGCGTGCCGACGCCCATGAGATATCTAGGCTTGTTGTCAGGCAGTTCCGGACAGGTGATCTCGAGCATCTCCAGCATCACCGCCTGCGGCTCGCCGACGGCGAGGCCGCCGACGGCATAGCCCTTCAGCTCCATAGCGCTCAGTGCCTGGGCCGAGCGCATCCTGAGTGCTGCGTTGTCGCCACCCTGGACGATGCCGAACATCGCCTTGCCCGGCTGGTCGCCGAACGCCGTCTTGCAGCGCTCGGCCCAGCGCAGCGACAGCTCCATGGCACGCTCGATTTCCTTCAACTCGGCCGGCAGCGCCGTGCATTCGTCGAGCTGCATCTGGATGTCGGAATCGAGCAGTCCCTGAATCTCGATCGAGCGCTCCGGTGACATCTCGTAGGCAGCACCGTCAATATGGGAGCGGAAAGTGACGCCCTTTTCGGTCAGTTTCCGCAGCTTCGACAGCGACATCACCTGAAAGCCGCCGCTGTCGGTCAAGATCGGTTGCGGCCAACGGGCGAACTCATGCAGACCGCCAAGCCGCGCCACGCGCTCGGCGCCGGGCCGCAGCATCAGATGGTAGGTGTTGCCAAGGATAATGTCGGCGCCGACGCCGCGCACCTGGTCCATATACATGGCCTTGACCGTGCCACCGGTGCCGACAGGCATGAAGGCCGGCGTGCGGATTTCGCCGCGCGGCATGTTGATGACGCCGCGCCGTGCCTTGCCGTCGGTTGCGAGGACCTTGAAAGTAAACGGCTTAGCCATTGAATTCCTTGTCATGGACAGGTGCGTCTGGCGCCTGTCTGTCGAGCGACTGGCGGTACTGAATGCAGCCGCGCATGAATTTTGGCCACGGCGGAACGGCAATCGATGTGTCGGTCTTTTCCGGCAGCAGATCCCAGAGATCGGGATGGTGCCAGCAGAGATCATGGCCCGTCGTGTCGCGGTGCGCGCGGATGCCGGCACGCAATTTCTTCACTTCGGCAATCAGGCTTTCTCGGTCAAAGGCTTGCAGGTCATCGTCCATCGCTCATCTCCGCTCGATACAGCAGGCTTGCATCTCCGTAGGAATAGAATCTGTAGCTGTTCCCGATGGCATGCGCATAGGCAGCGCGCATTGTATCGAGGCCGCTGAAGGCTGAAACCAGCATGAACAGCGTCGAGCGCGGCAGATGGAAATTGGTCATCAGCAGGTCGGCGGTGCGAAAGCGATAGCCGGGCGTGATGAAGATGTCGGTCGGGCCGGACCATGCGGCCAGGGTACCGTCCTCACGCGCCGCGCTCTCCAGGAGGCGCAACGAGGTGGTGCCGACGGCGATGATGCGCCCGCCCCTCGCCCTGGCGGCATTGAGCGCCTCGGCTGTTGCCTGGCTGACTGAGCCGGTCTCGGCATGCATCTTGTGGTCGGCGGTATCGTCCGCCTTGACCGGCAGGAAGGTGCCGGCGCCGACATGCAAGGTGACGAAGCGGCGTTCGATGCCTTTGGCGTCAAGCGAGGCAAACAGCTCTGGCGTGAAATGCAGCCCGGCGGTGGGCGCTGCGACAGCGCCTTCCTCCTTGGCATAGATGGTCTGGTAGTCGGTGAGGTCGCGCGCGTCGTCATCGCGCTTGGAGGCAATATAGGGCGGCAACGGGATGTGGCCGACGGCGCGCAGCGCTTCGTCGAGAAACGGGCCGGACAGGTCGAAGCCAAGCAGCGCCTCACCGGCCTCGCCCTTCTCGATGACCGTTGCGTCGAGTTGGCCGAGGAAGCAGGAATTGCCGTCATGGCCAAAATGAATGCGGTCGCCGGCGGCGATGCGCTTGCCCGGCCGCATGAAGGCCAGCCAGCGGTCCGGCGTCATGCGCATGTGAAGCGTGGCTTCGACCTGCGCCTGCGCTTCGCCGCGCCGCCTGATGCCTTTCAACTGCGCCGGGATCACCTTGGTGTCGTTGAAGACCAGCACGTCGCCGGCCCTGAGCAAGGACGGCAAGTCGCGCACCGAACGGTCCGAAAGGTCTTCACCCGGCCTGACCACCAGCATTTTTGCGCTGTCGCGAGGCTCCGCCGGGCGAAGCGCGATGCGCTCCTCCGGCAGGTCGAAGTCGAAGAGGTCGACGCGCATCAGTAAAGCCGGACGAGCAGCGCTCCGACCAAGAGCAGCACCGCGCCGGCGACGCGGCCGAGCGATATCTCGCGCACCGCCACGCCGAGGAAGCCGACGCGGTCGATCAGCATGCCGGCCAGCAGCTGACCGGCAACCAGGAACGCCATCAGGGCGGCCGCCCCGATGCGCGGCGTCAAGATGGTCGATAGCGTGACATAGAAGCCGCCGAGCATGCCGCCGGCGACGAACAGCCAGGGCGCCGGCGCCTTCCAGTCGAGCGAGATGGCCTGCAGCCGTACGACCGCAACAGAGATGATACCAAGCACGATCGCACCCGACAGGAACGAAAACGCAGCCGCCGCGACCGGGAGACCCAGGCCGCGCGCCAGCTGCGAATTGATCGGCGCCTGAATGGCGATGAACGCGCCGGACAGGATGCCGAGCAGCGACCAGACCACGCCCATCATCGTTATCAGCCCTTACTTGACGTCGGCCGCAACCTTCAGCGACACGATCTTGTCGGGATCGACCACCGGCTCGCCGCGCTTGATCTTGTCGACATTGTCCATGCCTTCGATGACCTGGCCCCAGACCGTGTACTGGCGGTTGAGGAAGGCGGCATCGTCGAAGCAGATGAAGAACTGCGAGTTGGCCGAGTTCGGGTTCTGCGAACGCGCCATCGAGCAGGTGCCGCGGCCGTGGTTGGCGTTGGAGAACTCGGCCTTCAGGTCCGGCTTTTCCGACCCGCCCATGCCCGCGCGGGAGGGGGCAAAAGTCGGCTTCGACGAATTGCCGAACTTGACGTCGCCGGTCTGCGCCATGAAGCCTTCGATGACGCGGTGGAAGACCACGCCGTCATAGGCGCCTTCGCGCGCCAGTTCCTTGATGCGGGCGACGTGGCCGGGGGCCAGTTCGGGGAGCAGTTCGATGACGACCTTGCCCTTGGTCGTTTCCATGATGAGCGCGTTCTCGCGGTCCTTGATCTCAGCCATGTCGGATATCCTTTATCTCAGAAAAACAGATTGATTTGACAGATTACTTGTCGGCCGCGATGCGGACCTTGATCATGCGGTCGGGGTCGCCGACCGTGCCATTGTCGGCCTCATCGCCCTTCTTGATGTGATCGACCAGTTCCATGCCGCTGACGACATTGCCGACGATGGTGTACTGACCGTCGAGGTTCGGCGCCGGCGCGAACATGATGAAGAACTGCGAATTGGCGGAGTTCGGATCCTGCGAGCGGGCCATGCCGAGCGTGCCACGCTTGTAATGCTCACTCTGCGAGAATTCTGCGGGCAGATCAGGCAGCTCGGAGCCGCCGGTGCCGACGGCCTCGGGGCTGAACCCCTTCTTCATGTTGCCGAACTTGACGTCGCCGGTTTGCGCCATGAAGCCGTCGATAACGCGGTGGAAGGCGACATTGTCGTAAGCGCCTTCGCGCACCAGCTTCTTGATCTGGGCAACATGCTTGGGCGCCAGATCGGGCCGCAGCGCGATGGTGACGTCGCCATCCTTCAACGTGATGATCATGGTGTTTTCCGCCTCGGCGGCATAGCCCGACACCGATGCGGTGACGAGACCGGCAAGCACGACGAGGAACGAGGCGAGCTTCTTCAGCTGCATAGGGATCTCCGAACGATTATTTCTTGAATTTTGCGGTGAGCGCGCCGGCAACCGCGGCCGGCACGAAGGGACGGATGTCGCCGCCCATCGAAGCTATCTGGCGCACAAGTGTGGCGGTAATGGTTCTGACTGATGGGCTGGCGGGCAGAAAAACCGTCTGCAGCTCCGGCGCCATGGTCTCGTTCATACCGGCCATCTGCATCTCGTAGTCGAGGTCGGTGCCGTCGCGCAGGCCGCGGATCATGATCGAGGCGCCGTGCTTGCGGGCGGCATCGATGACCAGCCCGTCGAAGGCGACGACCTTGATGCGACCGCCGTCACGGCCGAATTCGGCCTTCGTCGCAGCCTCGATCAGCTGCACTCGTTCCTCGAAGGAAAACAGCGGCGTCTTGCCGGGATGGGTGCCGATCGCCGCATAAACCGTGTCGGCGACAGCCAATGATGCCTTCAGGACGTCGAGGTGTCCGTTGGTCAGCGGGTCGAAGGAGCCGGCATACAGGGCGGTGCGTTCGGTCATGGCAGGCTTCTAGCGGGGCATTGGACGGAAGGCAAATGCGATTGGGAACATCTGCGTGAACCTTTTCGCAGACATGAACGACAGATGAATGCCTTGATCACGAAGACTTCACGCAGCGTTCGCTAGTTTGCACTTCAGAAGATGAAACCAAAACCCCATCTAACCGTTGTAAGGCGCAGGAGAACACGCACATGCTGATCTACATGCTCGCCACCGCAATGACCGTCGCCATGCTGATCGCAACCGCATTCGGGCTGCATCAGGAGGCAGAGCGCATCCGTGTCCGGACCAAGCGCTTCGAAGGCTTCGGCGCCCGCTGGCCCCACCGTCACCACTGATTTTATTGCTATTTCTTGATTGCGCCGGCCCATGGGGCCGGCGTTGTTGTATCCAAAGCCTATTCGGGCGCAGCATCCGAGGCATCCGGACCGGCCTCGCCCTCGCCATTTTCTTCGACATCCTCGTCCGACTGAGGCTCAGAGATCCGCTCGACCGAAACCACCTTCTCGCCTTCGGCGGTGTTGAAGATGGTCACGCCCTTGGTTGCGCGGCTGGCGAAACGGATGCCGTTGACCGGCACCCGGATGACCGTGCCGCCGTCCGAAACCAGCATGATCTGGTCGTCATTGCCGACCGGGAACGTCGCCACCAGCTGGCCTATTTCGGCAGTTTTCGACACGTCGGTGGCGCGGATGCCCTTGCCGCCGCGCCCGGTCAGGCGGAAATCGTAGGACGAAGAGCGCTTGCCGTAACCATATTCGGTTACCGTCAGCACATACTGCTCATGCGCCTTGAGGAGTTCGTAGCGCTCGTCGGAAAGCTCCGTCTCCTCGCCGATCTCCTCATTGGTCAGCGCGATTTCTTCGTCCTCGCCGGCCGTCTCGAGCCGCCGCTCCGCCGCAGCCCGCTTGAGATAAGCGGCGCGCTCCGCCGGTGAAGCATCGACATGCTCGATCACCGACATGGAGATGATGCGGTCGGTCTCGGCCATGCTTATGCCGCGCACGCCGACGGAATTGCGGCTCTGGAAGACGCGCACGTCGCCGACGGAGAAGCGGATGCACTGGCCGGAGTTCGCCGTCAAAAGCACGTCGTCATTGTCGGTGCAGGTCTCGACGCCGAGGATCTCGTCGCCGTCCTCCTCCAGCTTCATGGCGATCTTGCCGTTGCGGTTGACCTGGACAAAGTCGGACAGCTTGTTGCGGCGCACGGTGCCGCGCGTGGTGGCGAACATTACGTCGAGCTCGCCCCAGCTGGTCTCGTCCTCCGGCAGCGGCATGATGGTGGTGATGCGCTCGCCCTGCTCCAGCGGCAGCATGTTGATCAGCGCCTTGCCGCGCGACTGCGGATTGCCGATCGGCAGGCGCCAGACCTTCTCCTTGTAGACGATGCCGCGCGAGGAGAAGAACAGCACCGGCGTATGCGTGTTGGCCACGAACAGCCGAGTGACGAAATCCTCTTCCTTGGTCGACATGCCGGAGCGGCCCTTGCCGCCACGGCGCTGCGCCCGGTAGAGCGACAGCGGCACGCGCTTGATGTAGCCGGAATGGCTGACGGTAACGACCATGTCCTCACGCTGGATCAGGTCCTCGTCTTCCATGTCGGCGCCGCCGTCGGTGAGTTCGGTGCGGCGTGGCGTGCCGAACTCGTCGCGCACGGCGGCGAGCTCATCCTTGACGATTTGCTGGATGCGCGCGCGAGACGACAAAATATCAAGGTAATCAACGATTTCGGCACCGATCGTGTTCAACTCGTCGGCGATCTCGTCGCGGCCGAGCGCCGTCAGGCGCTGCAGGCGCAGTTCGAGGATTGCGCGCGCCTGTTCCTCGGAGAGATTGTAGGTGCCGTCCTCGTTGATGCGATGACGCGGATCGTCGATCAGAAGGATCAGCGATTCGACGTCGCCGGCGGGCCAGCGCCGCTCCATCAACTGTTCGCGCGCCGTCTGCGGATCGGGCGCGGTGCGGATCAGCTTGATCACTTCGTCGATATTGGCGACGGCAATGGCGAGACCGACCAGGACGTGGGCGCGGTCGCGCGCCTTGCGCAACAGGAATTTCGTTCGCCGGCTAATCACCTCTTCGCGGAAGACGACAAATGCCTTCAGCATGTCGGTCAGCGTCATCACTTCCGGCTTGCCGCCGTTCAGCGCCACCATATTGGCGCCGAAAGACGTCTGCAGCGGCGTGAAGCGGTAAAGCTGGTTGAGAATGACGTCGGCGACAGCGTCGCGCTTCAGTTCGATGACGACGCGGTAGCCCTGACGATCGCTCTCGTCGCGGATGTCGGAAATGCCCTCGATGCGCTTGTCGCGCACTAGCTCGGCCATTTTTTCGATCATCGAGGCCTTGTTCACCTGATAGGGAACCTCGGTGATGATGATCGATTCACGGTCATTGCCGCGCTGTTCGACATTGACCTTACCGCGCATGACGATGGAGCCGCGCCCCGTCGCATAGGCGCTGTAGATGCCGGAACGGCCAAGCACGATGCCGCCGGTCGGGAAATCGGGACCCGGAATGATCTCCATCAGCGCCGGCAGGTCGATCGCCGGATTGTCGATGATGGCGATGGCGCCGTTACAGACTTCGGCCAGATTGTGCGGCGGAATATTGGTTGCCATGCCGACGGCAATGCCGCCCGAACCGTTGACCAGAAGGTTTGGGAAGCGGGCCGGCAGAACCTTCGGCTCGGTGTCGGAGGCATCATATGTTTCCTGGAAATCGACGGTTTCCTTGTCGATGTCCTCCAGGAGTTCATGCGCGACCTTGGTCAGGCGCGATTCGGTGTAGCGCATGGCCGCCGGCGGATCGCCGTCGATGGAGCCGAAATTGCCCTGCCCGTCGATCAGCGGCACGCGCAGCGACCAGTCCTGCGCCATGCGCACCAAGGCGTCATAGATCGAGGCGTCGCCATGAGGATGGTATTTACCCATCACGTCGGCGACCGGGCGGGCCGACTTCACATATTTGCGGTTCCAGTGGTAGCCGCTCTCATGCGCGGCATAGAGAATGCGGCGATGCACCGGCTTCAGGCCGTCGCGAACGTCCGGCAGCGCACGGCTGACGATCACGCTCATGGCGTAGGAAAGATAGGAGCTCTGCATCTCCTCGATGATGGAGATCGGCTCGATGCCGGTGGGGCCGCCGTCGGCGCCGCGCGGTGTTTTTTGGTCGGTCAAATCGGATCACAATCTAATCGGGAATCACTGACCGCTTATATAGGAAGCCAGCCTGAAACTCCAATATTCGCGGCACTTTTCCAACGACAATTTCGGTGGTAATTTCAAATGGATACCGCTGATTGCGACGATTTGGCCATAGCCCATTTCGCCGCCATCAGGGCAAAAGCCTGCGATGGGTCGTTTTCCCAGCCAAGAGCCATAAGCACGATGAACCGGTGGCTGCCTTTGCGAGCGCTGAGCGGTTGGCGGCCCGGGGATCTCAAGGGCGATCTGGCCGCCGGCCTGACGCTGGCGGCAATCGCCATCCCCGAACAGATGGCGACGGCGCGGCTTGGCGGCTTTGCGCCCGAGATCGGCTTCTTCGCCTTTGTCGCAGGATCGCTGGCCTTTGCAATGTTCGGCGCCAACCGCCATCTGTCGTCCGGCGCGGATTCGACCATCACACCGCTGTTTGCCGGCGGGCTCGCGCTCATCGCCGTTGCCGGCTCGGCGCATTATCTGGCACTGGCGGCCATGTTGGCGCTGATGGTCGGCCTGCTGGTGGCTTTGAGCGGAATCTTCCGGCTCGGCTGGATCGCCGACCTGTTATCGGTGCCGGTCACCACCGGATTCCTGGCCGGCATCGCCGTCCATATAATTGTTTCGCAATTGCCCGGACTGCTCGGTCTGCCTGCCGAAAGTGGTGAAACGTTGCGCCGCGTCGGTGAGATCGCCGGCAATCTGCACCTCACCAACCCTTGGAGCCTGACGATCGGCCTTGGCGTGTTTGCAATCGTGTTCGCTGCCGAGCGCATCAGCGCCCGCATCCCCGGCGCCTTGATCGGCATGGTGCTGGCCACTGCAGCGGTCGCCGTCTTCGGCCTGAAGGGGCGCGGCGTCGAGGTGCTTGGCGCCTTGCCCGACGGCCTGCCGCAGGCCGGCCTGCCGACGGTCAGTCTCAGCGATGCCCAGGCGCTGCTGCCGCTGGCCCTGCTGATCTCCATCGTGGTCATGGTGCAGACGGCGGCCACCAGCCGCTCCTTTGCCGGCGACGACGTCAACCGGGATTTTGTCGGCGTCGGCGCCGGCAGCATCCTGTCTGGCCTGTTCGGCGCCTTTGCGGTCAATGCCAGCCCGCCGCGCACCGCAATCGCCGCTCAATCGGGCGGCCGTTCGCACGTGTCCGGCCTGATTGCCGCGACTATTGTGCTGGCGCTGGGCGCCTTTGGTGGCGGCCTGCTTGCCGATGTCCCGCAGGCCGCCCTTGCCGGCGTGCTGATGTTCGTTGCCCAGTACATCTTGCGCTGGAGGGTGTTCGCCAGCGTCTACCGGCAGGCGCCGGTCGAATTCGCGCTGATCCTGGTCACCATGACGGCGATCGTCGTGTTGCCGATCGAAACCGGCGTCGCGGTCGGCATCGGCCTGTCGCTGCTGCACGGTCTGTGGAGCGCGACACGCACGCAGGCAATCGAGTTGGAACAGGTGCCCGGCACCTCGGTATGGTGGCCGCCAAACACGCCTTCGGCAGGCGAGCAACTCTCCGGCGTGCTGGTTGCGGCGTTCCAGGCGCCGCTGTCCTTCGTCAATGCTGACAGCTTCAAGCGCGGCGTCTGCGAGCTGATCGATGCCAGAAGCGACAGGGTGAAACTGGTCGTGCTGGAGGCCAGCAACATTGCCGAGATCGACTATACCGCCGCGCAGGCACTGATCGACACCATCGCCCACTGCCGCAAGGCGGGTGCGATCTTTGCAATCGCGCGGCTGGAATCGCTGCGCGCCCAGGCAGCCCTTGCGCGCTTCGGCATTGCCGACCTCGTCGGCCCGCACAGGATCTTTCACAGTGTCGACGCCGCCATCAAGGCGCTGGCGCCGGACAAGCAACTTGTCGGACAACAGGACGAGACACCATAACGACCGGCCGGGAACCCTTGCTGAGGCCTGTCGCGGTACAGGAGCTGCGGCCGACGCAAATCACCGTCGGCATGCGCGAGGTGGAGCTGAAGGGCCGGATGATCCGGGCGTAGGTCCGGAGAAGACCGGTACTTTCCTGGGACGTCACATGGTGCCGGTGGTGCTTGGCAAAACGCTGCCTGACCGGCGGCCGCGATAGTCGCCCGGCTTCTCGCCCATGACGCGCCGGAAACGGCGATTGAATGTGGAGAGGTCATTGAAGCCGGCCTCGAAGGCAATTGCCGAGATCGGCTCATCCGACATGCGCAGCCGCACCGCAGCGCGGTGCAGCCGGGTTCTGAGCAGGAACTGATAAGGCGTCATGCCCGCGACCTGCCGGAAGGTGCGCAGGAAGTGATAGGGGCTGGTCGCCGTCGAGCTGGCGAGCTCGGAAAGCGAGACTGGCCGTTCAGCATTGAGTTCTATCTGCCGCACCGCTTCGGCAACCCGTTTCTGGTCGCGGCGGCTCGGCGGGCGAGCGGCAGGCGGGGCCTCACTGGCGACAGCAAGTGCTGCACCGCCGACGGCAAGAGCCGCGGCGGCAATGCGCAGGCCAAGCTCCTCGAAGGCATCGATGTCGGCCGTCTCGCGTGCCGCTTCGGCCTCGGCCAGCAGAGACGCCAGCGCCGGCAAGGGCGGCAGATGCGGCACCCCGAACGTCAGCTTCTTCGTGCCAGCCACGTCGCTGGCGATGCGGTCGAGATGGGCCGGAGCGAAGTGGAAGGACAGGCAACGGTCGCCGGCACCGTGCTCGTGCCCGCATTCATAGCAGGCGCCGACATTGCCGAGCAGGATGGCACCTGGCGCCAGCATGGCGGCGCCCTGGCTGGTGCGGTAGCGGAAGCTGCCGCTCGTAACCGCGGCAATGCAGACACTGCGGTGCTCTTCCTCGAAGGGCCGATCGCCGGCGCCGGCCGTGCACACCACGTCGGACACATACCAGTCCGGCCCCGAAGCCAGTCTTTGCTCAGTCGTCGTCATGGCTTGAAAGATAGCAATTTTTCCCAAGCGCAACACCCCGCCCCGGCCTATCGGTTGCAGCCTCCTGACACCACGAAGGCAGCAGCATGACCGATCCATTCACAAAAGCCCTCCACAGCGACGGCCCCAACCCTGACCTGGCTGAAAAGCTGGATCTCTACGGCCGCTTTGTCGGCGCCTGGACATTCGATGCCACGCGCCACCTCGAGGACGGCACGGTTTTGACCGGACGCGGCGAGGTGCATTTCGGCTGGGTCCTGGAAGGCAGGGCGATCCAGGATGTGTGGATCCTGCCCGCGCGGGATGCCGGCCCCACGCCGTCGCTCGGCAAATGGACTTTCTATGGCACAACACTGCGGGCCTACGATCCCGGCCAGGACGCCTGGCACATCTTCTGGAGCGACCCGCGTAACCAGTATTACAGCCGCCAGCTTGGTCGCGCCGAAGGCGACACGATTGTGCAGGTCGGCGCGGACGGCACCGGTTCCTCGGTCCGCTGGAGCTTTTCGCGGATCACCAGGGACAGTTTCCGCTGGCTGGGCGAGCGTTCGCACGACGATGGAGCGACATGGCGGCTCGAGGTCGAGTTCCTGGCGCGCCGAGTCGCTGACCACGCAACATCCTGACAACGCAACATATTGTAAAAAAGGTGAAAAACATGCTTGACCATGTCTCGATTGGTGTCCGCGACACTAACGTTTCGAAGCCCTTCTACGACGCCGCACTCAAGCCGCTCGGTTATTCCTGCCTCAGCCAGTCGCCAGGTTCGCTAGGCTATGGCGCAGAGGCGATAGCACTCTGGGTGAACGATGCGACGCGACCGGTAGCGGCCGACGAAAAGTCCGGCCTGCATTTCTGCTTTGCCGCGCCGACAAGGGGCAGCGTCGACGCCTTTCATGCCGGCGCCTTGCGTGCAGGCGGCAGCAGCAATGGTGCGCCGGGGCTGCGTGCCGACTATGGCGACAACTACTATGCCGCATTCGTCATCGATCCCGACGGCTATCGTCTGGAGGCCTGCTGCAGCGCTGACGGCTAAGCCGACGCACAGTTTCACCATCCCTGACGGTTCCCACCGACCAGGCTTTGCTCTACCACTATGGTGGCGCAGGGCCCGGCCCGGCGGGAGGGGTCAGCGATGCCGAGTTTCGACAGCCTGTTCAACGCCTTCGTCACCATTCTGGTGACCATCGACCCGCCTGGTCTCGCACCTCTCTTCCTGGCGGTAACACGCGGCATGAACCGCGAGGAGCGCCAGCAGGTTTCGGTGCGCGCCTCGATCATCGGCTTCCTGGTGATGGCGCTGTTTGCCGTAGCCGGCGCCTCGATCCTGTCGGTGTTCGGCATCACGCTGCCGGCCTTCCGCGTCGCCGGCGGGTTCCTCTTGTTCTTCATCGCCTTCGAAATGGTGTTCGAGCGCCGGCAGGACCGCAAGGAAAAGATTGGCGACGTCGCCATCACCAAGGACATGATCCACAACATCGCCGCCTTCCCGCTGGCGATCCCGCTGATCGCCGGTCCCGGCGCGATTTCGGCGACCGTGCTTCTGTCCGGCTCGTTTCAGGGGTTTGCCGCACAAGCGGCGCTGGTCGGCATCATCTTCGTCTGCCTCGCCATCACCTATCTGGTGTTCGTGCTGTCGGAACGCATCGACCGCATCCTCGGCCAGACAGGCCGCTCGATCCTCACCCGCCTGCTCGGCGTCATCCTGGCGGCGCTCGCGGTGCAATTCGTGGCGGATGGCATCAAGGCGCTGATGGCGGGGTGAACGCAGGCCCTGCTGCCTACTTCACCGCCGTATCCACGACTTCAAAATCGTGGGTGATGACGGCGGTCTTGGCCAGCATGGCGGAGGCCGAGCAGTATTTTTCGATCGAGAGGTTGATCGCGCGCTGGACCTTGTCGTGCGACAGCGCTCGGCCCGTGACGATGAAATGCATGTGGATGCGGGTGAAGACTTTTGGGTCGGTTTCGGCCCGCTCGGCGTCGAGCTCGACGACGCAGTCCTCGATCGCCTCGCGGCCTTTTTCGAGGATGTGGACGACATCATAGGCCGAGCAACCGCCGGTGCCGACCAGCACCAGCTCCATCGGGCTCGGGCCTGGCGTCTTGCCTTCCGGGACCGAAGGCGGTTCCCAGCACGACCTTGTGGCCGCTGCCGGACTCGCCGACAAAGGTGCGCTCTTCGACCCATTTGATCCGTGCTTTCACGACAATCTTCCTTCCGAGCCTGTTCCCTCCCGATGGGATCGGGAAGGGTCTCTATCTCTTTGTTTGAGCATGATCTTTTCGGAAAACCGGATTCCACCTTTCGGGATCATGCTCGATGAACGCGTCACTGGCCGAACACGACCGCATGCATGATCCGCCCCGGCAGCAGTGTGAACACGCCGGCGCCGATCAGCGCAAAAACATAGAGTGAAATCATGACTTTGCAATGCTTTGCGACGCGATGCCTGTGCGCATGCCAAACCGCCAGCGGCACGGTGATCAGCACCAGGATCGACAAGATATGGATCGGGCTGAACGGACCGACGAGGCGGATCTGCTGGATCCAGAAACTGGAGGCGGCGATGACCAGCATCAGCGCCGCCCAGATATAGCCGAAGGCGCGGTGACGCGTTGTACCTTTCGGCAGCGCCAGTTGGGCGCCGCCTATAGCCAGCGCGGCAAGGGCCGCGAAGGCGTGCCATGGAATGGGAGGGGGCGCCGACAGAAGCGGTCCGAGCGACATCGCGCCCTCTCCTCAAATGCCTTCACGTGGCCTTGATACTCAGAACGGGATTTCGTCGTCCAGTTCGCGCGACGAACCGCCGCCACCGCCGCCGCCTCTGGAACCGCCGCCGCCACCGCCTCGGTTGAAGCTTTCATTGGGGCCCGACTGACCGAAATCCGAACCACGACTCGCACTGCTGCCACCGGCATAGTTGCCGACCTGGCCGCCGCCCTCGCCGCGTGAATCGAGCATCTGCAGCTCGCCGCGGAATTTCTGCAGCACGACTTCCGTCGTGTACTTGTCGGCGCCGGTCTGGTCCTGCCATTTGCGTGTCTGCAACTGGCCTTCGACGTAAACCTTCATGCCCTTCTTTAGATATTGTTCGGCGACCTTGGCGATCTGGTCATTGAAAATGACGACGTTGTGCCACTCGGTCTTTTCCTTGCGCTCGCCGGAATTCTTGTCGCGCCAGCTTTCCGACGTGGCGATGCGGATGTTGACGACCGGGTCACCCGAATTCAGGCGGCGGATTTCAGGGTCCGCGCCGAGGTTTCCGACCAGAATGACCTTGTTGACGCTACCCGCCATGACACTTCTCCGCGCTCATCCGAAACAAATTTCAAGTCGCTCACCTTACAGCCTGCGAGCCGCCTATGCCTGCAAAGGCTGGCTTTTCCCACAAGGTTTTTGTTCTTTTTTTGTTCTATTCCTGCCGCCCCCTTCTGTCAAGGAACGCCAACAAGAGGTAGGGTATGCGCCTGAAATTGCGACCATGCGGGATCGAAAGGCTGTGGCGAATGAAGGTCATTGCGCATCTGGATCAGCCCCGCGAGCAATGGCGGGCCGGCGTGGAGACCCGCATGCAGGTTTCCGCCAGCAATGGAGCCCGCCAGCTTTGCATGTTCGAACAATGGGTTCAGCCGGGCGTCGGGGCTCCGTCACATCGGCACCCGGTCGAGGAGGTGCTGAGCGTCATCGCCGGAACCGCCGAAATGTGGATCGATGACGACCACGTGACGCTGACTGCCGGACAGTCGCTCCTCATTCCAGCGCAGAGACAACACGGCTTTCGAAATGCCGGCACCGATACGCTTCATATCCATGCCGTGTTGGCGTCGCCAATCTTCGAAGCGACGTTCGAGGGGGCAGCTGCGCCGGTGAGGCGCTGGCTTGCAGCGAGCGAATAAAACAGCGCTTGCCAAATCGATAAGTATCGACTTATGCTTTTACCATGAGCGAAGCAGAGATTTTTCGCGCCCTCGCCGACCCGACACGGCGCGCCGTCTTTGAACGGCTTGCCGCCGGCGAGATGAGCGTGTCGGAGTTGCGCAGCGGCATGAGCGTGTCGCAGCCGGCGGTGTCGCAGCACCTGGCGGTGCTGCGCGGCGCCGGCCTGGTCAGCGAAAGGCGGTCGGGCCGCAATGCGTACTACCGCACCGATCCGCAAGGGCTCGAGCCGTTGCTCGGCTGGATCGAACGCTACCGCGCATTCTGGCCGGAGCGCATCGAAAGACTGAAGGCCGTTTTGAAGGACATGGACCAATGACCGATGAAAAGCAGGCGCAGACCGCCAAGGATAGCCTCGCCTTCGAATGCGATCTGCCGGACGCACCGGAAAAGGTGTGGCGGGCGCTGACCGTGCCGGAGCTGTTGGCGGCGTGGATGATGCCAAACGACATCAAGCCGGAAACCGGCACCCGCTTTGCCTTTGCCGGACCGGAGGCGCCGATCGAGTGCGAAGTGCTCGATGCCGAGCCGGGGCGGTTGCTGCGCTATTCCTGGCGCGAGCGGTCGCAGACCGGTGATGCCAATGGGCTGGACAGCATCGTCACCTTCACACTTTCCCGCACCGTTTCCGGCGGTACGCACCTGCGTATCGTCCATGACGGCTTCGTCCAGGCGGCAACGCCTGCCGTTGCGATGGCGGGCGGCAGTTGCCGGCTTTCGCTCCGCCCAGAGAAACCCACGCTACCTATCGCCGCGAACGCGCCGCGCCTGTTGCTGCGCGCAGCTTGATCTAGAGAAAACCGAACGGAGACAATGAGATGAGCGGCTTTGCCAATCTGGTGCCGATGGTAATCGAGCAATCGAGCCGCGGCGAACGCGCCTTCGACATTTTCTCGCGGCTGCTGCGCGAGCGCATCATTTTTGTCAACGGCGAGATCAATGACGGCATGTCGGCGCTGGTCTGCGCCCAGCTTCTGTCGCTGGAATCGGACAATCCCGCCAAGGAGATCTCGCTCTACATCAACTCGCCGGGCGGTGTGGTGACCAGCGGCTTCGCCATCTACGACACGATGCAATATGTCAGCTGCCCGGTGTCGACGGTGTGCATGGGCTTTGCCGCCTCGATGGCCTCGTTCCTGCTGATGGCGGGAACGCCGGGACGTCGCATCGCCCTGCCCAATGCCAGCATCGTGCTGCATCAGCCCCTGGGCGGATTCCAGGGCCAAGCCTCCGACATCCAGCGCCATGCCGAAGGCATTTTGCGCACCAAGCGGCACATGACCGAGCTCTACGCGCAGCATTGCGGACGCACCTATGAAGAAGTCGAACGCACGCTCGACCGCGATTTCTTCATGACCGCGCGCGAGGCCAAGGACTGGGGCCTCGTCGACCATGTTTTCGACACCCGCAAGCAGGCGGCGGCCTGATCGCCGGATTGAACGCGCCAGCGTCGTGTCAATTTCAACGCCGCCGGTCTGGCCTCGCATTGGGAGCGACACTATAGTCCTACGATGCGCTACCGCCTGAACAGACTGATGACAGCCATCGCGATCACCGCCGTGACCGCGAGCGCGGCTGTTGCCGGAGACGGCACGTCCCAGTCGCCGAAAAGTGCCCTGCCCGGCGTGACCAGCGACTACCGCATCGCCAAGCCGGCGCCGCAGCCCGAGCCCGACGACGCGCTGCCCGCCGGCGAGAACGGCACATTCAAGATCGGCGATACCGACGTCAGGATTTCCGGCAGTATCACTGTCGATGTCGGAGTGGGTGCGAACAAGCCTTCCAACCGGTAGGGTGCCGCGACAGAGTGACCCTTGTCGGCTGCCGCGCCGGTACCCCGCACATACAAATAGCCCCGCCGTTGCTTCCGCAAACGGTCGGGGCTCTTTTTGGATTCCAGATCCAACTTGCCGGTAGGGTTATACCGACTTTTGTCTCGGATGCTTCGCGGCATTCAACCGACGATCCGACTATCCGTCTCTGATTTTGGTGTGATACGGCAGGTCACGGTTTGTCGGGTGGCGAAAACGCTTAACCCTGGCACTTATGCCCGCCGCGGCTCCAACGAGATGTGGAGCCTCAAAGGACTATCCGGTGGCGTCATGCTCCGCTCCTATGTCCGTTGCGACTGTGTCGTCCGAAGCGCAAATCGCAAAACCTGCGGCGTCTCGCAGGCGCCTGTGGGCGGCGAGGCCATCGAAAGACGGCCGGCTTCGTTGACTTCTGGACACTGCGCCCCTGAGTCGGTGACGTCAACCGTTGAATAGCCGGTTACCGAAAAATGTGATCGCCGGGAGCTTACGTCAGGGTCAGTTTTTGAAACACCCTTGTCAGGTTTCTGCACAGCTTTGTCAGGAGCGTGTTCGGCCTTTGTTCTTTCCGCTTGCCCCTGTGGGAGAAAGACGGTTAAACGACTTTGGTCGAGAAGTGTGACGTCTCTCGACGTGGCGGCAAAAATACCTACATAGGGGGTGGCCGGGATAACCCCGCCGATCCCACTGATACCAGACTTGAGGCGGCGACCGGCGATGGCCGACCATAAATACCTTTCCATTCGCGGTGCACGCGAACACAATCTGAAGAATGTCGATCTCGACCTGCCGCGTGACAGCCTGATCGTCATGACCGGCCTGTCGGGCTCCGGCAAATCGTCGCTCGCCTTCGACACCATCTATGCCGAGGGCCAGCGTCGCTATGTCGAGAGCCTGTCGGCCTATGCGCGCCAGTTCCTCGAAATGATGCAGAAGCCTGATGTCGACCAGATCGACGGCCTGTCGCCTGCCATCTCCATCGAGCAGAAGACCACGTCGAAGAACCCGCGCTCGACGGTCGGCACCGTTACCGAGATCTACGACTATATGCGCTTGCTGTTCGCGCGCGTCGGCATCCCCTATTCGCCGGCCACCGGCCTGCCGATCGAGAGCCAGACGGTCAGCCAGATGGTCGACCGGGTGCTGGCGGTCGAGGAAGGCACGCGGCTGTTCCTGCTGGCGCCGATCGTGCGCGGCCGCAAGGGCGAGTACCGCAAGGAACTGCTGGAGCTGCAGAAAAAGGGCTTTCAGCGCGTCAAGGTCGACGGTGTCTTCTACGAGATTGCCGACGTGCCGGCGCTGGACAAGAAATACAAGCACGACATCGACGTCGTCGTCGACCGCATCGTGGTGCGCGGCGACCTGGCGACGCGGCTCGCCGATTCCATCGAAACGGCGCTGAAGCTCGCCGAAGGCCTGGCAGTGGCAGAATTCGCCGACCGGCCTCTCGACGCCAGCCAGACCGGCGAGGACTCCGTCAACAAGTCGAAGAACGAGACGCATGAACGCATCCTGTTCTCCGAAAAATTCGCCTGCCCGGTGTCCGGCTTCACCATTCCGGAGATCGAGCCCAGGCTGTTCTCGTTCAACAACCCGTTCGGCGCCTGCCCGACCTGCGACGGTCTCGGCAGCCAGCGCGCCATCGACGCCAGCCTGATCGTGCCCGACGAGAACGTCTCGCTGCGCGACGGCGCCGTCAGCCCGTGGGCGAAGTCGACATCGCCCTATTACGCGCAGACGCTTGAAGCGCTGGGCAAGGCATACGGCTTCAAGCTTGGCGACAAGTTCAAAGACCTGACCGAAGAGGCAAAGGAAGCCGTGCTGCGTGGCACCGGCGAGCGCGAGGTCACCTTCCAGTATGATGACGGGTTGCGGTCCTACAAGACGACCAAGACATTCGAAGGCGTCATCCCCAATCTGGAGCGGCGCTGGAAGGAAACCGAATCCGCCTGGATGCGCGAGGAGATCGAGCGCTTCATGTCGGCGACGCCCTGCCCCGCCTGCAAAGGCTACCGGCTGAAGCCGGAAGCGCTGGCGGTCAAGATTGCCGGAAAACACATTGGCGAGGTCACCGAGCAGTCGATCCGCAGCGCCGACAAATGGTTCACCGACCTGCCGGCGCAGCTCAACGACAAGCAGAACGAGATTGCTGTCAGGGTGCTCAAGGAAATCCGCGACCGGCTGCGCTTCCTCAACGATGTCGGCTTGGACTATCTGACGCTGTCGCGCAATTCGGGCACTCTGTCGGGCGGCGAGAGCCAGCGCATCCGCCTGGCCTCGCAGATCGGCTCAGGCCTCACCGGCGTCCTCTATGTGCTGGACGAGCCGTCGATCGGCCTGCACCAGCGCGACAATGCGCGCCTGCTCGACACTCTGAAGCACCTGCGCGACATCGGCAACACGGTGATCGTCGTTGAGCACGACGAGGACGCTATCCTGCATGCAGACTATGTCGTCGACATGGGCCCGGCCGCCGGCATTCATGGCGGCGAGATCATCGCCCAGGGCACGCCGCAGCAGGTGATGGCCAACCCCAACTCGATCACCGGCAAATATCTGTCGGGCGCGCTTGAAGTGGCCACGCCAGGTGTCAGGCGCGAAGCGAAGAAGAACCGCCGGCTGAAGATCGTCGGCGCGCGCGGCAACAATCTGAAGAACGTGACCGCCGAAATTCCGCTCGGCACCTTCACCGCCGTCACCGGCGTGTCGGGCGGCGGCAAGTCGACCTTCCTGATCGAGACGCTGTTCAAGGCGGCGTCGCGGCGCATCATGGGCTCGCGCGAACATCCGGCCGACCATGACCGCATCGAGGGCCTCGAGTTCCTCGACAAGGTCATCGACATCGACCAGTCGCCCATCGGCCGCACACCGCGCTCCAATCCGGCCACCTATACCGGCGCCTTCACGCCGATCCGCGACTGGTTCGCCGGCCTGCCAGAGGCCAAGGCGCGCGGCTACCAGCCGGGCCGGTTCTCGTTCAACGTCAAGGGCGGCCGCTGCGAGGCCTGCCAAGGCGACGGCGTCATCAAGATCGAGATGCACTTTTTGCCTGACGTCTACGTCACCTGCGATGTCTGCCACGGCAAGCGCTATAACCGCGAGACGCTCGACGTCGTGTTCAAGGGCAAGTCGATCGCCGACGTTTTGGACATGACGGTCGAGGAAGGCGTCGATTTCTTCGCCGCCGTACCCGGCGTGCGTGACAAGCTCGACACGCTGAAACAGGTTGGCCTTGGCTACATCCATATCGGCCAGCAGGCGACGACGCTGTCCGGCGGCGAGGCGCAGCGCATCAAGCTCGCCAAGGAATTGTCGCGCAAGGCGACCGGCAAGACGCTCTACATCCTGGACGAGCCGACCACCGGCCTGCATTTTCACGATGTCGCCAAGCTTTTGGAAGTGCTGCACGAACTGGTCGACCAGGGCAACACGGTGGTGGTCATCGAGCACAATCTCGAAGTGATCAAGACCGCCGACTGGGTGCTCGATCTCGGCCCCGAAGGCGGCGACGGCGGCGGCGAACTGGTCGCCCAGGGCACGCCCGAAGCCATCGTGCGCGAAAAGCGCAGCTATACCGGGCAGTTCCTCAAGGAGTTGCTGGAGCGGCGCCCGGGGGGCAAGCGCGAAGCGGCGGAATAGCAGACAGACCGATCGAGCGCCTGGAGAGTTTTGAATGACATTCCGACAGGCGCTTGCCGGTGATCTCGACGCAGTCGTCTCGCTGACGCAGGCCGCCTACGAGCATTACACACCTCTGCTAGGCGCCCCGCCGATCCCGGTCACTGAAGATTATGCGCCACGCGTCGAACGCGGCGAGGTTTGGCTCTTGGAGCGTGGCTCGGATCTCGCCGGACTGATCGTCATCGAGCGGCACCCGGATCATGCGATGATCTTCAGCGTCGCGGTTTCCCCCGCCTTCCAGGGCAGGAAACTCGGCACCGCGCTGCTCGACTTCGCCGAGGATCAGGCGCGCTCGTGGGGCATTCCGGAGGTTCGGCTCTACACCAATTCGCGCATGGAGCGGAACATTGCGATCTATACCCGCCTATGGCTTTCGCGAAACCGGCCGCCGGGCCAATCCCTACCGGCCGGGATGGACGGTGGTCGACATGGCAAAACCTGTCGACGCGAACACAACGGCCTGATTTTTCTGAATTAGGGAGGACAATTCCATGAGCAAATCCGGGACAATCCGCTCAGGCATGGGCGGCTGGACTTTCGAACCCTGGGATACGTCCTTCTATCCGGACAAACTGTCGAAGGCCAAGCAGCTGCACTATGCAAGCCGCCAGGTGCCGAGCATCGAGGTCAACGGGACCTACTATTCCAGCTTCAAGGAACCGACCTTCATCAAATGGGCGAGCGAAGCGCCGGACGGTTTCGTCTATTCGCTGAAGGGCAATCGCTTCGTCACCAACCGGCGCGTGCTCGGCGAAGCCGGCGAATCCATCACGCGCTTCCTAGGCTCCGGCGTCGCGGCGCTCGGCGAGAAGCTCGGGCCGATCCTGTGGCAGTTCGCGCCGACGAAGAAATTCGATGCCGACGATTTCGAGGCCTTCCTGAAACTGCTGCCGGAAAAACAGGACGGGGTGGCGCTGCGCCATGCGCTCGAGGTGCGCAACGACAGTTTCATCGTGCCGGAATTCGCCTCACTCGCTCGCAAATACAAAGCGGCGATCGTCTATGCCGACCATGCCAAATACCCTGATATCGCCGACATCACCGGCGACTTCATCTATGCGCGGCTGCAGTCGGGCTCGGACGACAATCCCGACTGCTATACGCCGAAAGGGCTGGACGAATGGGCGGCGCGGGTGAAAACCTGGGCGGAAGGCAAGCAGCCGGCCGATCTGCGGCGGGCCGACCCGGCTTTCGACGCGCCGGTGAAGCCGCGCGACGTGTTCGCCTACTTCATCACCGAGGGCAAGGTGCGCGCGCCGTTCGGCGCCATGGCTCTGATGAAGCGGGTAAGCTGATCGGCTGGACGGTTCGCCCCTCGTCGCGGAAAATAGCGAACCGCTCTCCCGCTTTGGGTTAATGCGATTCCGAACGTCCGAACGCGCAACAGCGCTTCAACCCAGAATTGCTCCAATCAACCGATGCGCGATATCTTCCGCCCCATCGTAACCTTATCGATACCACCTTGCTGCATAAATCCGGTTGGGCTCCGTCGTCGCGACAGGTAGCCGCGAGCAAGGACGAGGGCATGTCGCTCGACTACAATTCGCTTCTGCTGGCTGTCGGTTTTTCCGCCGCTTGCCTCGGCATGACTTTGTTCGGCATCTGGCTGACCGCGCGCTCGGAAAAATTCCTGCTGACATGGGCGGTCAGCGTGCTTCTGATCGTCGCCGATGTCTTTGCCTACCAGGCCTATATCGACACACCCGGACGCCTGCTCGGCCTCGCCACCTTCACCTTCCTGCTGCTCGGCTTTTCAACCATGCTGGGCGCCGCCCACCAATTCACGACCGGCCGCTCGCCGCTGCCGCGCATCGCCATTGGCGCCGGCGTCTCGCTGGCGATCGCCTTGCCGCCGATGGCGCTTGGCTATGACGGGCTGGGCTTCATGCTGGAAAATGCCTTTGCCGCGCTGCTCCTGTTTGCGACAGCCTATGAATACTGGAAGGGGCGCACCGAATTCCCGGCGCCGATCATCGGCATTGCCGGGCTTTACACAGCCACTGCCATATCCTTCGTGCTGTGCTCCGGGGTGCTCGTCTGGGATGGCAGGCTGGTGCTCGGCCATGCGCCAAGCAACTGGGCCGAGGATCTCAGCCTGATCGTCGTCATCGCCTGCATGACCGGCATCGGCGCGCTGTCGCTGGCGCTCAACCAGGGACGCCTGGCGCAGCATCACCGCCGCGAAGCGCTGACCGATCCGCTGACCGGCCTGCTCAACCGACGCGCTCTGTTCGACCTGCATGGCAAGACGCTGGTGGGCGTCTTCACCGCCGTGATCGTGTTCGATCTCGACGGATTCAAGGCCATCAACGACGAGTTCGGCCACGCCACCGGCGACGAGGTGCTGAAACTGTTTGCCAAGGATTTGACCGCCAATCTCCAGCCGGGCGACGTCGCCGCGCGCATGGGCGGAGAGGAATTTGCGCTGGTCCTCGATCGCACCTTGCCTGAGAAAGTGGAATTCATAGCCGAGCGCATCCGGGCCAGTTTTGCGTCGCGTCGGATCGACACCGAGACCCGCCTGCTGGCCTGCACGGTCAGCGCCGGCTATGCCTTCGGCAGCGAGGGCGGCACCAAATTCGACAAGGTGCTCAGCGCCGCCGACAAGGCGCTCTACGGCGCCAAGCGCGGCGGCCGCAATCGCGTGCTGGCCTTCCGGCGCGCCGGTTAGGCCGCCAGGACGATCTCGTTATAGGTATCGAGATCGACGTAGAAAACCTTGGTGATTTCGCCGATCAGCTCATCCTGCTGGTAGCCTTGCGAGCGCAGAATGTTGATGGCGGTGATGATGTCGACGCGCTCCGTCAGCCGTCGTTTCTGGTGGTCCTCGACGAACCGCTCCATAGCCCTATTCTCCTGGCAAGATTATCTGGACGCATTGACCGACAATCAGAACTGCGAGGGAAAGCTAGGGCGGCTTGCTTGCGTGGAACTTGCAGGCTGAGCCAGCGCATTCCCTCGATTTACAGAACCAGACTGATACGGAAGCGGCCGACTCACCGAGGCCTGATAAAGACTAGCATGCAGTATTGTGGGTGCCAGTGTTCTGCGCGGCTTCAGCAGAGAAAGACCGACGCGCGGCCTTTCTTCGTACACCGGAATAAGATGGTCGTTGGCGTGAAATGAAAGCCATTGCTTGGGGGCTCGAGCGAGCCTTCAGCTTGCCGCGGCATTGACCGCCAATTGCGCGGCGAAAGCCCGCTGGTAGGCCGGTCGTGCCTCGCCACGGGCAACATAAGCAGCCAGGTTCGGGTATTCGTTCAACAGGCCTGACATGCGCAAGCGCAGCAGAACCGACACCATCAACAGGTCGCCGGCGCTGAACGCGCCGTCGAGCCAGTCGGCATCTCCCAGGCGAGCGGACAATTGACCCAGGCGGACGCGGATACGGTCCATGACCAGCGGCAGGCGTTCCTGAGCCCACGTTTGGTCGCGCTCGTGTATCCTGGCGATGGTCAGATCGAGGATTGGCGGTTCCACCGTGTTGAGCGCGGCGAACATCCAGCTGATCGCCCGCGCCCGGGCTTCGGGCGCCGGCGGCAACAGACCCGCATGCCGCTCCGCGATGTGAAAGACGATCGCCCCTGTTTCGAACACGGTAAGTTCGCCTTCCTCATAGGTCGGGATCTGGCCGAAGGGATGCAGCGCCAGATGCGCGGGTTGCTTCATGGCCTGGAAGGAGACGAGGCGAACGTCGTAAGATTGACCCACCTCTTCCAGCGCCCAGCGAACGCGCGTATCGCGTGCCAGTCCCTTGCCGCCATCAGGCGATTGTTCGAAGGCGGTAATCGTGGGGCTCATTGTGTCCTTCTCCTTGCACGCGCCGCCGGGATTCGGCGTCACATGGTAAAGACGGACGAGCGTGCCGGGAGGCTACATCGTTCTTCAAAAAAATTGCAGAAAGGCAGATCGGGGGAATCGGTCGGGGTGTCGATAGAGGCATCGCCAAGACGTCAGACCCGTTGACCCGACGCGCTACACCGTCAGAAACTTCCTGACATCCGCGCGGTCGAGATCCTGCGCCGGACCGGTGTGGACGATCTGGCCGCGGTCCATGATGTTGACCTCGTCGGCGAGCTCGCGGCAGAAATCGAGATATTGCTCGACCAGAAGCACGGCGATGCCGGCCTGATCCCGCAAATAGCGGATGGCGCGGCCGATATCCTTGATGATCGACGGCTGGATGCCTTCGGTCGGTTCATCCAGCACCAGCAGTTTCGGCCGCATCACCAGCGCCCGGCCGATGGCGAGCTGCTGCTGCTGGCCACCGGAGAGATCGCCGCCGCGGCGGCCCAGCATCTGCTTCAGCACCGGGAACAGTTCGAAGACATGCGCAGGCACGTTGCGGTCGGCGCGCTTCAAGGGCGCAAAGCCGGACTCCAGGTTCTCGCGTACCGTCAACAGGGGAAAGATCTCCCTGCCCTGCGGTACGAATGCGATGCCCGACCGGGCGCGATCATACGCCGCGCTCCGGTCGAGCGCCTTCCCCTCGAAGGCAACGCTTCCGCTCGTCAGCCGGTGGTGGCCGACGATCGATCTCATCAAACTGGTCTTGCCGACGCCGTTGCGGCCGAGCACGCAGGTGATCTTGCCGGCTCCCGCCTTCAGCGACACGCCGCGCAGCGCCTGGGCGGCGCCGTAGTGGAGCGTGGCATTGGAAACTTCGAGCATGTCAGCGCCTTCTCCAGAAGCGGAGGAACGACAGGTCGAAGCGATGGAATTGCACCCGCCACACCATGCTCATCTCCCCAGATAGACTTCGACGACGCGCTCGTCGGCCGAAACAAAATCGAGCGAGCCTTCCGACAGCACCGAGCCCTCATGCAGGCAGGTGACCTTGACGCCAAGTTCGCGCACGAAATGCATGTCGTGCTCGACGACGATCACCGAATGATCGCGGGCAATGTCCTTGAGCAGGCGCGCGGTTTCCACGGTCTCGGCATCGGTCATGCCGGCGACCGGCTCATCGACCAGAAGCAGTTTCGGATCCTGCGCCAAGAGCATGCCGATCTCCAGCCACTGCTTCTGACCATGACTGAGATTGGCCGCCAGATCGTGACGCTTGTCGCCGAGCCGGATGACGCCGAGGATGTCGTCGATCTGCCGCGCCTCGCCGGGCGACCGGCGATGGAACAGCGCCGGGAAGATCGACCGCGGTCCCTTCAGCGCCAGCATCAGATTGTCTTCGACGCTGTGGCTTTCGAAGACGGTCGGTTTCTGGAATTTGCGGCCTATGCCCATCATGGCGATCTCGGCCTCGTCGTGCCGGGTGAGATCGACCTGGCCGTCGAAGAACACTTCGCCCTCGTCGGGACGCGTCTTGCCGGTGACGATGTCCATCATCGTCGTCTTGCCGGCGCCGTTGGGACCGATGATGGCGCGCATCTCGCCCTTGTCGAGCACAAGCGAGAGATTGTTGATGGCGCGGAAACCGTCAAAGGAGACCGAGACGCCGTCGAGATAGAGGATGGTGTTGGATTTCGACATCGCTCTACTCCGCCGGCTGCGGTTCGGCAGCGGAAGACGACCACTCGCCGGCGGTCCGCGCCGCTGCCCGCACGATCTTCGGCGACACGACTTCGGCATCCGTGCCAGCCTCTTCAGCCAGCGATGCCGCGCGCATCGCCCGAGCGTTACCGCGCCAAGAATCCCACATGCCGACGATGCCCTTGGGCAGGAACAGGGTGACGGCGACGAACAGGCCGCCCAGCGCAAACAGCCAGAATTCGGGCAGGACGCCGGTGAACCAGGATTTGCCGGCATTGACGAGCAGCGCGCCGACGATCGGGCCGACAATGGTGCCGCGCCCGCCGACGGCTGCCCAGATCACCACCTCGATCGAGTTGGACGGCTCGAATTCGCCGGGATTGATGATGCCGACCTGCGGCACGTAAAGCGCGCCGGCAATGCCGGCCATGACGGCCGAGACAGTGAAGGCGAACAGTTTGACGTTCTCCGCCCGCCAGCCAAGGAAGCGCGTGCGGCTTTCGGCATCGCGCACCGCCATCAGCAGCTTGCCGTATTTGGAGCCGACGATGGCCCAGGTGATGAAGACGGCGAGCGCCAGCATCACCGCGCTGGCGGCAAACAGCGCCGAGCGGGTGGCATCGGCCTGGACGTTGAAGCCCAGAATATCCTTGAAATCGGTCAGGCCGTTGTTGCCGCCGAAACCCATGTCGTTGCGGAAGAAAGCGAGCAGCAGCGCATAGGTCATGGCCTGGGTGATGATGGAGAGATAGACGCCGGTGACGCGGCTGCGGAAGGCGAACCAGCCGAAGACGAAGGCAAGCAGGCCGGGCACCGCCAGCACCATGATGGCGGCGAACCAGAAATGGTCGAAACCGGTCCAGAACCAGGGCAGTTCCTTGTAGTTCAGGAACACCATGAAGTCGGGCAGGATCGGATTGCCGTAGACGCCGCGCGAGCCGATCTGGCGCATCAGGTACATGCCCATCGCATAGCCGCCGAGCGCGAAGAAGGCGCCGTGGCCGAGCGAAAGGATGCCGCAATAGCCCCAGACCAGGTCGAGCGCCAAGGCGAGCAGCGCGTAGCAGAGATATTTGCCGGTGAGCGCGACGATGTAAGGCGGAATATAGAACGCGCTGGTCGGCGACACAGCGAGGTTGAGCAGCGGCACGATGATGGCGGCAGCCAGCAGGATGAAAATGGTGATGGCGATGCGGCGGTCCGTACCCGCGGCGAAGAAGCGTCCGGTGATCATGCTTCCACCGCCCTGCCCTTGAGCGCGAACAGGCCGCGCGGACGCTTCTGGATGAACAGGATGATCAGGACGAGCACGACGATCTTGCCGAGCACCGCGCCGGCAAAGGGTTCCAAGACCTTGTTGACGATGCCGAGCGAAAAGGCGCCGACCAGTGTGCCCCAGAGATTGCCGACGCCGCCGAAGACCACGACCATGAAACTGTCGATGATGTAGCCGCGGCCGAGATTGGGCGAGACATTGTCGATCTGGCTGAGCGCGACGCCGGCGATGCCGGCAATACCGGACCCCAGCGCAAAGGTCAGCGCGTCGACCCAGGGCGTCCGGATGCCCATCGAGGCGGCCATGCGGCGGTTGGCGGTGACGGCGCGCATCTGCAGGCCCCAGGGCGTGCGCTTCATGACATAGAGCAGAACGCCGAAGACGGTAAGCGCGAAGACCAGGATCCAGAGCCGGTTCCAGGTGATGGCCAACTGGCCGACATCGAACGAGCCCGACATCCAGGAGGGATTGCCGACCTCCTGGTTGGTCGGCCCGAAGATCGAGCGCACCGCCTGCTGCAGGACCAGCGAGACGCCCCATGTCGCGAGCAGCGTTTCCAGCGGCCGGCCGTAGAGAAAGCGGATGACGCCGCGCTCGATGATGAGGCCGACAGAAGCGGCAACCAGAAAGGCGAGCGGCAGCGCAATGACCAGCGACCAGTCGAACAGGCCTGGAAATGAGGTGCGGATCACCTGCTGGACGACGAAGGTGGTGTAGGCGCCGAGCATGACCATCTCGCCATGCGCCATGTTGATGACGCCCATGACGCCGAACGTGATGGCAAGGCCGATGGCCGCAAGCAGCAGCACCGAGCCGAGCGAAATGCCGTACCAGATGTTCTGGCCGGCATCCCACAGCGCCAAGCTCGAATTGATGCTGGCGATTGCTGCTGTTGCCGCATCCTTGACCGCGCCTTGCGCATTGGCTTCCACCGACGTGAGCAGCGACAGCGCATCGCGATCGCCGCGCGCGCCGATGAGCGCGATGGCCGCAAGCTTGTCGGCCTCGGGCTTGTCGGAGACCAGCACCGATGCGGCGCGCGCCTGTTCGAACAGCGCTTTGACCTTGGCGTCGGTCTCGGCGGCGATGGCCGCGTCGAGCGGCTCGATGTTGGCGGCATCGGGCGTCTTGAACATAGTGTCGGCGGCGGCAATGCGCACCGCCGGATCCTTGGCGCGCAGCGTCAGCGTGCCAAGCGCATCGCGGATGACGCGGCGCAGCGTGTTGTTGACCTTGATCTTGGTGAGGTCGGCCTTGGCCGCGTCGCCTGCTTTCTCGCCGCTCAACGGATCGAGTAGCGCAACGCTGTCGGCGGCCTCGTTGCCGGCGAAGACGGCTGAATCGGCTTTGCGGATATAGAGATTGCCTTCGGCAAGGGCGGCAAGCGGCCGTTCAACCAGTGGATCGCCGGTGGCGGCGAGCTCACGCACCACGGCTTCGGTGGCGGAGAAGCCGGTGCCGGTGGCGAATTTGGCGATGATGGCGCGCAGATCGGATTCGGCTGCGTTCGAGGGCAACAGGCTTGCCATCAGGAACACCAGCATGAGGCCGAGAGTGCGCAGCAGGATCATCCGTTCAGATACTTCCAGGAGGTGGAATTCGGCGTCCGGGCGGGCTGAAGCGCCCGGACGCCTTGCGGTCTCTGGCCTTGGAACCGGCCAGTCCCGGGAGGGATCAGTTGGTGCCCTTGCCGCCGCACCTGCCGGTGGCGACGTTGAAGTTGCCGCAGGACAGAGGCGCGCGCCAATCCGAGATCAGGTCCTTGGAATCAGGCAGATAGTCGGACCATTCGTCGCCCATCACGAGGCCGGGCGTCTGCGACACGGTCTCGAACTGGCCGTCGGCCTGGATCTCGCCGATCAGCACCGGCTTGGTGATGTGGTGGTTCGGCATCATCGTCGAATAACCGCCGGTGAGGTTCGGCACGGACACGCCGACCATGGCGTCGATGACCTTGTCCGGATCGGTGGTGCCGGCCTTCTCAACCGCCTTCACCCACATGTTGAAGCCGATATAGTGGGCTTCCATCGGGTCGTTGGTGGTGCGCTTGTCATTCTTGATGAACTTGTGCCAGTCGGCGATGAACTTCTTGTTTTCGGGCGTATCGACGCTCTCAAAGTAGTTCCAGGCGGCGAGATGGCCGACCAGCGGCGCGGTGTCGAGACCGGCCAGTTCTTCCTCGCCGACCGAGAAGGCCATGACCGGGATGTCCTCGGCCTTGATGCCCTGGTTGCCGAGCTCCTTGTAGAAGGGAACGTTGGCGTCGCCATTGACCGTCGAGACAACGGCGGTCTTCTTGCCGGCGGAGCCGAACTTCTTGATCGCCGAGACTTCGGTCTGCCAGTCGGAAAAGCCGAACGGCGTGTAGTTGACCATGATGTCTTCAGCGGCGACGCCCTTGGCCTTCAGATAGGCCTCGAGGATCTTGTTGGTGGTGCGGGGATAGACATAGTCAGTGCCTTCCAGCACCCAGCGCTTCACCGAGCCGCCGTCCTCGCTCATCAGGTAATCGACAGCGGGGATCGCCTGCTGGTTCGGTGCGGCGCCGGTGTAGAACACGTTGCGCTCGCTTTCCTCGCCCTCATACTGGACGGGATAGAACAGGATGTTGTCGAGTTCCGAGAACACCGGCAGCACCGATTTGCGCGACACCGAGGTCCAGCAGCCGAACACGGCCGCGACCTTGTCCTTCGAGATCAGCTCGCGCGCCTTTTCGGCGAAGAGCGGCCAGTTGGACGCCGGATCGACAACGACCGCTTCCAGCTTCTTGCCGAGCAGGCCACCCTTGGCGTTCTGCTCCTCGATGAGCATCAGCATGGCGTCTTTCAGCGTCGTCTCCGAAATCGCCATGGTCCCCGACAGCGAATGCAGAATGCCGACCTTGATCGTGTCTTCGGCGGCCTTGGCCGGAGACGACATCGACAGGCCGGCAGCGACCACGCCGGCCGAAAACATTTTTGTTATTGTCGCGAAATTACCCCTCATACCGAAGACTCCCCAGCTGGTTGATTGCACCGCTACACTGCAATGCAACAGCCGTGCCAAACGCAAAGGCCCGCTCGGAAAAAGGGGAATAGCGCAACGTTATCAGGCTCCTATTATATTAGCCTAAAGAAAACAAAGGCAGCCGGTTAAAGATTGACTGAGGGAAATTTGCGCAGCGCACAAGGCTTTTGCCCAATTTTTGCCCAAGTATGACAACTGCCTAGATTTTGAACTCCGCCAATGGCATGCGGACGAACAATATTGCGGCACGGCGCAAAAATGGGGCAAGCTCATCTCGCAAACGAGTGACCCGATGACATCCCGCATCTCCTGCATTTCCGGCTTCCTGCTGCTGATGGCAACCAGCGGCGGCGCGCGCGCCGATTTCAGCGATGGCAAGCTGCCGGACGGCACCTATCGCTGCGAAGTCTACCTGCTCGGCGCCTTCCTCAACCTCGGCGACATCACCATCAAGGGCAATGTCTATAGCGGCCCGGTGACGTTCGGCACCGCGTCGCAGGGCTACAACTATCAGATGAATGCCAATGGCGAGATCACCTGGCTCGGCCCGCTGGGCGGCTACACCAGCGGCGGCAACTCCGTCTCGATGACGCAAGCCACGCTGGACGGCGAGACCACCCCGTCATTCGACATCATCCTGAAGCAGCCCGACGGCGCCTTCACCGCCTCGACCTGCACCAAGGGCTGAGCAGGCCGACCGCTGTCGCCGTCGGCTGCTCCAAAACCCTTTGCTCTCATGTCATGCGGATGTTGCCGAAGCAGACTAGGGCAGCGGTGCGCCGTAACATCCACCCTGAGAGGCAGACACCATGGCCAACGCACCGTCTTCATCCTCCCCCGTCATCCGCGAAATCATTGCCGAGCGCGTCTCGCGCCGGTCTGTTTTGAAAGGCAGCCTCGCCTCCGGCGCGCTGCTTGCCGGCGGCAGCTTCGTCGGCTCACTGTTTGCCGGCGAAACGCATGCCGCGGCAGCGCAGTCGACACTCGGCTTTCCCGAACTGAAGCGGGTCTACGACAAGACCCATGCCGCCGCCGAAGGCTATGAAACCACCATCGTCGCGCGCTGGGGCGATCCGCTTGCCGCCGGCCTGGCAGAGTTCGACGGCAACAAGGTTGCCGCCGACGAGCAGGAAAAGCGTTTCGGTTACAATTGCGACTACATCGCCTTCATGCCGCTGCCCAAGGGCACGGTGAATTCCGACCATGGCCTGCTCTGCGTCAACAATGAGTACATCTCGCCCAATGTGATGTTTTCAGGGATGACCGAGGACGACGCCGGCAAATCGATGAGCAGGGAACAGGTCGATCTCGGCATGGCCGCCATGGGCCACTCGATCGTCGAAGTGCAACTGAAGGACGGCAAATGGGAAACCGTGGCCGACAGCCCGCTCAACCGCCGCATCACCGCCAACACCGAAATGACCGTTTCCGGACCGGCCGCAGGCCATGCGCTGATGAAGACCTCGGCCGACGCCACCGGCACCAAGGTGCTCGGCACCAGCTATAACTGCAGCGGCGGCTTCACCCCCTGGGGCACGGTGCTGACCTGCGAGGAAGGCGTGTCCGACATTTTCGGCGGCGACCCGAAGAACGCGCCGACCGCCGACCTTCTCGACCGTTATGGCTTTGACGGATCCGACATCTATGGCCGCGGCCGCTTCCATGACCGCTTCAACCTCGACAAAGAGCCGAACGAGGCCAACCGCTTCGACTGGGTGGTCGAGATCGATCCCTACGACCCGCAGTCCAAGCCGGTGAAGCGCACCGCGCTTGGCCGCATGTCGCACGAGGCTTCGACCGTCGTCCTCAACAAGGACGGCCGCGTCGTCGTCTACATGGGTGACGACGACTATTTCGAATACATGTACCGCTTCGTCTCGGCCAAAGCCTACGACAAGGCCAACCCGGCCTCAGGCACCGATCTGCTCGATGACGGCGTGCTGTCGGTCGCCCGCTTCGATGCCGACGGCTCGATGACATGGCTGCCGCTGGTGCATGGCCAAGGCAAGCTCACCGCCGAGAACGGTTTTGCCGACCAGGCCGAGGTGCTGCTGAAGACGCGCTTCGCCGCCGACGCGCTGGGCGCCACCCCGATGGACCGGCCCGAGGATATCGAGACCAATCCGGTGACCGGCCGCGTCTATGCGGTGATGACCAAGAACAAGAAGCGCGATCAGTCGAAGGTCAATCCGGCCAACACCCGTCCGGAGAACCTGTGGGGCCACATTGTCGAACTGATCCCGCCTGGCGGCCGTGGCGCGGATGCCGACCATACGGCGGAAAAATATGCCTGGGACCTGTTCGTGCTCTGCGGCAATCCAAAGGATGCAAAGATCGGCGCCACCTTCCATCCGGATACGTCAGACAATGGCTGGTTCGTCTGCCCCGACAACATCACCTTCGATCCGGCCGGCCGGCTGTGGGTGGCGACCGACGGGGCCAATGATTTCGACCTGCCGGACGGCGTCTATGGCGTCGACACGGAGGGGGCGGCGCGCGGCCTGCCGAAACTGCTGTTCACTTGCCCGCACGGCGCGGAGGCGACCGGGCCGTGCTTCACGCCAGACGGAACGACGCTCTTCCTGTCGGTGCAGCACCCCGCGGAAGATGCCGAGACGCTCGACAAGGTACAGACGCTGTGGCCCGACTTCAAAGACGGCCAGTTGCCACGGCCTTCCGTCGTCGCCATTCGCCGCAAGGACGGACAGCCGGTCGGCGCCTAGCCAATCTCGGGAGAAAAAGTGCGGAACGCGCCCATGCGCGTTCCGCGTAGCGGTCCGGGAGGATGACTCAGATCGCCTTGGCCGACATTTTGCGATGCGATGTATTCGGCCTGGCGGATCGCCAGCGACACGATCGTCAGCGTCGGGTTTTCCGCCGCCCCGGTGGTGGAACTGGCTGCCGTCCGATGCGAACAGATTCTTGATGTCGTGCGCCTCGGCCTGACATGGATGAACTGGCGCCGAAGCGCGAAGCGGCATGAGAAGCTAGCCTTCTGCCGCCACGTCGAGCCCGAGCCGCGCCATGTCGGTGAACAGCGCCTGGCGCTCGGAATAGGCCGTCTGCTCCTCGGTCACGATGTTGTCGACGACGGTCAGCAGCGACAGCGCACGGGCGCCGAAATGCGCCGCGATGCGGTAGAGCGCGCTGGTTTCCATGTCGACGGCGAGCGCGCCCAGCGCCTGTGCTTCAGCGAATCGAGCGCGCCCTTCCGGGTGATAGAATATATCGCTGCAGATGGTCAGCCCTGCCCGATGGTCGATGCCGAGTTGAGCGGCGCGGGCCAGCGCGTGCGCAAACAGGCTCGGATCTGGTCCGGCGGCGGCATCGTAGAGGCCGAAGACCTGGCCGCTTCGCTCGCTTTCGGCGCGCACCGATTGTGAAATCACCAGGGAGCGCAGCGGCACGCCGGCGCTCAGGCCACCGCAGGTGCCGGTGCGGATCAGCGTTTTGACGCCGTGGAAATCCAGGAGCTCATGCACATAGATCAGGAAGGACGGCACACCGATGCCGGTGGCCTGTATGCTGATGGGCCGGCCGCGATAGAGGCCGGTAAAGCCCAGCGCGCCCCTGCGGCGGTTGACGCAACGCGGTGCCTCAAGAAACGTCTTTGCCATCCACTCGGCGCGCTGCGGATCGCCCGGCAACAGCACGGTTGCGGCATAATCACCCTTGGCTGCCTCGTTGTGCGGCGTCACGACACGCTCCCCAAAACCCGCCGCCCGTTTCGCCTGCAATCATGGCAGCGTCACGTCATTGCGCAAGCGGTGAATTAGGCAGCCCTAAGATTCAAGCACGTCCTTGACGACAGTGGCCAGTTGTTTGAGCGAGAACGGCTTCGGCAGGAAGCCGAATTGCGCGTCGGGCGGCAGGTTTCGGGCGAAGGCATCTTCGGCATAGCCGGACACGAAGACAAACTTGATGTCGGGCTGGCGCTTGCGCAATTCGCCAAGCAGCGTCGGGCCGTCCATTTCCGGCATCACCACGTCGGACACGACGATATCGACCTTGCCGCCGAGCGCTTCGAAGACTTCCAGCGCCTCGACGCCTGAGGACGCCTCGTGCACGGTGTAGCCGCGCGAGGTCAGCGCCCGCGAGCCGCCCATGCGGACAGCGTCCTCATCCTCGACCAGGAGCACGGTGGCCGACCCCGACAGGTCCTTCGCGGTGTCGGCGGCTTTCACCGGTGCCGCCGGCGCTTCGCTTACGTCGCCGGGCTTTTTCGCCTCGACGATGTGGCGCGGCAGGAAGATGCGGAAGGTCGAGCCCTTGCCGACTTCGGAATCGCAGTAGATGAAGCCGCCGGTCTGCTTGATGATGCCGTAGACCATCGAGAGCCCCAGGCCGGTGCCCTTGCCGACCTCCTTGGTGGTGAAGAAGGGTTCGAAGATCTTCTTCAGCACGTCCGGCGCAATGCCGGAGCCGGTGTCCTCGACCTCGACCAGGACATAGTCGGCCGGGGTGAGCTCGCGGTAGGAAAAGCTCTTGCATTCCTCGGCCGTCACATTCCGGGTGCGCACGGTGAGCTCGCCGCCGGCCGGCATGGCGTCGCGGGCATTGACAGCGAGATTGACCACCACCTGCTCGAACTGGCCGATGTCGACCTTGACCGGCCACAGGTCGCGGCCGTGATCGACCTTCAGCTTGATGTCGTTGCCGACCAGGCGGGCAAGCAACATCCTGAGATCGGCAAGCACATCGGTCAGGTTCAGCACCTCCGGCCGCAGCGTCTGCTTGCGCGAGAAGGCGAGCAGCTGCCGCACCAGCGAGGCAGCCCGGTTGGCGTTCTGCTTGATGTTCATGATGTCGGGGAAGGACGGGTCCGACGGGCGGTGGTTGGTCAACAAAAGGTCCGACGCCATGATGATGGCGGTCAGCACATTGTTGAAGTCGTGGGCGATGCCGCCGGCGAGCTGGCCGACCGCCTGCATCTTCTGGCTTTGCGCCATCTGGCCCTCGAGCGCTTTCTGCTCGGTGGTGTCGACGGCATAGACGATGGCAGATTCCTCCGCCCCTTCGCCGCCGGTGCCGTCGGCGACCGCGTTGACGTAGAAGCGGATGTGGCGTTCCTCATTGCCGGGCAGCAGCGTGTCGATCGGCTCGATGTCGGCCTGCCTCAGCCGCGCTTTCTCGAAGGCGGCGGCGAATGCCGGGCGGTCGCGCTCGTGGATGACCGTATCCAGCCGCACGCGGCGGTCGACGGCATCGCGGTCGACGACTGAGGAAAACAGCGACAGGAACGGCGCGTTGGTGCGCAGGATGCGGCCGCTGGCGTCGACGCCGGCAATCGCCATCGGCGTCGAGTTGAAGAAGCGGGTGAAGCGCACTTCCGACGCCCGAAGGTCGGCGGATGCATCCTCGCCCTGAGTGCGGTTGAGCACGATTGTACGGGTCGGGCCGTTGGTCCCCTCGCGGCTGGCCGAAACCCGGTGCATGAAGCGCACCGGCAGCGCTTCGCCGGTCGTCGTGGTCAGATCGAGATCGATGACCGCGTTGCGGGTGGTGCCGGGATCGGCCTTGACCGAGCGCACCAGCGCCATGCCGTCGCCGGCGACGATTTCCGGCAGCGTCACCGCGCCAGGCGTGAAGCTCGCGAGATCGATGCCCAGCCATTCGGCGAGCGTGGCGTTGATGTAGGTGACGCGGCCCTCCTGGTCGGCCGAGAAGAAGCCGGCCGGGGCGTGGTCGAGATGGTCGATGGCCTTTTGCAGGTCGAGGAAGAAACGTTCCTGCTCGGCCCGTTCCTGGGAAATATCGGCAAGCTGCCAGGCGAGCATGGGCAGACGCTGGCCGGGAACGCTGAAGGTGCGGGCCCGCGCCCGGTACCAGCGTGCGCCTAGTTCGGCGCCCGGCCGGATCGACTGCGCCAGCCGGAATTCGCCGTCGCCGGCCTGGCCGTCGCGCAGGCCCGAGGCCAGCCGGTATATGGTCACCGAGGCTTCGGGAACATCGGAAAGCAGGCCTTCGACTGTCTTCAGATCGGCTGCCGACGCAGCCCCCGTCATCTCGGCATAGGCCCGGTTGGCGTAGACGACGCGGCCCTTGGTGTCGGTGACGATCAGGCCCTGCGACATCGAATCGACGAAGGCCTTCGACAGTTCGTCGCCGGTCGAACGCGGCGCGATCTGAATGAAGCCGATGGCCGTGGCGAACAGGAAGCCGACGCCGATCATGGCAAGCACGCCCAGCATGCCGAGCAGGAAGGGATCGCCAAGACGCTCTCGGAAAATGCCGAAAACGATCGCGGCCCCGGTCAGGACGATGATGAAGACGATGAGCCGGGTAACCGCGCCCGGCCGCGTGTTCTGGTCGACGATCGGTACCGGATAGAAATCGCCGCGCGTTTCCCTGGCCATATGCCCCCTGCTCGTGAATTCCTGATATCCGACACCGCCCCGGCCGGTTGAATCACATTCTCCTAATCCGGAAAAGGCCTTGGCGGCAAATGTCGGATAAAAATGACGTGCCGGCGTTTCAAGCTGTTCACGAAGCGTGAAGGCAACTTGCGGTGTCTGGTCGCAACGGTCTAGTGTCGCTTCCACTTCAAAAACCGATTTGGGGGCACCGATGCAGTGGCTGGATAGCGTGGCGGGTCCTGGATATGCCGCAGCGCTGCTGTGGACGTTTGCCGCCCTTGTCCTGCTGGTCATCGTGCTTGTCATTATCAGGCTGGTCCGCAACCTGACCTTCGGCACCTTCGTTGCCGGCGGCAGAAACCGCAAGACGCGGCTGGCCGTCATGGACGCCACGGCGGTCGACAGCCACCGCCGGCTGGTGCTCATCCGTCGTGACGATATCGAACACCTGATTTTGATCGGCGGCCCGACCGACGTTGTGGTCGAGCGCGACATCAGGCTGGCGGCGCCACGCCGTCCGGCTTTGACCGGCGATGGCGGCCAGCAGCAACAGGCGCCGCGTCCGCGCGCCGCACAATCCGCATCCGCCCCACCCGCAAGACAGGCGCCACCGCCGCAACCGGTAAAGGCTGCTCCGGCCGCCCTTCCGCCCCGCCAGGCAGCGCCGGCGCCAAAACCAGCCCCAATATACCAGGCGAGCAATGTGACACCGCTGCCGGCCTATGGCGCGGCCGCCAATACCGCCCGGCAGGCCCCGCCGCCACCGAAGCGCGAGTCGATCGACGACACGCTGATGCGGGAACTTGAGGTCTCGCTCGATGATTCGCACGCCAGCAAGCCGGCAAGCAGGCCGGCAGCGACAGCGCCGGAGTCGCTGGATGACGAGATGACCAAGCTGCTCGGCGAACTCGCCAGCCAGAAGCGATAGCGGGAATCGAAATGGCCGATGGCCTGGAACGCTTCACCGTTTCACTCAAACGACGAACTGTCCTGTCTCTTTGATTTTGCACTGGCGAAATGATTTCGCGCTTGTTTGCTGGATGGCATCCAATACAGAATCGAATTTGACGTTCAGGCTTGACGGATGAGCGTTTGCCACGAGCCCAACAACAAAAAATGGCCGGAAATCCCGGCCATTTTCAATTTCTGTCCCGCAGTTGCGCTTCAATCGTCGCGATAGACTTTCTCGCGGCGCTCGTGGCGCTCCTGCGCTTCGATCGACAAGGTCGCGATCGGGCGCGCGTCGAGCCGCTTCAGCGCGATCGGCTCGCCGGTTTCCTCGCAATAGCCGTAAGTGCCTTCATCGATGCGCTGCAGCGCCGAATCGATCTTTGAAATGAGCTTGCGCTGGCGGTCGCGGGCGCGAAGCTCGATGGCGCGATCGGTTTCCGAAGAAGCCCGATCAGCGAGATCCGGGTGGTTGGCGTTTTCCTGCTGCAGGATTTCGAGAGTTTCGCGCGCTTCGCGCAGTATGTCGTTCTTCCAAGTGACGAGCTTCAAGCGAAAGTAAGATTTCTGCCGCTCGTTCATGAACGGCTCGTCTTCGGAGGGTACGTAATCGGCGGTAGAGATATCGTTCATTCGACTCACCCAACAACCCCAAATTTTGCGCTTATATATTCGCGCGGAGGGGGCTGCACAAGCGTAATCGGCGCGCGTTTCACGCAATTGTTAATGCCGTACTGGCGAGGCGCGGCAAAGCCTTCCACAGCAAGGGCGCGCGCGAATTCGCACATGATTCGTTGCGCTTGGGTGCCACCGCCCATTGTGCGGCAGGCCGTTCTCGTGGCTAATCCATTGTGTCATTTGATAGGCAGCACGCCATGGGGGTCCGGTGAGCAGACTGTATCTTTTGCGGCATGCCAAGGCTGGCTGGGCCCTGCCCGGCGTGCGCGACTTCGACCGCCCGCTCGACGCATCGGGCATTGCCGATGCCGAAACGATGGGCACAGCCATGCGTGCCCGCAACTACATTCCCGATATCACGCTCTGCTCCAATGCCAAGCGGGCGCGCCAAACGCTGGAGGGCATCGCCGGCCACACCGATACCGGCCGGGTGCTGTTCTTCGACACGCTCTACAGCGAGGACGCCGCCGGTTACCTGGGCATCATCCGCGGCAATGGCGGCCCCGGCTCGCTGCTGGTCATCGGCCACAATCCGATGACGGAAGACCTTGCCATGGCGGTTTCCGGCAATGGCGACGAGGCGGCGCGGGCCATCATGAACCATGGTTTCCCGACCTCCGGCCTTGCCGTCGTCCGCTTTAAGGGCGCCCTCACCGAGGCCGCGCAAGGTGCCGGCTATCTCGAAGCCTTCCTGACCCCCGCCGATCTCTGAGCAGAGACGACCGGCCCGGGCGCCATTTCAAACTTGAGCCGCGGAGCCTATATCGGGGCTGAGGGAAGCCCCGAGAGAACAGATTTTGGCATCATCGCTGACGACATTTACCGACGAAGCGAGAATTGCCCTGGATACGCTGTCGGGGCGCGCGAGTGGGCTTTTCTCGCCATCGCTGCGGCTCGGAGTCACCGGCCTTTCCCGCGCCGGCAAGACGGTGTTCATCTCGGCTCTTGTCCACAATCTGATCCATGGCGGGCGGCTGCCGCTGTTCGAGGCGCAAAAATCGGGACGCATCGCGCGCGCCTTCCTCGAGGAACAGCCGGATGACGCGGTGCCGCGTTTTCAGTATGAGGACCATATCGCCGCCCTGGTCAATGACCGTATCTGGCCGGACTCGACGCGCGCCATTTCGGAACTCAGGCTCACCATCGAATATGAATCGGCCTCCGGCTGGAACCGCATGTTTTCCAGCGGCCGATTGTCGGTCGACATCGTCGACTACCCCGGCGAATGGCTGCTCGACCTGCCGCTGCTCGGCAAATCCTTCGCCGATTTCTCGCGCGAAGCCTTCGAGATGGCGATGCTGCCGGTGCGGGTCGACCTGTCGCAGGACTGGCGGGCCCTGTCGGCGACGATCGACCCCAACGCCGACGCCGACGAGATGACGGCGCGCCGGCTGGCCGAGAGCTTTGCCGCCTATCTCAAGGCCTGCAAGCTGGACGAGCGGGCGCTCTCGACCTTGCCGCCCGGCCGTTTCCTGATGCCTGGCGACCTCGAGGGTTCGCCGGCGCTGACCTTCGCGCCCTTGCTGCCTCAGAGCGAGCGGCGGCCACGCTCCGGCTCGCTGCAGGCGATGATGGAGCGGCGCTACGAGGCCTACAAGACACATGTGGTGAAGCCGTTCTTCCGGGAACATATCACCCGCCTCGACCGCCAGATCGTGCTGATCGACGCCATGCAGGCGCTGAACGCCGGCCCTGGCGCGATGGCCGACCTCGAACGTGCGGTGACCGAGATCCTCTCCTGCTTCCGTCCCGGCCGGGGCAATTTCCTTACCGACCTGTTTTCACGCCGCATCGACCGCATTCTGGTCGCTGCGACCAAGGCCGACCATCTGCATCACGAAAGCCATGACCGACTGCAGGCGATCGTGCGGCGGCTTGCCGACCGGGCCGTGGCGCGGGCAAATTTCACCGGCGCCGATGTCGACGTGGTCGCCATGGCGGCTATGCGCGCGACACGCGAAGGCACGGTCAAGCAGGGCCGGGAGACGTTGCCGGTGATCATCGGCACGCCGCTGAACGGCGAAAAAATCAACGGCGAAACCTTCGATGGCAAAACCGAAACCGCCATATTTCCCGGGGACTTGCCGGAAAAAATTGATGCCGTTTTCGATGTTTCCGAAACCGACCATCGGCAAAGCAGCGACGATCCGGCGATCCGTTTCGTGCGCTTTCGCCCGCCAAAGCTCGAACGCACCGCCGAAGGCGTCACGCTGTCGTTGCCGCATATCAGGCTCGACCGCGCCTTGCAGTTCCTGATCGGAGACCATCTGGCATGACCGCGCCCCGCAGACCGGCAGCTTTCCGCATCGAGCCGGCGGCCGAACCGAAGCAGGCCCGCAGCCATGCCGAGCCGCTTCCGACGCGCAAGCCGCGCGCCGTGGTCGTGCCGGCCGAGATCGACGTCTTCGACGAACCCGACATCGTTGCTGCCGAACCACCGCCGGCGACCGTGCCGCGCAAGCGCTCGCTGTTTGCCAGCCTGTTTTTCGGCGCGGTCGGCGTGCTGGTTTCGCTGGCCGTCGGCCTGTGGACCGACCAACTCATTCGCGACCTGTTCGAGCGCGCAGAGTGGCTGGGCTGGCTGGCGGCCGCAATGGCGGGGATCGCCGTGCTGGCGCTGGTGGTCGTGCTGGTGCGTGAATTCCTGGCCATTGCCCGGCTGGCCGAGGTCGAAAAGCTGCAAAAGCGGGCTCTCGATGCCGTGGCACGCGACGATCCGAAGGCCGCAAGGGCCGTCGTCGACGAACTGTCGGCCTTTGTCGCGGCAAAACCCGAAACGGCGGCAGGCAGGCGATCGCTGGCCGAATTGCGCGGCGAGATCATCGATGGCGGCAATCTGGTGCGGCTGGCCGAAACCGAGATTCTGGCGCCGCTCGATGCCAGGGCAAAGGTGATGATCCTGGAAGCGGCCAAGCGTGTGTCGCTGGTGACGGCGGTCAGCCCGCGTGCGCTCGTCGATGTCGCCTATGTCGTCTTCGAGGCAGGGCGCTTGATCCGCCGCCTGTCCGAGCTTTACGGTGGCCGGCCGGGCACGCTGGGCTTTTTCCGGCTGGCGCGCAGCGTTCTCGCCCATCTGGCGGTGACCGGCTCGATCGCGGTCGGCGATAGCTTTGTCCAGCAGATCGTCGGCCATGGCCTTGCCGCGCGGCTTTCGGCCAAACTCGGCGAAGGCGTCGTCAACGGCATGATGACGGCGCGCATCGGCATTGCGGCGATGGAGACGGCGCGACCCCTGCCCTTCATTGCCGCCAGGCGGCCGGGCATGGGCGATTTCCTGGCGGCGCTGACCTCGTTCGCGACCAAAAAAGAGAGTGAAACGCCTGCTCCCGACAAGTGAACGTCCTCTCGCGGTCACCAAGCATTAACCAATCTTGTTCATGGTCGTCCAACAACAGCTTCCTTGCTGCCGGGTGTCTTCCATGAAAAGCGTAATCTTGTCCTGCGTCCTGCCCCTGGTCGCGATTGCAGCACCTCTGGGCCTGGCCGGGAAAGCCTCTGCAGCCGAACCCGACAAGCAATTCTTCCACACCGTCGAAGGCAAATGGGTCGGCCCGGGCGAGATCGTTGCCGGCAAGTACAAGGGCACGAAATTCACCTGCAGCTTCGACGGCTCGACGCCTGACAACAAGACGGGCATGTCGCTGGACGGCGACTGCCGGGTCGGTGTTTTCACCCAGAAAATGTCGGCGACCGTCGAGCGCAAGGGACGCGACTACAAGGGCAACTTCATGGGCGGCGCCGCGGGTTCGGGTCTCGACATCATCGGCGGCAATGTCGTCGATCCCCGCAAGGTGGTCTTCACCATCAACCGCAACCAGTTGCGTGGCGTCATGCAAGCCCGCATTCCCGACGACAATTCGATGACCGTGACCATCGCCGTGCGCGTCGACCAGCAACTGGTGCCGGTCATCGGCATGAGCCTCAAGCGCGTCGATGCCGTGGAAGTCGGTTCCATCGCCAAGAACTGATTGCCGGCAGCGGCAAGAAAAAAGGCGGCGGCCACCCGAGCCACCGCCTTTTTCAATTCCCCGAACGAAAAATCAGCCCTTGATGGCGGCTGTCAGCTCGTCATAGGCCTTGCAGGCTTCGTCCAGCGTCGTGGCGCCCTGGTATTTGGTCGTCACCGCCTGCACCTTGGCCGTCAAGTCAGCCGCCTTGGACGGATCCTTGGTGATCGCCTCCTGCAGCGCGGCGGTCATCTCCTGCGCCTTCTTGGCCGCGATCTCCTGCGTGCATTCGGGCGCCTTCGAGCAGGCCGATGCGGCAAGCATGGCGACACCCACGCCGACGAGCAAAAACTTCTTCATGTCAGTCATCTCCTCAAAAAGGCAGAACTTGATCGTCGCTGCCTTCCAACGGCCGAAGCCGAGCGTCCCTTAGCCGCCGATTGCGGCAAAACGCAACGCGAGAACCGCATAAACTTGTGTAACGCAGCTGCAACATCGCGGCGGTCCGGATTTGAGGCCGCCTATGCATGTCGCCCAAAAGTGCGCAGCGGTTTTGGGACAACGACATGTATAAATACAGCAACCTAAAGCGCGTCGCATTAGGCCGGTCAGGCGCGACGCGCTTTAGGTCAGCTGCAGCAAGGTTCAGCCGCGAGGCTGTAGCATCGCCAGCACGGCTGTCGATGCGGCAAGGACCGCGGTAAGGGTCAAGGGTCCGGTAGCGCCATAGGTGTCCACGACATAACCACCGACCACCGCGCCCATGGTGATGGCGACCTGGAAAGAGGTGACCATCAGGCTGCCCGCTGCTTCCAGCGCATCAGGCGCCGGACGGGACAGATTGGTCGGCAGCACCACCGGCGCCATGCCGAAGGCGAAGCCCCAAAGCGTGACAAACCCGAAGGCAATACCGATGTGCACGCCCCAAAGTACCAATGCCAGCGCCGCAAACCCCATCAAAGCGGCGGTGACCAGGAGCGCCATGTGGATATTGGCATCGGCCAAGCGGCCGCCGGCAATGTTGCCGATCACGGCGGCGATGCCAAATCCAAGCAGAGCCAACGCAATCGGCCCGGTTGCGAGCAGCGTAACGTGTTCGAGGAAGGGGCGCACATAGACGGAGCCGGCAAAATGCCCCGTCATCAGCAAGACAATGGCAAGCATGCCGAGTTGAACGCCACGCCGCCGTGTCAGCCGAAACACGTCGGCAAGACTGTTGCTTGCTGCTGCAGGCAAGGTCGGCAGGCTAAGCAGTTGCAGCAGCATGGCAATCACGGCCAGCCCCGCCGTCATGGCCATGGCGCTGCGCCATCCCAGCCAGTCGCTGATCAACGCACCCATCGAGGGCGCGGCAATGGTGGCAAGCGAGACGCCGAGGGTGACGATGGCCATGCCTCGACCTGTCGCATTGGCGCCGACCAGCCTCGCCACGACGGCAACCGAAAGTGCCCAGAAAGCGCTGAGAGCGACGCCCAGCCCGGCCCGGCCTAGCAACAACAGCCAGAAATTGGGCGCCAACGCTGCAAGAATGTTGGAAGCGACCGCCAGGGCCATCAGGCCAACCAGCGCGGTCTTGCGGTTCAACCGGCCGATGAGAACATTGCTCAACATGGCCGTCACGGCACCGACGGACGCGGTGGCGGTAACGACCTGTCCGGCCGTTCCCTCGCTGATGCCCAGATCGCGCGCCATCGGCGTCAACAGACCTGCCGGCAGGAATTCGGCCGACACCAGCGCAAAGCTGGTGGCAGCCAATGAAATGACCGCGAACCAGGTGGCTGTGCTCCACGCTGCTGGCGCATCGGCGTCAAGGCCGATCGCGGTGTCTTCAAGCTGTAATGTTGTGTCAGTCACGGAACGATCTCCAAAGTTTGGAGATCTTAGATAGGCGAGTCTGCCCGGATTATATGTATCTTAAAATCCGAAATTCATATCTATTCGTCCGGGAATTGTGCGGCGCACAACGCCGGGCGAGACATTGGTGATGCGCTTGAACGCGCGGGCGAAGGATGCCTCGGAATCATAGCCCAGACGGGTAGCGACTTCGGCAACCGACATGCCGTTTTGCCCCAGCAAATCGCGGGCAAGCTGCATACGCAGGCGGGCGAGATAATGTGCAGCGCCCTCCCCCAAGACAGCGCTGAAGCGCTCGGCGAAAATCGACCGCGATTGGCCCGCCACGCCGGCCAGGCTTCCCAGCGTCCAGTTATGGCCGGGGTCCCGGTGCATGGCTGCCAGAGCGCGGCCGATATGAGGGTCGCGGATGGCTGCGAGCCAACCAGTCGTCGAGGCTCCGTTGCAATTGACCCAGCAGCGGATGAGCCGGGCTGTCAGCAAGTCCGCCATACGCGACAGAATCGTGGCGCTGCCCATCTGCGGTTGCGCGGCCTCCACCGTCATCGCCGCCAGCAAAGGACCGACGACCGGGTCATTGCCGGCGACATCGCAACCCTTGATGACAGGCGGCATCAACGTGATCAACGGGTTGAGCGCACAGGAGCCCAAGGCCATGGAGCCGCAGAAAAGGGTGCTTGTCGCGCCCGTTCCCTGCCTTACCACTTCGCAGACATTGCCACCCAACTTGGTCACCTGGCAGCCCTCGAGCGAGTCGCCTTCAACGTCCGGCGCACTCGCCAGCCGATGGGCGGTGCCTTGCGGGAGCAGCACCAGATCGCCATCGCGCAACTCCTGCCAGCCTTGCGCTTCGGTATGAATCCAGCATGGACCCTGGCCTACAAAGTGAAAACGAAGCAGCGGTTGTTGCGGAAACTCTATGCTCCATGGATGCCGGAGTTCGCAGCGGCCATAGTTGACGCCACTCAAGCGAAAGTCTTGCAAAACTTCGCTTAGCGCGTCCATCGGGATATGGGGCGGCGAAGACGGTCGGGACGAATGGTCAAGCATTTGCCGAATGTAGATGCCGAACGTCCGGCAGGCAAGCAGAGACCGTTGTTCCACCGGGGCGACCGCTACGATGACGCCCTACCCTTCCTGGCAGGCTTCCCGCCCTTGCCTCCCACTCCAACTGCATGCAAGGAGTGCTGGAGAACACAGGGACAAGAGGCATGGCGGCGGAAGCATCGGGCAGCGATCTCATTCAGGTGGTGGCGCTGCTTGCCGCGGGCGTCGTCGCTGTTCCGATCTTCAAACGCATGGGGCTGGGCTCGATCCTCGGCTATCTCGCCGCCGGCGTCGTCATCGGGCCGTTCGGTATCGGCATTTTTTCCGAATCGGAAGCCATCCTGCATGTCGCCGAACTCGGCGTCGTCATGTTCCTGTTCATCATCGGGCTGGAGATGCAGCCATCGCGGCTGTGGGGCCTGCGGCGTGAGATTTTTGGCCTCGGCGCCCTGCAAGTTGGCGTCTGCGCCTTGCTGCTCACCGGTGTCGGTCTCGCCGGCGGATTTCCGATCGCGCAATCCTTCGTTGCCGGCGCCGGCTTCGTGCTGACCTCGACGGCAATCGTCATGCAGCTGCTGGAAGAGCGCGGCGAGATGGCCAGTCCGAAGGGACAGCGCATCGTTTCCATCCTGCTGCTCGAGGATCTGGCGATCGTGCCGCTCTTGGCGCTTGTCGCCTTCCTGGCGCCGGGTGGCGCCGAGATGACCCTGCAGCAAAGGTTGACCGAGATCGGCATCGGCCTTGGCGCCATCGTCGGGCTGGTGGTCGCCGGCCGGTATCTGCTCAATCCGTTCTTCCGCATCCTGGCCGACGCCAAGGCGCGCGAAGTGATGACGGCGGCGGCGCTGCTGGTCGTGCTGGGGTCGGCGCTGGTCATGCAGCTTTCCGGCCTGTCGATGGCGATGGGCGCGTTCCTGGCCGGCGTGCTTCTGTCCGAATCGACATTCCGCCACCAACTGGAAGCCGACATCGAACCGTTCCGCGGCATCCTGCTCGGCCTGTTCTTCCTCGCTGTCGGCATGTCGCTCGACCTGCATGTGGTCGTCGACAACTGGCGGCTCGTCGCCATCTATGTCGTCGCCTACATGGTGATGAAGGCGCTCGGCATCTATCTTGTCGCCCGCATGCTGAAGAGCGGCCACCGCGAAGCGCTGGAGCGCGCCGTTTTCATGGCGCAGGGCGGCGAATTCGCCTTCGTGCTTTATTCCGCCGCCGCGGCAGTCGGCATCATCGACAGCCGGGCCAACGCCACGCTGACCGCGATCATCATCATCTCCATGGTGCTGACTCCGCTGGCCATCATTGCGCTTAGATATCTGACGCCGCGCGACGAGCAGTCGCTCGAAGGCGTGGACATCGCCGACGGCCTCACCGGCAGCGTTCTGGTCATCGGTTTTGGCCGTTTCGGCCAGATTGCCAGCCAGCCACTTTTGTTGCGCGGCATCGACGTGTCGATCATCGACAATGATGTCGAAATGATCCAGGCGGCCGCCGATTTCGGCTTCAAGGTCTATTATGGCGACGGCACGCGGCTCGACATTCTGCGCGCCGCCGGTGCTGGCCGCGCGCGCGCCGTGCTGATCTGCGTCGACAAGCCGGACGCTGCCGTTCGCATTGCCGAACTGATCAAGGCGGAGTTCCCGCTGCTGACCGTTCTGGCGCGTGCGTATGATCGCGGTACCGCGCTGTCGCTCATTCGCGTCGGAGTCGATTTCCAGCTGCGTGAAACCTTCGAATCGGCCCTCGTTTTCGGCGGCTCGGCGCTTGAAGCGCTTGGCGTCGAACCGGAAGATGTCGCCGAAGTTATCGAGGACGTGCGGCGACGCGACAACGACCGGTTCGAGACGCAGTTGGCGGAAGGCATACGGGCTGGCCGGCGCTTCCTCAGGGGCAATATCGGCACGCCCATACCGACGCCGCTTGCCCCGCCACGCCGACCCGGCCAGGCACTGAACGAAGAAACCGCCGGGGTGTTGAACAAATCCGAACAAGCCCAGCCAGAGGAAGGCCGATGACCGCATTGGATGAGCAAGCGCTCGCCGTCACAAAATTCTGGCGCGAGGCCGGTGAGGATGCGTGGTTCGAGAAGAACGACGCTTTCGATGCGGATTTCCGCAGCCGGTTTCTGGACCTGCATTTTGCCGCCGCGCGCCGCGAATGCGATGTCTGGTCGGAGCATGCCGAGGGTTCGCTGGCGCTGATGATCCTGCTCGATCAGTTCCCGCGCAACTGCTTTCGCGGCACCGGCCACATGTACGCCACCGATCCGCTGGCGAGGCACCTTGCCGCCAAGGCGATCGCCGCCGGCCATGACGTTGAGTTGGACGAAGATTTGCGGGTTTTCCTGTACCTGCCCTACGAGCATTCCGAACTGGCCGCCGACCAGGACAGATCGGTCGAGCTCACCACCGCCAGGGCGCCGGAGTATATCAAATACGCGATCGAGCATCGCGACATCATCGAGCGTTTCGGGCGCTTTCCGCACAGGAACAAGATGCTTGGCCGTGAGACGACTGCCGACGAACAGCTATTTCTCGATGGCGGCGGGTTTTCGGGTTAGCTCAACCACCAGTCACGGCCGGACGTGAGCCGCTCAATCCCTGACGTGTCGACCGCACCCAGCCGTTCAGCCACGCTGCGGCCGCCCACCGCCAGTTCCGGCGCGATCTCGGCCAAGGGCGCCAGCACGAAGGCGCGCTCCAGCATCCTGGGGTGCGGCACTTCCAGGCCGGTTTCGTGGATGATGCGGTCGCCGAACACCAGTATGTCGATGTCGATCAGGCGCGGCCCCCAGCGCTCCTCACGCACCCGCTTCAGCTTGCGCTCGGCCTCGAGGCAGAGGTCGAGCAGCGCCCTCGGCGCCAGCGCTGTCGAGATTTCGGCGGCGGCATTGAGGAAATCCGGCTGGTCGAGCTTGCCCCAGGGCGGCGTACGGTAAAGCGAGGACACGGCGATGACGCGCGTGCTCTTGTCGGCGTCGAGCAGGCGCAGCGCCGTGGCCATCGAGGCCGCCGGATCGCCGAGATTGCCGCCAAGGCTGAGATAGACCGTGTTATTCGGGCCAGACAACGGTCACCTCGACATAATCGAGCACGCCGGGCACCGGCGCGTTTGGTTTGCGCACGGTGATCTCGGCCTTCCTGATCTGTGGAAACCGCGCCGTCAGCGCCTTCGCCACTTCGAGCGCCAGCGCCTCGATCAGGAAACGGCGATGCCCCGTGATGATCTTTTCAATCACCGTGAAGGCGATGCCGTAATTGACGGTGTCCTCGATGGAATCATCCTCCAGCGGGCGGCTGGGCTCGACGGTCAATTCGGCATCAACGTAGAAACGCTGGCCAAGCGCCTCCTCCTCGTCCAGCACGCCGTGCCGGGCAAAGAAGGCGCAGTTCTTCATGCGGATCACGTACATTTCTTAGCTTCCTGGGCTTAGTATCCCGGCTTTTCACGCGCCAGCATAGCATCGGCCACGGCCAGTGCGTCCACGTTGATTGCGACATCGTGGACGCGAAACAGATCGGCACCCTTCAGCCTGAGGATGACGCTGGTGGCGGCCGTGCCGGCGCCGCGCGCGGCGGCCTCGCGGCCGGTGATCGTGCCGATGAAGCGTTTTCTGGAGGTGCCGGCCATCAGGGGAAAGCCGAGCGCCTTTAGTTCGGAAAACCGCGCCATCAGATCGAGGTTCTCCTCCGCCGTCTCCTTGGCGAAGCCGAAGCCGGCATCGAGCACGATATGGTCGTCCTTGACGCCGCTGCGCTTCGCGATTTCCAGCGATTTCTTCAGGAATAAAAACTGATCGTCGATGACGTCGGGCAGCTTTTGCCGCTCGCGCCCGGTGTGCATGATGACCAGCCCAGCGCCGGTCTCAGCGGCGACGCGGGCAATGCCGGGTTCACGCTGCAGGCCCCAGACGTCGTTGACGACATGCGCGCCGGCGGCAACGGCGAGGCGCGCGGTTTGCTCGCGATAGGTGTCGACCGAAATCAAGGCATCGCCGGAGCCGGCGAGTGCTGCTATCACCGGCAGGATGCGGGCCTGCTCGTCCTCAGGGGTTACGGGAGAGGCGCCGGGGCGCGTGGATTCTCCGCCGATATCGATGACGGCAGCGCCCTCTTCCACCATGCGGCGCGCCTGCGCCACCGCCTGGTCAGGCGCGATGAACCGCCCGCCATCCGAAAAACTGTCCGGCGTGACGTTGAGAATACCGACCACTATGGCCTTCTCGCCAAGGTCGAGATGGCGCCCATGCGCCAGTCGCCATCGCCTTGTCGTCATTGTCCTTCAACCATGTGACCCATCGAGCGCTTGCAATCCATCAACGATGCGTGATCGGTGGAGGATCAATTCGGTTGCGCCGGCAACGGCCGTAAAGCAAGGTGAGTGAAGAGGCAACATGATGAAGCGACCCCTGCTCTGCGCCCTGATGCTGGCTTTGACCGCCCCGCCGGCGGGCGCGACCAATCTGGTGAAGACCTATAGCTATTTTGCCATCGGCGGCAGCACGCTCGATGACATCGAGACGCAATTGTCGAAGCATGGACCCGAGGTGAAAAGCACCGGCATGCGGCATCCGGGTGCGACCCAGATGGCGTTCACCACCCGCATCAGCTACGCGCAGACTGCCGATTCCTGCCACATTGCCAAGGCTGCCGTCACCGTCAAGGTCAAGGTCATCCTTCCGGAGTGGCGCCGGCCGCGCAAGGCCGACCCCGATGTCAGGCTGTTCTGGGATACGCTGTCGGCAGACATCAAGCGCCACGAGGAGCGCCATGTCGAGATTGCCAAGAACCACGGCCGTCAGCTCGAGGACGCGCTGAACGGGAGCTTTCCGCAAAAGACCTGCGCCGAGGCAAAGGCGAAAGCGGCGCAGATCACCGCGACCGAGCTCGCCCGGCATGACCAGGATCAGTTGCGCTTCGACCGCGTCGAAGGCGTCAACTTCGAAAGCCGCATTCTGCGGCTGCTGCGCTACCGCATGCAGCGCGTCGAAAGCGGCCAGGTTCCGCCTGGCTGACCACGGGACTGGAACAAGCCAATCCTGCCGAAACATGAGGCCAGCCGCTGAAAATTTTCGGGCAAGGGTCGAAATCGGCCTATACGGGACGACATATGTCAGGCCCGCAAGACGCGAGCTTCGAAACACGAGATCAAGACCAATTGAGGCGGCGTATAGCGAAGCGGCCATTTGGCACCGCTCTCAAACGTTATGGATGAACTGATATGGACCAGGCTGTCGACAATCCGGCTATGGTGGCGCCCGCCGCGCCGCTGACGGAAAGCGAGAAGAACGTCATCATCGCCGGCATCCTTTTGTCGATGCTCCTGGCGGCGCTCGACCAGACAATCGTCGCGCCGGCCATGCCGACCATCGGCCGTGCGCTCGGCCACGCCGACTATCTGCCGTGGATCGTGACCGGTTATCTCCTGACGGCGACCGCCATGGCGCCGCTTTATGGCAAGATCTCCGACGTCCATGGCCGCCGGCCGACCGTCTATGCGGCGATCCTGATCTTCCTCGTGGGGTCGCTGGTCAGTGCCTTGGCGCCCAACATGTTCGTGCTGGTCATCGGCCGGGCGATCCAGGGTGGGGGCGGCGGTGGCCTGTTCGCCCTGGCGCAGATCGTCATCGGCGACCTGGTGCCGCCGCGCGAACGGGCGCGCTATGCCGCCTGGATTTCGGGCACATGGGCTGTCGCCAGCATCGCCGGACCGTTGCTCGGCGGCGGTTTTGCCGAACATCTGCATTGGTCGCTGATCTTCTGGATCAACATTCCGCTTGGCCTGGTGGCGATGGCGATCATCAACAAGCCGCTGCGCAAACTGCCGGTCGCCGCAAAGCGCCATTGCATCGACGCCCTGGGCGCGCTGCTTCTGGTTGTGGCGACGGCATTGCTGCTCCTGGCGCTCAACTGGGGCGGCAGCGCCTATCCATGGGCCTCTCGCGAGATTCTCGGCCTGCTCGCCTGTTCGTCGGTCTTCTGGGGCGCGTTCGCGCTGCGGCTGATGCGAGCGACCGAGCCGCTGATTTCATTGGAAGTGCTCAGCAATCCCATCGTGCTTGCCGGAACGGCGTCGATGTTCCTGCTGCAGGCCGCCAATATCGGCCTGTCCGTGTACCTGCCGGTCTATTTGCAGTCGATCATCGGCCTATCGGTCAGCCAGTCAGGCCTTGCCATGCTCGGCCTGCTGCTCGGCACGGTCGCCGGCGCGACGTTCAGCGGCCGCACGATACCGCGCTTCTTCCACTACAAGCGCATCGCCATGATCGGCGTTCTCTTCGCCATCATCTGTCTTGGCGTGCTCAGCCTGGCTGCAGGCCGCGCCTCGCTGCTGGTGGTCGAACTCTTGACCATCTGCGTCGGGCTTGGAAGCGGCACCACCTTCCCGGTCGTCACCGTCTCGGTGCAGAACGCCGTCGACCGCGCGCATCTCGGCGTCGCCACCGGCGTGCTGACTTTCCTGCGTTCGCTGGGCAGCGCGCTCGGCGTCGCCATGCTCGGCGCCGTCGCGCTCGGCTATGGCCTGCCGCTTGCGGGCGAAGGCGTGCCGGCCGCCGGACAGATCGTCTCGGCGACGCCGTTCATGATGATCTTCCTTGCCGCGGCCATCACGCTCGTCCTGTCGCTGATCACGCTGGCGCTGATGCCGGAGAAGTCGCTGCGTGGCCGCGACGAAACCGAGGCGGCAGTCCTGGTGGAGTGATACAGAGCCCGGTAGGACCTACTCCACGACGCCGAGCTTCTTCTGCAGGCTCGTCGACGACGTCGTGTACTGGAAGACGATGCGCTCGCCGGGGCTGATGATGCGCTTGGCCGCCTGCGCCATCAGCGCCACTTCGTGAAAACCCGACAGGATCAGCTTCAGCTTGCCGGGATACCAGTTGATGTCGCCGACGGCGAAGATGCCGGGAACCGAGGTCTGGAACTTTTCGGTGTCGACCGGAACCAGGTTCTCGTGAAGATTGAGCCCCCATTCGGCGATCGGGCCGAGCTTCATGGTCAGGCCGAAGAACGGCAGCATGCGCGTGCATGGCACCTCGATATCGCCGTCAGGACCGCCTTTGATGGTCGCGGACGCCAGCTGGCCGTCGGCGCCAGCCAGGCCGCTTACCTGGCCGACGCGGAATTCCAGCTGTTTCATCTCCTGCATGGCGTACATCTTGTTGACGCTATCGGGCGCCGCCCTGAATTCCGGGCGGCGGTGGACCAGCGTAACGCTTTTTGCCACCGGCTGCAGGTTTAGCGTCCAGTCGAGCGCGGAATCGCCGCCGCCGACGATGACGAGGTCGTGGCCGCGGAAATCCTCCATGCGGCGCACCGAATAGAAGACGCTCTTGCCCTCATAGGCCTCGATGCCGGGAATGGGCGGCCGCTTGGGTTGGAACGACCCGCCGCCGGCAGCGATCACCACCACCTTGGCCTCGAACACCTCGTTCTCGTCGGTGGTGACCCGAAAACTGCCATCGTCCAGCTTCTCCAGGCTGGAGACCATGCGGTTGAAAGTGAAGTCGGGCTTGAACGGGTGGATCTGCTCGAGCAGCTTGTCGACCAGGCCTTGTGCCGAGATCGAGGGCCAGCCCGGAATATCGTAGATCGGCTTTTCCGGATAAAGCTCGGCGCACTGGCCGCCCGGCCGGTCGAGGATGTCGATCAAATGGCACTTCATGTCGAAGAGGCCGAGTTCGAACACGGCGAACAGACCAACCGGCCCTGCCCCGACAATGAGTGCGTCGGTCTTGATTACGTCGGTCATGCCAGGCGAGCCTCATTGCCAAACTGGCGCGAGACTGCATGAGCATTGGCTTGCTGCCAAGCGCCGGCGGTAAAAATCCGAAAGAAGTTGGTTCAGCCCTGGCGAGCGGGCACGCGCACGACGAGGCCGTCAAGCGCGTCGCGGACCTTGATCTGGCAGGACAGGCGCGAATTCGGCTGGACGTCATAGGCGAAGTCCAGCATGTCCTCCTCCATCGCCTCCGGCTCGCCGACCTCGGCCGTCCAGGCTTCGTCGACATAGACATGGCAAGTCGCGCAGGCGCAGGCGCCGCCGCATTCGGCCTCGATGCCCGGCACCGCGTTGCGGATCGCATTCTCCATGACGGTCGAGCCGTTTTCGGCCTCGACATCGAAAGGAGTGCCGTCATGGGCGATGAAGGTCAGCTTGGTCATTTGTCACCTGAAGGGAGTCTCAGCCGAGATAATCACTCCACCGGACAAGTCAACTGCGGCGCGAAAGCGCCGCCTTGTGACGTTTTTTCAGAAAGCTGGCTAAAGCGAGCGCTGGCCCCGCTGATTCATCCCGGTGGTAGCTGCCGAGCGGCAGCCTTCATCGGTTGATGGCGGCAATGAAATCGCGCACTTCCTCGATCAGGGCTCCGAGGCGCTTGAGGGTGCGCATGTCTTCCGGCTGCTGTTCGATCGATGAGGCGCAGTCGGCGATGGCAAAGGCGCCGACCCCGCGCGCCGAACCTTTCAGCCCATGTGCCAGAAGCAGCCTCTCCCTGACATCGGCGTCGACTATTCTGTCGCGGACAGAAAGGGCCTGCTGTACGAAGAGTGCCAGTACCTCTTGTTCGAGGGCGCGATCGCCCATTGTCTGACGGGCCAGATGGGCCATATCCACCGGCCGCGAACGGGCAGGTCCCGACACATCGCCGCCCGGCATTGAGAAGGCAATGCCGTTTTCACCGCGTACCAATTTGAAACTCCCTGTGCCAATCACCAAAAAACCTAGGCGATTTCCGTCGCCAACGCGTTAATGGATGGGCTGGAAAATTGTTGCCGTGGAGGCGGCGAAATCACGTTCTCGTTAACCTTATATTTAAAGTTTTACGTATCTCGCGGAATGCATGTTTTCTTTACCCCTGTGTGTCATTACGATACGAGGGTCCATTTTCAGCCTCCTGCGTGGGACCAGACAAGCCAGAATCAGGCCAAAATCATAAGTCCCTCGGCAGCTAGTACAGGGTAGCGAAGGCATGGCGAAGAAACCAACGACGACCAGAAATCTCGACAGCGACGTAGCCAGGGAACTCGAAAAGGCACTAGACCTAGACCTTAGCGGAGACGGCAGCGGCGATCTCGATATTGCGGCGTCGATGGAAGATCTGGAAGCGCAGATTTCGCAGGCCGCCGACGAGCTGGCGCGCGAGGGCCGCACCCAGAAACCCGCCCCCGTTCAAAGCGCACCCGTCCAACAGAATCAAAGCGCGGCGCCTGCTGCCAAGGCCAAGCCGGCGGAGTTGCGCCCGGTTGAATCGCGCAACGCCGCCCAGCCGGCCGGTTTCAAGCCGGCAAACGATGACCACCAGAAAGACTACAAGACGCTGCTGCACAGCCTCAACCGGCGCGCGTCGAGCACGATCTATTGGGTCGTGGCGTTCGTGTCGCTGGCCTGGATTGCCGGCGCAGGCGGCCTTGCCAACCTCCTGTTTGGCCCCAGCATCTGGAAAATCCGTACATTCGATCAGCTCCTGGCCCGCCCCGAACTGATCGGCCTCGCAATCGCGGCAATCATTCCGGTTGTCCTGTTTTGGGCCTTCGCGGCGATGATCCGCCGCGCGCAGGAAATGCGCATCGCCGCCCAGTCGATGACGGAAGTGGCTTTCCGCCTGGCGGAGCCGGAAAACCTCGCCCAGGACCGTGTCATGATGATCGGCCAGGCCGTTCGCCGCGAGGTGGCGGCGATGGGCGAAGGCATCGAGCGCACTTTGGCGCGCGCCGTCGAGCTCGAAACGCTGGTCCACAGCGAGGTCAACCAGATCGAACGCTCCTATTCCGAGAACGAATCCCGCATCCGCTCGCTGGTCGACGGTCTGGGCAGCGAGCGCGAAGCCGTCGTCACCCATGCCGAGCGCGTGCGCGCCTCGATCACAGGCGCGCATGAGACGCTGAAGGACGAAATCGGCGCTGCCTCGGACATCATTCGCGACTCGATCCTCAACGCCTCGACCAAGCTTTCGATGACGATCACCAATTCCGGCGACACGCTGATCGACCGCATCAACGAAAGCTCGATGTCGATCTTCGATCAGGTGGAAGGCCGGCTCGATACGATCACCGACCGGCTGTCGACATCGGGCGAAGCCTTCGCATCGCTGCTCGATACACGCATCGCCAAGCTGACGGACACCACGGACGGCCTGACCCGGTCGCTGACCGACCTGCTCGACGACCGCACCACCGGAATGGTGTCGCTGCTCGGCGGCGCCGCCCGGACCCTGAGCTCGGAATTCGAATCCAGCCTCAGCGGCATCGAGCGCACCTTGGCCGAACGTGGCCAGGCGCTGATCAGTGAATTCGAGACCCGCGCCGAAGCGCTCGACACCGGCACCCAAAAACTCAACGCCGCCCTTGAGGCTCGTGCCCGCCAGATCAACGAGACGCTGGTAGAGCGCGCCCGTGAAATCGCCCACACCTTTGCCGAGAGCAAGGACCATTTGTCGGCGATGATCGATCAGGGCAAGACCCAGATCGGCGCCGACATGGCCGACATCGTCTCATCGACCTCGTCGATGCTCGAAGCCCGCGCCAGCGATTTCGCCGGCCGTATGGAGGCGGCCCGCCATGTCGTGTCGCGCTCCTTCGATACCGACATCCAGCGCCTCGCCGATGCCCGCGTCGGCATCGAGGAAGCTGTCGAAAACCACAGCCGCAAGCTGTCCGAAAGCCGCGAACGCATGGCGGAGGCCATGCAGGCCGACCTGGCGAAATTCGCTGAGGGCCGCGCCGGCATCGACGCAGCGGTAACCAACCAGGTGCAGAAGCTGGCCGAAGGCCGCAACCTGATTTCGCGCGCTTTGGAAGAGGATCTGCGCAAGGTCAACGAGTCCCGCGCCGCCATCGATGCGTCGCTGGGCAGCCATCTCGAACGGCTCGAAGAGGGCCGCAACCGGCTTAACCAGGCCTTGCATGAAGACTCCGGGAAACTTGTGCAAGCCCGTACGATCATTGATGAAATGGTCGCCGGACATGTCGGAAAACTGGCCGAAGGCCGCAACATTCTTTCACGTGCCCTGGAAGCCGATCTCGGCAAGCTCGCCGACAGCCGCGCCTCGATTGACGGGCTGGTCGCCGGCCAGGTCGAGAAGATCGCCGAAGGCCGCGCCGTCCTGACCAAGGCGCTCGAAAACGACATTATCGGCATCAAGGGCGTGATCGAGAACCACTCGGCGAAACTGGCCGAAGACCGCTCCGAACTCAGCAAGGCGCTGGAGAACGATCTGTCCGGGATCAGGGGTCTGCTCTCCGATCATTCGAACCGGCTCGCCGACGATCGTGGCCTCTTGTCCCAGACGCTGGAGGCCGACCTCGCCAAGCTGGCCGAAAGCCGGTCGAGCATCGACGGGCTGGTCGCTGGCCAGGTCGAGAAGCTGGCCGAAGGCCGCGACATCCTTAAGCGCGCGCTCGAAGCCGACATCAATACCATCAAGGGTGCCATCGCGGGTCATTCCGACAGGGTGGCGGAAGAGCGCAGCCAGCTTTCCAAGGCTCTGGAAGCCGATCTGCAGAATGTGAACAGCCTGATCGCCGACCACACGAGCCGGCTTGTCCAGGATCGTTCGACGCTATCCCAGGCGCTTCAGGATGATCTGCACAATGTGAGCGGCATCATGGCCGATCATCAAAACAGGCTCGTCCAGGACCGTTCGGCCCTCTCGAAGGCACTGGAAGACGACATCGCCAAGCTGGCGGAGAGCCGCTCCAGCATCGATGGGCTGGTCGCCGGACAGGTCGAGAAGCTCGCCGAGGGCCGCGACATCCTCAAGCGGGCGCTCGAAGCCGATCTCAACACGATCAGGAGCGCCATTGCCGACCAGTCGCAGAAGCTGACCGAAAACCGTGGAGAGTTCGCACGGGTGCTGGAAGCCGATCTGGAAAATGTCAACAGCCTGCTCCAGGGCCACAGCGACAAGCTCGTCCAGGATCGCGCGACGCTGTCGAAGGCTCTTGAGGACGACCTCGCCAAGCTGGCCGAGAGCCGGTCGAGCATCGACGGGCTGGTCGCAGGCCAGGTCGAGAAGCTGGCCGAAGGCCGCGACATCCTGAAGCGCGCGCTGGAAGCCGACCTGCAGAAGCTGTCGGCAAGCCGCAGTGAGGTCGACGACATCATTGCGGGGCATGTCGGCAAGCTGGCCGAAGGCCGCAACATGCTGACCCAGGCGCTGGAAGACGATCTGGCAAAGCTCGCCGACACACGCAAGGATGTCGACCGCTCGCTGTCGGGCCATATCGACCAGATTGCCGGCAGGAGCACCGATATCTCGGCGGCTATCGCAGCCGACGTCGAGAAGATCGAACAAGCCTTCAGCAAGCAGACCGGTATCATCGAGGAACGCGCCGGAACCATGGAGCGCGCGCTGTCGGTGGGTGTCGACAATGTCCGCAACGTGCTCGAAAAGAGCGCCGTCTTCGTTGCCGGCGCCCTGCGTGAGAAGGTGATGGAAGTCACCAGCGCCCTGCATGAACAGGCGGGTGCTGCCTTTAGCGATGCAGACCGCAAGATCGCAGAGCGCGCCGAGCAGACGTCGGCCGCCCTGCTCGCCCGCGCCGAGGACATCGCCCGCACTTTCGAGGACGCGGATCGCCGCCTGCACGCACGTGCCGAGGACACGACGAGCGCGCTGCTTGCCCGGCACGACGAGACGTCGAACTCGCTGCTCGCCCGCGCTGAAGAAACGGCCGGACGGATGGCTGCCCGCGCCGGCGAAATCGCCGGCACGTTCGACGCCGCCGACCAGAAGCTGGTCGCCCGTGCGGTCGAGACGGCGCAGTCGCTCGCCGACCGCGCCGGCGACATCCTGCGCAACTTCGAGGGTGCCGACCAGCGGCTGAGCATGCGCATCGGCGAATCCGCCGAAGCGCTTGCCGCCCGCGCCTCCGACCTCGGCCGCATCTTCGACGCCGCCGACCAGCAGCTGATCTCGCGCATCGCCGAGGGTTCGGACGCCCTGTCGGCCCGCGCCACCGAGATCAGCCGCATCTTCGACGAGGCCGATCACCGCCTGGTGTCGCGCATCGCCGACTCCACCTCGACGATCGGCGAGCATGCCGACAACATCGTCGGCGCCTTCGCCAGCACCGAGCAGCGGGTTGCCGAACGCGCACGCCAGACCGGCCAGGAACTTGCCGTCCACGCCCGCGAGATGGAGCAGGCTCTGGCCGGCGCCGACGAGCGGCTGGCAGCGAGCGTCGCTGCCGCAACCACCCGCGTCGAGGAACAGGTCGCGAGTGTCGAAAACCGCCTCGCCTACACCACCGAGACGATGGGCCAGAAGCTCAACGAGCAGGTGTCGAGCGCCGAGGCGCAACTGATCTCGCGCGCCAACACGATTGCCGAGACCTTCACCGCGGTTGGCCAACATATCGGCCAGAGCACCAACGACGCGGCCAAGACCATCGGCACCAACACCCGCGAGCTCAACACGATGCTGGCAGCACGTTCGGCCGAACTGTCGAAAATCCTCGACGAAACCGCACGGCCGCTGGTCGAGCGCTTCGCCCAGGGCGGCTCGGAACTGCAAAAGAGCATGGAAGAGGTTACCGAACGCGCCACCGAGAAGCTGCGGAGCGAAAACGCCGCCCTCGTCAACGCGCTCGCCAGCCGCACGGCCGAAACGCTGTCGGCCGTCGAAGGCGCGCGCTCGTCGCTCGCCGACAGTGTCGCCGATCTTATCGGCCGCATGAGCGTATCCAGTGCGCAACTCGGTGAGCTGATCGAGCAGGCGGCGGTCAATCTCGGCCAGGTCGACGAACGCCTCAGCGGCAGCACGCAAAGCTTCGCGGCGACCACCGAAAAGGCGGCGCAGACCTTCGCCAGCTCGGCCCGCCTGGTCGATTCGAATACGACGCGGCTTACCGAACTGTCGTCTGCGACGTTGCGCGAAGTCGCCTCGATCGCCACCAAGTTCGACGAGCACAGCCGTCTGTTGTCGTCGGCTTCCGACCTGCTGAGCTCGGCGCAGAGCAATCTGGAACACACGCTGGAGAGGCAGTCGTCGCTGGAAGATCTCGCCGTCGGCCTGGTCAAGAAGTCGGAAGACCTCGAGAAGGTGATGCGTTCGTTCGAGAGCCTTGTCGGTCAGACGATGCAGAATGCCGAAGGCAGGACGCTGGCATCGGCCGACAAGATCCGCATTGCCATTGCGGAAGTGGTCGATTCGGCAACCAACCGGTTTGCCGATGCGACCGAGGAGATGCGGCGCACCGCAAGCTCGATCAAGAGCGAGCTTGACCTCACACGCGCCGAGCTCAAGAAGGGCGTCATCGAGATGCCGGAAGAGGCCAAGGAATCGACGTCGGCGATCCGCCGTGCCGTTTCCGAGCAGATCAACGCGCTCAAGGAACTTTCGGATATCGTTGCGAAATCGGGCCGCGGCGGGGGCGACAATTCCGAGCCCCGTAATTTGCGCCCGGCGCCGCAAGCGCCGGTCCAGCGCCCGGCCGAGCCGGTACGCCGCCCGCCGCCGGCGCCGCAGGCCGAGGGCCCGGCTCCGCAGGTTCCGCTCGGCGGCCTGCGCGGCACGCTCGATATCGAACGTCCCGCCGAGGCACCGCGCCAGCGCGACGCCAACGCCCGTACACCGCAAGGCGGCTGGGTGCGCGACCTCCTGACCGGGGCATCACGCGAGGAAGAAGTCGCCAGGCCGGCAGCGCCCGCGGAGGCGCCGCGCGCAACACCCGCCCAGCGTTCGCCGCTGCATGTCATGGAGTCGCTCAACTCGCTCTCCGTCGACATTGCCCGGGCGATCGACCATGACGCTTCGATCGAGCTGTGGAACCGCTACCGGCGCGGCGAACGTGACGTGTTCACGCGCCGCCTCTACACGCTGAAGGGCCAGCAGACCTTCGACGAAATCCGGCGCAAGTATCAGGGAGAGGCGGAGTTCCGCGCCGCCGTCGATCGCTATTGCGACGACTTCGAAAAGCTGCTCAAGGACGTCTCGCGCAACGACCGCGACAACATCATGGCGCAGACCTACCTGACGTCGGACACCGGCAAGGTCTACACCATGCTGGCCCACGCGAGCGGCCGGTTGCACTGACGGCGACAGGAAGGTTCAAAAAAAGGCGGGAATTTCCCGCCTTTTTTCATTCCCGAAAGCTTGGAGGGGCGCGAAGGATCGCAACCAAACGCACTATCTTGTCGCGATACGAAGCAATCGCCTCGCTCAGATCACCTGATCCGTCCAGCGGACGATATCCTTTGCAGCTTGGCCGAAGGCGTCGTCGAGTGCACCGACATAGGCTGCGTTGCCGCTGCCGGAGACCGGCGCGCTCGCGGTGAAGTCCTTCGAGGCGCGCACCTCGCCATTACGGTCGTTGAGGATGCGCACGAACAGGTCGACCTCGGCATGTTCGCCGCCATTGACGCGAACGTCGAAGGACCGCACCTCGACGATGATTTGATAGTCGATCGCCAAGCCCTCGCCCGGCTTGCCGACACCGGTAAAGCTGCCGGAATGCTGGAACGTCTCGGCGAGCCTGGCCTGCACGATGAGCGGCAGGCGATCCGCCCATTGCGCGCCCTTGAGGTACTGGATCGAGTGGTCGGACGGCCTGATGACGATGTTCTGGCTGTCCAGCGCCTTGAGCGCGGATGGCTGGGCGATCAGGATCTGGCGGCGGCTGTGGCCCCGCATGTCGATCGAGGGAGCGGAAAGCTCGAACGTATCGAGCGGCGCCGGCTTGCCTCCCAATGCCGCGCAACCGGCAAGCGTCAAGCCAAGCAACACGACAGCAGATTTATACCCACCCAAGCTGAACGTCACGCGCGATCCCCGTTGTCCCCGGATCGTAAGACCAACCCGCAGTCGCGGTTCAACTTCTTGCGGCGGGCGGGCACGGAAGTCAACGCCGTGCCCTGCCATCGAACTGCCGGACCTCGCCGTCACCGCCCGACAGGATGCGCTGCGGGTTGCGGCTGAGATCGGTCACCGCCTCTTCGATGCGGCTGATCGAACGCCGGCTGTCCTGGACCAGCGCTTCGACATTCGACAGGCCCTGGCCGGAGAACCGCGCCAGATTGTCGGTAATGGTGCCAAGCCGTGCGTTCAGCGTGTCTGCGACCTGCTTGAACGATTTCAACGTGTCCCTGGCGTCGGCCATCACGCCGTCGGCCTGGCCTGAACCCAGCAGCGTGTCGACCCTTTTCAGGATGCCGTCAACGCGCACCGAGGCATCGTTGAGGCGCTGCGCCAGCTGTTTGGCATCCTTGATGGTCTCGTCGATATCGTCGGCCCGGTCGGCGAACTTGTCGGTCACCTTGGCGATGTCGGCGGCGGCCTTGTTGGCGTTTTCGCTGGCCTTCTGGATGTTGGCGAGCGCCACCCGCACCTGCGCCGGATCGATGCCGTCGAGCACATTGTCGACCTTGGCCAGCGTGCCTTGCGTGCGCGTGGCGAAATCATTGACCGAGCCGACCGCCGTATCGACGTTCTTGATCACGCCGTCGAGCTGCTTCGACGTTTCCTTGAGGTTGCCCGTCACCGCATCGACGTTGGCGACGATGCTCTTGATCTTGTCCTTGTCGACGGCGTTGAGCAGGCCCTCGGCGGCCTTCAGCGTGCCGTCGAGCTTGCCGGAAACACCCTTCAACTCATCCGACAGCGCGCTGACGGCAGTCAGGAACTTGTCGATGCCGTCGGCATTCTTGGCAAGCGCATCCGAGAACGTCTGGGCGTTCTTGACGGTCTGGGTCAGTGGCCCGCGCACATCCTTGGTGAAGCCTTCGAGGTCCGACAGCACCTTGTCGGCACGGGTGAAGATGTTTTGCGCCGTCTGCAGGAGATTGTTGACAGCCGACGGGTTGGCGAGAATTTCAGCGACCCTGCCTTCCTTGGCCGCCTCCTCAAGCAGGTTCGGCTCCTTGGGATTGGCACCCTTCAATTCGATGTTGACCTGGCCGGCAAGGCTGGCGATGCCGATATCGGCCTGCGTCGATTTGGTGAGCGGTGTTGTCGTGTCTATCTCGGTCGTAGCGATGGCGGCGTTCGGATCGTTGCGGTCGAAATAGACCCGCTTGACCACACCAACCTTGACGCCGTTGAACAGCACCAGACTGCCCGGGCCAAGGCCTGAGGCCGAGCCCTGAATGCGCACGCGCAACTCCGCCGTCTCGCCGCGATCGCCAATCTGCGCTGTCCAGTAGACGAACGCGAAGGCCGCCAGGATAGCGGCCAGCGTGAAAATGCCGACAATGACGTAGTTGGCTCTGGTTTCCATTGCCCCACTTATGGCTATGCGCGCGCCGCAAGATCAAGTTGCCGGGCGCGTTTTCCGCGGAAATAGGATTTTACCCACGGCTCCTCGCTCTTCAGCATGTCGTCGATCGTGCCTTCGACCAGGATTTTCTTGTTGCCGAGCACCGCCACCCGGTCGCAAGCGGTAAAGAGCGTGTCGAGATCGTGTGTGACCATATAGACCGTCAGGTCCATCGTATCGCGCAGCTTGACGACCAATTCATCGAACTCGGACGCGCTGATCGGGTCAAGGCCGGACGTCGGCTCGTCGAGGAAGACGATGTCGGGGTCGAGCGCCAGCGCCCGCGCCAGGGCGGCGCGCTTGATCATGCCGCCCGAAAGCTCCGAGGGGAATTTTTGCGCGGCGTCCGGCGGCAGGCCGACCAGCTCGATCTTGAGCAAGGCCAGCTCGTCCATCAGCTTCTTCGGCAAATCGAGATATTCGCGCATCGGCACCTGCACGTTTTCCTGCACCGTCAGCGCCGAAAACAGCGCTCCATGCTGGAAAAGCACGCCAAGCCGCATGTCGACGCGCAACCGTTCGATGTCGCTCGCCTTGTCGACGTCGACGCCGAACAGCTTGATCGTGCCGGACTGCTTGTGCAGCAGGCCGAGAATGGTGCGCAGAAGCACCGATTTTCCGGCGCCCGAGGCGCCGACGAAACCGAGGATTTCACCGCGCTTGATATCGAGCGCCAGCTTGTCGAGGATCAGCTTGTCATCCAGCGAGACAGTAATGTCGCGCACGGAGAGCACGATATCGCTTTCGTTCGTCCCTTGCTCAGCCTTGATCGCCTTTGAGCTCTTACCCATCATGTCAGAACTCGATCGAGGCGTAGAAGATGGCGAAAAGGCCGTCGAGGATGATGACGACGAAGATAGACTTCACCACCGAGGCGGTGACGTGCAGGCCCAGCGATTCGGCGCTGCCGCCGACTTTCATGCCTTCGACGGAAGCGATGGTGCCGATGATCATGGCCATGAACGGCGCCTTGATCAGGCCGGCGAAGATGGTGCTGATGTCGATCGCGCCGCGCAGCCGATCGATGAAAGCGGACGGCGTGATGCCGGAATAAAGCCAGGCAGCGAGGATGCCGCCGCCAAGGGCTGCAAAATTGGCAATGATGGTGAGACAGGGCAGCGCGATCACCAGCGCCACCAGGCGCGGAAACACCAGCACGCCGATCGGGTTGAGGCCGATGACCTTCAACGCGTCGACCTCCTCGCGCATTTTCATCGAGCCGATCTCGGCGGTGATGGCGCTGCCGGAGCGGCCGGCGATCATGATTGCGGTCATCAGCACACCGAGTTCGCGCAGGATCAGCACGCCGACCAGGTCGACAACGAAGATGTTGGCGCCGAAATAGTTGAGCTGGTAGGCGCCCTGCTGGGCGACGATGGCGCCAACGATGGCCGACATCAACGCCACCACCGGGATGGCGCCGACACCCATGCGATCGATCTGGTTGAAGATCGCCGCCGGGTTGATGGCATGGCCGCGCCCGAGTTTCATCTGCGCGCCGCCGATGGTGGCGCCGAGGATGTTCATCGAGGCGAGGAAATCGTCGCGCATCTCATAGACGCGGCGGCCGATCGCCTCCAGTCCGCGAAGGACGATGTTGGGGCGCGGGGCACGGCCCGATTCGGGCTCGCGCCGAACGGCCTCGCCGACAGCACCAAGCAGGATCGAGGCAACATCGCTTTGCCCCTGCATCCTGACCTCGACGCCCTTCTTCTCAAAGACGCTGACCAGGCGGTCGATCAACCAGGCGCCGGCCGTATCAATCTTCTCGATGTTGGAGAGGTCGAGGGCCAACGTCTGAAAGCCTTTGCGCTGCTCGATCTTGCGCATCTCGGCATCGATCAGCGCCACTGTCCGCGTCGTCCAGATTCCGGAGAAAGCGCAACCGAGGACGCCACCCTCCTCGCCGACCGCGACGCGGGGCTGGTGGTCGGCCTCCTTGGCGGCGTTGCCGCTTGCGTCGCGTTTGCCGATGGTCAACATGGCGTCCTGTTTAGCCTGACGGGTTGAAGCTGTCGATTTGCCGACAGCCTGATGTTGCATAGCCGGAGCAGAAAATTATGGCGCGTGTCATTTCGGTCGAGGCCGAGCGTTTTCCCATCGCCGGCACCTTCACCATCTCACGCGGATCGAAGACCGAAGCCGAAGTCATCACCTGCACGATCAGCGATGGGGACAATCGCGGATGGGGCGAATGCGTCCCCTACAAGCGCTATGGCGAGACCATGGACGGCGTGCGCGACGCGATCGAGGCGATGCGCAACCGGATAGAGGGCGGCATCAGCCGGAAGGGCCTGCTCGACGCAATGCCGGCGGGGGCTGCCCGCAACGCCATCGATTGTGCCTTGTGGGACCTGGAGGCGAAGATGAGCGGCATCGCGGTGGCGGACTCCATCCAGGCCTTGCCCTTGTCGGCGCTGGAGACGGCCTACACGCTGTCGCTGGGCGAGCCGGGAGCGATGGCAGCGCAAGCCCGCGCCAATGCCGGACGGCCGTTGCTCAAGGTCAAAATCGGCGGCGACAACGATGTAGCCCGCATCCGCGCCGTGACCGAAGCGGCACCCAACAGCCGCATCATCCTCGACGCCAATGAAGGCTGGACCGATACCAACATCGTCGAGAACCTCGCTTTTGCGGCCGACCACGGCATCACCCTGATCGAACAGCCGCTTGCCGCCGGCCATGATGCCATCTTGCGCCACATTGCGCACCCCGTGCCAATCTGCGCCGACGAAAGCGTGCACGAGGCCAAGGACCTCGAAGAACTTGTCGGCCTTTATGACGCCGTCAACATCAAGCTCGACAAATCCGGCGGCCTGACTGCTGCGCTTACCCTTCGTGACCGCGCCCGCGAACTGGGTTTCGAGGTGATGGTCGGCTGCATGGTCGGCACCTCGCTGGCGATGGCGCCGGCGGTGCTGCTCGCGCAAGGCGCCGAGTTCGTCGATCTCGACGGTCCGCTGCTTTTGGCGCGCGACCGCGATCCCAGCCTCGTCTACCAGGGGTCGCTGGTGTCACCGCCTGACAGGATGCTGTGGGGCTGAGCGCGCGGCGAGCCCGATCAGCGCCAGGCCGATGATGGCGATCGGGATCATCGCCAGGAAGCCGTCGACGCCGTAGCGCTCGTAAAGCGGGCCGGATGCCAGCGTCACCGCAGCCATGAAGAAGCCATTGAAGAAATAGGCAATGCCTTGCGCGGCACCGGTGCGCTCTTCCGAAACCGTCTCGCCGATCATCCTCTGCAGGCCGATCAGCACCATCGCCACCGACACCGAGTGCAAGGTCTGGACGCCGAAGAAGCCGCTTACGCCAAGCCCGAGCGGCCAGATCAGCGGAAAGGCGATCCAGCGCACGATCGAGCCGATGCCGGCGATCAGCATCACCTTGACGACCGAGACGGAGCCGAAAATACGGTTGAAAAACAAAAACATGCAGACTTCGGCTACGACGCCCCAAGCCCATAGCAGGCCGATGACGGAGCCGCTGATGCCGATCGACTTCCAGTAGATCGATACGAAGCCGTAGAGAAAGGCATGGCTGGCGGTGATGATGCCGACGCCGAGGGTGAAATAGAGGAAATAAGGGTTGAGCAGGCTGGGCGCCGAATGCTGGATGTCGGTGGCCGACAGCGGCGAGGCCCGGCGCGGACGGCCAAGACGGGGCGCCAGCAGCCCGGCGACCAGTGCGGCTGCAAGCGACAGGAAGATGATCACCGGCACGGCCTGCACGCTTGTCCAATACAGGATGAAGCCCCCGGCGGCATTGGCGCAGAGATAGGAGATCGAGCCCCATTTGCGCATCGCGGTGTAATTGGAACCGAAGCGGCGCACGCCCGACAGCGCCAGCGAATCGGCGATCGGCGAATGCGGAGTCCACACCACCGTCAGCGCCAGCGAAACGGCTAGCACCATGGCATAGGTGGGGGTGAGGAAATAGCCGGCGGAAAGCACCATGGTCGCTGCGACCAGCGCGATATAGACGTCGGCCCTGTCCTTCGCCCGGTCGGCCAGTGCGGTGAGAAGCGGCGTCGTCACCACGCGCAGGAACATTGGTGCTGCCAGGATAACGGCGATCTGCGAGGCGTCAAACCCCTGAGCCTCGAGCCAAACCGGGAAAAAGGGCACATGCGTTCCCAGCGACACGAAGAGTGTCGCGAAGATCAGGCTCATGCGCAGTTCGAAATGGCGCGGCTTGACGAGTTGTTCAGGCGAGAGCGGCGGCAGCGACATGAATCGATCCAATTACGCTGCAAAAAAATAGCTGCGGCGCAGATCGATCCCTTAACATGCGGAAGAGAAAGTCGAAACTGGCTGGACTAACCGATTAATCGGTGTCACGCCGCTTCGACGACCCTGTCCTCGATCAGCATCGGGATGAAGGGTTCGTCTGGCGCCTCGGGCAGGATTTTCGCCCAGTGTATGATCTCCATGCGGCCGTCGAAATGCTCGACCACCGCCGTGCAGCTCTCCACCCAGTCGCCGGTGTTGATGTACTGCACATCGCCGTAATTCTCGATCACGGCATGATGGATGTGACCGCAGATGACGCCGTCGACATGCGAGCGGCGCGCCTCGTCGGAGAGCACGGTCTGGAATGAGCCGATGAAATTGACCGCCCTCTTGACCCTTCCCTTTGCCCAGGACGAGAACGACCAGTAGGGAAGGCCGAGCAGATGGCGAAGCCTGGTCACGACCCGGTTGACCAGCATGGCCGCGTCATAGGCGTAGTCGCCGAGATAGGCCAGCCAGCGCTGGTTGTGGACGACGGTGTCGAACTGATCGCCATGGATGACCAGCAGGCGCCTGCCGTCGGCGGTTTCGTGGATGGCGCGGTCGGCAACGACGATGCCGCCGAAATGCACGCCCTGGAACTGGCGCGCGAACTCGTCGTGATTGCCGGCGATGTAGGTGATCGAGGTGCCCTTGCGCGCCTTGCGCAGCAGTTTCTGGACGACGTCATTGTGGCTCTGCGGCCAATGCCAGCTGCGCCGCAGCCGCCAGCCGTCGACGATGTCGCCGACGAGATAGATGATATCGGCGTCGTGATACCGCAGGAAGTCGATCAGGAACTCGGCCTTGGCCGCCTTAGATCCGAGATGCAGGTCGGATATGAACATGCTGCGGAAAGTGCGGGTTTCTGTGCTGGACATCAGATCGTCACCGTTGCTTTCGCGCAGGCTATGCCCCGATTCATGCAACAACCGTATGACGGTTGCGATTGGTCCAGCCGAAGGGCTAGCTTTGCCGCGCCAATCACAGGAGAAAATCGTCATGGATCTCGGCATCAGGGGCAAGAAGGCCATTGTCTGCGCTTCGAGCAAGGGGCTCGGCCGCGGCTGCGCCATGGCGCTGGCCGAGGCGGGCTGCGATCTGGTCGTCAACGGACGCAATGCCGAACTGGTGGCGAAAACCGCCGCCGAACTGCGCGAACGCTACGGCGTGAAGGTGACGGAGATCGTCGGCGACGTCTCGAAACCCGATGTGCAGAAGGCACTCCTTGCCGCCTGCCCCGACCCCGACATTCTGGTCAACAACAATGGCGGTCCGCCGCTGCGCGATTTCCGCGAACTCGACCGTGCAAAAATCCTCGAAGGCGTGACGCAGAACATGGTCACGCCGATCGAGCTGGTGCAGGCTGTCATCGACGGCATGGCCAAGCGCGGCTTCGGCCGCATCGTCAACATCACCTCGCTGTCGGTCTATGTACCGATCCCCGGCCTTGATCTGTCATCGGGTGCCCGTGCGGGCCTGACCTCGTTCCTGGCCGGCGTGGCGCGCACGGTGATCGACCGCAACGTCACCATCAACAGCCTGCTGCCGGGCAAGCTCGACACCGACCGGCTACGCGGCCCGCACGAGGCCGGCACGACGGAAGACCCGGCCGCTGCTGCCGCCCGCAAGGCCCGCATCAGCGCCGACGTTCCGGCCAGACGGCTCGGTACGCCCGAAGAGTTCGGCCAGATCTGCGCCTTCCTGTGCTCGGTTCATGCCGGCTATCTCACGGGCCAGAACATCCCGGTCGATGGCGGCCTTTATGTCAGCGCATTCTAATCGACGCGCCTGCGAAGCAGCAGGAGTCTTTTGCGATGAGATCGGTATAACTATCTGATATAACGTGGCTTTCGGCGCGCCGCGGCGGAAAGCTGACGGAGCGTCATTTAGCGTCGCGACAAACCTTGGCCGCGTGCTAAAAGGACTCCGGCATAGCAGTTTCGAGGGAGCGGCCGCATGGAAGGCGAGAACAAGAAAACGGCACGTTCGGACCTCGACGAAGCCGCCCTTTACTTCCACAAGCATCCGCGACCGGGAAAGCTCGAGATCCAGGCAACCAAGCCGCTCGGCAACCAGCGCGACCTGGCGCTGGCCTATTCGCCAGGTGTCGCAGCCCCGTGCCTTGAAATCCGCGACAATCCGGCGACCGCCGCCGACTATACGGCGCGCGCCAATCTGGTCGGCGTCGTCTCCAACGGTTCGGCCGTGCTCGGTCTCGGCAATATCGGCCCGCTCGCCTCCAAGCCAGTGATGGAAGGCAAGGCGGTGCTGTTCAAGAAATTCGCCGGCATCGACGTCTTCGACATCGAGATCGACGCGCCCGGCATCGAGCGCATGGTCGAGACGATCTCGGCGCTCGAGCCGACCTTCGGCGGCATCAATCTCGAGGACATCAAGGCGCCGGAGTGTTTTGAGGTCGAGGCGCAGTTGAAGGCGCGCATGGGTATTCCGGTGTTCCATGACGACCAGCACGGCACCGCCATCATCGTCGCCGCCGCCGTGCTCAACGGGCTGGAATTCGCCGGCAAGACCATTTCCGACATCAAGATTGTCACCTCGGGCGCCGGTGCGGCGGCGCTCGCCTGCCTCAACCTGCTGGTCTCGCTCGGCGCCAAGGTTGAAAACATCTGGGTTACCGACCGTTTCGGCGTCGCTTACAAGGGCCGCATCGATGAGATGGACCGCTGGAAAGATCCCTATGTGAAGGACACCGAGGCCCGCACGCTGGCCGATGTGATCCCGGGTGCCGATGTCTTCCTCGGCCTGTCTGCGGCCGGCGTGCTGAAGCCGGAACTGCTGCAGCACATGGCGGAAAAGCCGCTGATCCTGGCGCTGGCCAACCCCAATCCCGAGATCATGCCGGAGGCGGCGCGCGCCGCACGTCCGGACGCGATGATCTGCACCGGCCGTTCCGATTTTCCCAATCAGGTCAACAACGTACTGTGTTTTCCTTACATCTTCCGCGGCGCGCTGGACTGCGGCGCCAGTGCCATCAACGAGGAGATGAAGATGGCGGCGGTCCGGGCGATTGCAGCCCTTGCCCGCGAAGAGCCGTCCGATGTCGCGGCGCGCGCCTATTCCGGCGAGACGCCGATCTTCGGGCCTGACTTCCTGATCCCCTCGCCCTTCGATCCGCGCCTGATCCTGCGCATTGCGCCGGCGGTGGCCAAGGCCGCCTGCGACACCGGCGTCGCGACACGGCCAATCACCGATTTCGCCGCCTATATCGACCAGCTCAACCGCTTCGTCTTCCGTTCCGGCCTGGTGATGAAGCCGGTGTTTTCCTCGGCCAAGGCGTCGAGCGCCAAGCGCGTGATCTATGCCGACGGCGAGGACGAGCGCGTGCTGCGCGCGGCGCAAGTTGTGCTGGAGGAAGGCATCGCCGAGCCAATCCTGATCGGTCGCCCGCATGTCATCGAGGTCAGGCTGAAGCGCTATGGCCTGCGCATCAAGCCTGGCGTCGATTTCGGCCTGATCAATCCGGAAGACGATCCGCGCTACCGCCACTATGTCGACCTTTTGATCGAGCTTGCCGGCCGGCGTGGTGTCACGACCGAAGCCGCGCGCACCATGGTGCGCACCGACAATACGGTGATTGCGGCCCTGGCGCTGAAGCGCGGCGATGCCGACGCCATGGTCTGTGGCCTCGAAGGCCGTTTCGAACGGCATCTGCGCAATGTGACGCTGGTCATCGGCGCTCGCCCCGGCGTCAAGGACCGCGATCTGTCGACCCTGTCGATGCTGATTTCGCAGCGCGGCATCATTTTCCTGACCGACACCCATGTCTCGGTCGATCCGACGGCCGAGGAAATCGCCGAAATGACCATTCTGGCGGCGGAGGAAATCCAGCGCTTCGGCATCGAGCCGAAGGCGGCACTGCTCTCGCATTCGGATTTCGGCTCGCGCGACTCCCCCAGCGCCCTGAAGATGCGGCAGGCGGCGGCGATCCTGGCGCGGGTTGCGCCCGACCTGCAATGCGACGGCGAAATGCATGCCGACACCGCGCTGTCGGAGAATCTGCGCCAGCGCGTCTATCCGCATTCGCGGTTGAAGGGCGAAGCCAATCTGCTGGTGTTCCCGAACCTCGACTCCGCCAACATCACGCTGTCCGCACTGAGGACGATGATGGACGCGCTGCATGTCGGCCCGATCCTGCTCGGCACCGACAAGCCGGCGCATATATTGACGCCGTCGGTGACCTCGCGCGGCGTCGTCAACATGACGGCGCTGGCGGTGGTCGAGGCAGCGCACAAGGCGCAGGCGGTGGTTGATTTCAGCTGAGTTTCCTCAGGCAGGCGCGAAACGGTAGTGCCCGGTCTGACGGAAGGCGAACAGCGTGTCCTCTTGCCGGGCGCCCGCCCCGATATTGTGGATGACCAGCGGCCTTTCCGGCACATCCGCCGAACGGTCGGATGAGACGATGACGATGTGCGGCAGGTTGCCGGGCAGCATCTGGGTGACGAGATCGCCTGGCTGAAAGTCGGCGGGCTCCTCGCTTACGGCCAAGGAAACGCCCTTGCGGCCGAAAAAGGCGGCAAGGTTGCCTACCCGTCGGTGGTCAATGTTGCGGTCAGTCGCTTTCAGGCCCCAGGTCTTGGGATAGGCCGCAAAATTGGCCGCCATGTCCTCATGCACCAGTTTCTGCAGGTCGAGATTGAAGGCGCGGCGATAGGCGCGCACGACGACATCCGTGCACACGCCCCGATCCGGCGCGACATCGCCGCCGGGATAGCCGAGCCGGACATAGGTCGGGTCGTAGAGAGTGGTGACGCCGATCTGCTCACGCGCGGCTTTGACCAGTTTGCCGCGCCAGTCCGGCACGGCTTGCCTGTCCTGCGCCAAGGCGGCGGGCGCTGCCAGGCACAACAGACCGAACTGCAGTGCGGTTCGACGGCTAATCGTGGTCATGCCAGGCCCCGGGGCATTGCTTGATCGAGAGATATTTCCCGAGCGATTGCGCCTTTTTCATGCAGCAGTGAGATGCGCGGTTGCCGCCTTGTCCGAACACCTCTTGCACCGCGTCTATGGGCTAAGACCATCTTTGGTTGTAGATTGAGGGAACGGTTAACCGCGAATCCGGTAGCATCGCGACAGGCAGGCAAGCGGGGTCTCTGGCAATGGCAGGCGGAAAGTGGACGCATTTGGCTGCGCTGCTTGGCGCGCTGGTGCTTTCGGCCGTCGCCACCGAACCACAAGCCGCTTCGCGTGTCTGCCGGCAGCTGGAAGCCGAGCTTGCTTCTTCATCGAATGGCGGCGGCAAGTCCGGCATGGTGCGGAAGTATGACAACGCCATCGCCCGCCAGCTCGAACAGCTCGACAAGGTGCGCGGCCGGGCGAGCGATGCGAATTGCGGGTTTTCGCTGTTTTCGCGCAACGTCAGCCAATGTGCTGCGCTGAACAGCAGCATCGATCGCATGAACGCCAATCTCGACGCGTTGCAAGCCAAGCGCGCTCAGCTTGCCGGCGGCGGCTCGCGGCGCGACCGCGGCCGCATCCTGGCCGCGCTCGACGCCAATGGCTGTCGGGACGAGCCCGCGCCGCGCCGGCAGGAGCAAGAAGCCAGCCGCGAACCCGACGACGGCAATCTGTTCGATCAGCTTTTCGGCGGCAACCGGCAGATCGACACGCTCGATCAGCCCGACGATCCCGACGAAGAACGCAATGTGCGCCGCGTGCTCAACCAGCCCGGCGTGCCGGATTTCCCGACGGTCGGCGGCGAGTTCCATACGAGCTGTGTGCGCACCTGCGACGGCTATTTCTTCCCGATGTCGAATTCGGCTTCGCTGGGCGATTTCGAGCGTGATCAGAAAAACTGCGAATCGAGCTGCCCCGGCACCGAGATGCAGGTGTTCTATTCACGCGGCATGGATGACGATTCGGCCAACATGACGTCATCGGTCACCGGCCGCCCCTACAGCGAATTGCCGACCGCCTATCTCTACAAACAACCCGACATATCGCGGCCACCGGCCTGCGGCTGCAATGCGCAGGCTGGAAATTTCGAGATCATCGGCGGCAACCCGCCACCGCCCGAACAATCGCAGCCTGACACCCAGGCGACGCCGTTCATTCCGATGCCGGCGGCAAAGCCCGATGCGGGCGCGGATCCGGAGACCCTGGCCAACATGCAAGGCGGGCTCGACCGCGACGCCATCAAACGCCTTGCCGTCAAACCGGTGGTTTCGCCGGTGTCGCTGATCCCGCCGGACCAGCGCAAGGTCAGGGTCGTCGGGCCAGCGTTCCTTCCCGACCCAGCAGCGGCAATAGATCTGCAAGCTCCGGCCCGGAAGCAAGTCCGGTAAGCGCCAGCCTCAGAGGCATGAACAGCGCCTTGCCCTTGCGGCCACTGGCTTCCCTGATCCTGGCCGTCCAGTCCTTCCAGACCGTGCCGGTCCATGGCTCTTCCGGCAAGAGGTCGAAGGCCTGCTGCAGGAAGTCGCGATCCTCGTCGGAAAATTCCGGCGCCGGCTGCGGCCCGTCGGCAAGGATACGCCACCAGCCGGCCGCATCGCTCAGCCGGTCGATATTGCCGCGCACCGCCAGCCAGAACGGTTCGGCCTTGTCGCCCGAGATGCCGAGCACAATCAGCCGGTCCTGCGCCTCGGCGAATGGCATGTGATGCATGAGCGCGCGATTGAGCACGAACAGCTCGTCCGGGTCGAATTTGGCGGCCGATTTCGACGTTGCGGCGGGATCGAAGCGCTCGGCGAGTGCCGGCATGTCATGCATGGCCGCGACATTTTCCGAGGTGCCGACAAGCACGGCCAGAGAAGCGATCGCCATCGGTTCGATGCCGTCCTCGCGCAGGCTCTCGATCGATAGCGCACCGCTGCGCTTCGACAGGCCCTCACCCGAGGCCGTGGTCAGCAGATTGTGGTGGCCGAACACAGGCGGCACGGCGCCCAGCGCCTTGAACAGCGCGATCTGCACGCCGGTGTTGGTGACGTGGTCGTCGCCGCGGATGACGTGGCTGACCCCCATATCGATGTCATCCACCACCGAAGGCAGCGTGTAGAGATAGGTGCCGTCCTCGCGCCGCAGCACCGGATCGGACAGCGAGGCGAGGTCGACGGTTTCCTCGCCGCGCACCAGATCCTCCCAGTGGATTTCGGTGCGTTCCGGCTGCAGCGGGTCGCTGGTGAAGTTTGGCAGCAGAAAGCGCCAGTGCGGCCGGCGGCCGTCCGACCGGTACTCGGCGATCTGCTGCTGCGAAAGCGTCAACGCCTCGCGGCCATAGACCGGCGGCAGGCCGCGCGTGCGGCGCACCTTGCGGCGCAGGTCGAGTTCTTCAGGGGTTTCGTAGCAGGGATAGAGCACGCCTGCCGCCTGCAGCCGTTCAACCACCGCGTCGTAAGCTTCGAAGCGCCGCGACTGGTATTCGGTGGCGTCCGGGAAAATCCCCAGCCAGTGCAGGTCGTAGAGGATGGCGTCGGAAAATTCCTGCTTCGAGCGGGCAATGTCGGTGTCGTCGAAACGCTGGATGAAACGGCCCTTGTTGTTCATGGCAAACAGCCAGTTGAACAAAGCGGTGCGGGCATTGCCGATATGAATGCGGCCGGTTGGTGAGGGGGCAAAACGGACGGTAACTGTCATGGGCGGGGCGTAACGGATGCTCTTGGAATTGACAAGACGCGCCCCCGCGCGACGCCAAAGACATAATGCACGCCAGCTAAAATGAAAAGGCTGTGAGCCGAATCCGGCCGGGCCTGTCCCCGGTGAACCGCTCACCAGTGATGTACGCCGGCAAAACCGGGCTTTCCCCAGCCGCTTTCTATCCCCGTTATCCACATATGTGACACACAAGATGTTGGGGTCACAAAAGCTACGTAAACGAATCCTTGACGACGCAAACCGAGTCGCCTTTTATGTGCCATGTGCTCTTGTTGAGGGCGCGACCGGAGAGTTCAGAGCCCGGTCTTTTTTCCCGGATTTTGTGCGTTTTTGCCCAGATTTCCGCCTGTTTACGAGGCTGGCGGAAGCGTTGGGATCGTGGGGCTTGGGGTGACGAAAGGGAGAATTGTCGGACTGGAAAAAATCATCTGTTAACACTATATTTAGTGTTTGCAGGCAGTCTCGACGCTAGATAGTGTGAACCTCCCTCCAGCGAGGGAATCGATCAAAGTTTCAGTTTTGAGGGACCCGCGGGTCGGCCTGCAGCCAGGGTAAGCGCCTGAAGAGGTGTTTGCCAGTTCGCTGCTTGGCGCCCGCGACGAGGAGAGTGTCGGGGTTGCTTGCAGCACCGGCAAACGGCGGACCGTGCTTTTCGCCATGTGGGGCAGAAATCCCTGGGGAAAAGCGCTATATATAGACAAAAGGGATCGGACCATGCGCATCGAGCGTCGTTTCACCAAGCAAGGGCAATCGGCTTACGCGGAGATCGAATTCCGCAAGGCGCTTTCGGAGATCAAGAATCCGGATGGCTCGGTGGTGTTCCGTCTCGATAACATCGATGTGCCGGCGCAATTCTCGCAGGTTGCCGCCGATATCCTGGCGCAGAAGTATTTTCGCAAGGCCGGCGTGCCTGCGCGCCTGAAGAAGGTCGAGGAGAACGACGTCCCCTCCTTCCTGTGGCGCTCCGTCGCCGACGAGGCCGAGCTGGCAAAACTGCCGGAGGCCGAGCGCTACGGTTCCGAGATCGACGCTCGCCAGGTCTTCGACCGGCTGGCCGGCACCTGGACCTACTGGGGCTACAAGGGCGGCTACTTCAAGTCGGAAGACGATGCGCTGACCTTCCGCGACGAGCTGGCCTATATGCTGGCGACGCAGCGCGTGGCGCCGAATTCGCCGCAATGGTTCAACACCGGCCTGCATTGGGCCTACGGCATCGATGGCCCAAGCCAGGGCCACTACTATGTCGACCCGTTCACCGGCAAGCTGACCAAATCGAAGTCCTCCTACGAGCATCCGCAGCCGCATGCCTGCTTCATCCAGGGCGTGCAGGACGATCTCGTCAACGAGGGCGGCATCATGGACCTTTGGGTGCGTGAAGCGCGCCTGTTCAAATACGGCTCCGGCACCGGCTCCAACTTCTCGCTGCTGCGCGGCGAAGGCGAAAAACTGTCGGGCGGCGGCCGCTCGTCCGGCCTGATGAGCTTCCTCAAGATCGGCGACCGCGCGGCGGGCGCCATCAAGTCGGGCGGCACGACGCGCCGCGCGGCGAAAATGGTCATTGTCGACGCCGACCACCCCGATATCGAGGAATTCATCGACTGGAAGGTCAATGAAGAGCAGAAGGTCGCCTCGCTGGTGACCGGATCCAAGATCGTCAAGAAGCATCTCGAAGCGATCATGAAGGCCTGCATCAATTGCGACGGCAACGCCGACGATTGTTTCGATCCGGCGCTCAACACCGCGCTGAAGCGAGAGATCAAGGCGGCCAAGAAGTCTGCGGTGCCGGAGAACTACATCTACCGCGTCATCCAGTTCGCCAAGCAGGGCTACACCTCGATGTCGTTCAAGACCTACGACACCGACTGGGATTCCGACGCCTACCTCACCGTCTCCGGCCAGAACTCCAACAATTCGGTGTCGCTGAAGGACAATTTCCTGCGCGCCGTCGAGCAGGACGCCGACTGGCACCTGACCGCCCGCAAGGACGGCAAGGTGCTGAAGACGCTCAAGGCACGCGACCTATGGGAAAAGATCGGCTACGCCGCCTGGGCTTCCGCGGATCCCGGCCTGCATTTCAACACGACGATGAACGACTGGCACACCTGCGCTTCGGCCGGTGCGATCCGGGCCTCCAACCCGTGCTCGGAATACATGTTCCTCGACGACACAGCCTGCAATCTCGCCTCGATCAACCTTTTGCCCTACCGCAACGCCGACGGCACGATCGATATCGCAGCTTACGAGCACACGGTGCGGCTGTGGACCGTCGTTCTGGAAATCTCCGTCATGATGGCGCAGTTCCCGTCGAAGGAGATCGCCAAGCAGTCCTACGAATACCGCACGCTCGGCCTCGGCTATGCAAACATTGGCGGCCTCTTGATGACGTCGGGCATTCCCTATGACTCGGACGAGGGCCGCGCCATCTGCGCCGCACTCACCGCCATCATGACCGGCGTCGCCTATGCCACCTCGGCCGAGATGGCGTCCGAACTCGGCGCCTTCGCCGATTACGACCGCAACGCGCAGAACATGCTGCGCGTCATGCGCAACCACCGCCGCGCCGCTTATGGCGAAAAGGGCGGCTACGAGAAGCTTGCCGTCAACCCGGTGCCGCTGGTCGCTTCCGACCTCAAGCAGCCGGAACTCGCAGCGCACGCCAAGGCTGCCTGGGACCGTGCCATCGAGCTCGGCGAGGAGCATGGCTACCGCAATGCGCAAGCAACCGTGATCGCGCCGACCGGCACGATCGGCCTGGTCATGGATTGCGACACCACCGGCATCGAGCCCGACTTCGCGCTGGTGAAGTTCAAGAAGCTCGCCGGCGGCGGCTACTTCAAGATCATCAACCGCGCCGTGCCGGAAGCGCTGCGCACGCTCGGCTATTCCGAAAGCCAGATCGCCGAGATCGAGGCCTATGCGGTCGGCCACGGCAACATGAACCAGGCGCCGGCGGTCAACCCCGGCTCGCTCAAGGCCAAAGGTTTTACCGACGACAAGATTGCGGCGCTCAATGCGGCGCTGAAGTCGGCCTTCGACATCAAGTTCGTCTTCAACCAGTGGACGCTCGGCGCCGACTGGGTGAAGGAGACGTTCGGGTTCACCGACGAGCAGCTCAACGATTTCTCGTTCGAGATGCTGCCGGCGCTGGGCTTCTCCCGCAAAGACATCGAGGCCGCCAACATCCATGTCTGCGGTGCGATGACCCTGGAAGGCGCGCCCTTCCTTAGGGCGGAGCACCTTGCCGTGTTCGACTGCGCCAGCCCGTGCGGCAAGATCGGCAAGCGCTCGCTGTCGATCAACAGCCACATCCAGATGATGGCGGCCGCACAGCCCTTCATCTCCGGCGCCATCTCCAAGACCATCAACATGCCCAATGATGCGACGGTGGAAGACGCCAAGGGCGCCTACATGCTGTCGTGGAAGCTGGCGCTGAAGGCCAACGCGCTTTATCGCGACGGCTCGAAGCTGTCGCAGCCGCTCAATTCGTCGCTGCTCGCCGACGGCGAGGAGGACGAGGACGATGCGGTCGAGCAGTTGATCCAGGCCCCGGCGGCGGCACGCGCGGCGCAGATCACCGAGCGGATCGTCGAGCGGATCATCGAGCGCGTTTCGCGTGAGCAGGAAAAGCTGCCGGGACGCCGCAAGGGTTATACGCAGAAGGCCAAGATCGGTGGCAACACCATCTTCCTGCGCACCGGCGAATATGACGATGGCCGTCTCGGTGAGATCTTCATCGACATGAACAAGGAAGGCGCCACGCTGCGCGGCCTGCTCAACAACTTCGCCATCGCCATTTCGCTGGGCCTGCAGTACGGGGTGCCGCTCGACGAATATGTGCACGCCTTCACCTTCACCAAATTCGAGCCGGCCGGCATGGTGCAGGGCAACGACGCCATCAAGAGCGCGACGTCGATCCTCGACTACGTGTTCCGGGAACTCGCCATCTCCTATCTCGGTCGCAACGACCTCGCCCATGTCGACCAGTCGGACTTTTCCAACACGGCACTGGGACGCGGCATCAGCGAAGGCAAGACGGACGCGGTCTCGAAGGGCCTGACCCGCGGTTCGCCGGTGAAGCTGGTGTCGCGGGCGGCAACCAGTGATCCGAAGGGCTTTGCCGGCGGTTCGGCGAGCACCCCTGCCCGCTCGGCGCCCACCGCCTTCTCCGGCTCCAACGTGCTGGCGCTGAAGCCGGCCAGCGACGAGGCGGTCGCCTACAAGCGCGACTATGAGGAGCGGGCCAGGGAACTGGCCGAGGACATCGCCTTCGAGGAGGTTGTGGACGCGGCCTCCACCGACGCCACCGCAGCGCTGTTCACCGACGCCGCGGCCAATGAAGCGGCCGAGGCCAAGAAACTCGCCGCCGACCGCCGCGCCAAGTCGCTGCTGCAAGGCTACACCGGCAATTCCTGCTCCGAGTGCCAGAACTTTACGATGGTGCGCAACGGGACGTGTGAAAAGTGCGATACATGCGGCGCCACGAGCGGGTGCAGCTGAGGACTCGAGTTTTCTCCTTGCGACAAAAAAGGCGGCGTAGATGCGCCGCCTTTTTCATTTCATGGGACTTCTAAAATATAGAGCAGTATGCGATATCTACTAAAGAATAAGGGTGAAGGGGGAAATTGAAGGTGGCATCTGTTAAGCTAATGGGCTTTGTCTACCAGAAGGGGAAATAAGATATTCCATCCTTTTGCAAGATGGAGCCAATTTAGATTATTTAGAGCACGGCTCGATTAAATACGATCCGGAATTGGATATCGTTGACCTCGTTGAGAGATGGAGGCTGGACTTTAACGGCATTATAACCACCAAGAAACCAGACTTAATTTCTTCAATTGAGATATGGGAAAGCGGAAGTAAGAATTCCTCGAGATACCAGATATTGCCTCTCGGTACGCTTTCTCACTGCTGCAAGAATCACAATGTCGCACTGAAGACGTTTTCACCTCAAGCCTTTAGCAAGGGTGGGCCGTTTGGCTTGGCGGCAGGTATAAAGCCAATTGACGCAGTAGACGGAAAATTTGGTGCACACGCACCTCACTGGGATGACATGCAGCGAAAAAGCGTCTTAGTCGCTTGGCGGGCCGCGGTGGAGTAGGATTTTGCTATTTTCGACCGGCGACAACATAAGCAACGTTCGAATAATAAAATACGTCGGCGCAGGCGCGTTTGGCGAAGTCTATCACGCGATAGATTTGGCTATGAACCGAGAGTGCGCCGTTAAATACGTTGAGAATAAGAACCCAGCCGCCTTTAAAGCGCACATTGAGGCACAGGTGCTCCACCTCTGTAAGCATGATCGCGTAGTTGAAGTCTTTGACGTCCAAGTCATATCACACGGCGGCAAGAAATATGCTGGAATTGAAATGGAATATCTTGCGGACGGCTCTGTCGAAAGTTTCCTTGAGAAACAGCACGTTTCGCTCCGAAAGGTGATCCGATGGATAATTGACGTCTTGTTTGCGCTAGAAAACGCACATGAGAATTCCGTTTTGCACCGTGACGTTAAGCCGGCCAATTTTATGATTAAAGGTAAGGACGCGAAATTATCTGACTTCGGTCTAGCAAAAGACACCGGGGGGGTGCCTCATGGCAGCGCGCAGGGTACCCCCATATATGCGGCTCCGGAGCTATTTGCTGCAAATCAAACGTCCGTAAGTACAGACATATATTCAACCGGAATGTCACTTTATCAGCTAGCAAGCAATATACGAGATTGGAGCGTCGTTCCGGTAAATCAAGCAGTGATTGAAAAGGGCCAAGTGATTAAACGCGTGGGCTACGCTGACTACGTCCCTGATCGACTAAGAAGGATCTGCAATAAAGCATGTAACTTCGACCCGGCTAAGCGATACAAGAGCGCCAACGAAATGCGCCAAGCGCTTGAGGGCCTTTCCGTTAAATTAGAGTGGATACAGAACCAACCCAACGATTGGAGCGCGGCAGAGGGGACCAAACTGCACCGCTTGACGATTGCACCGGGCAAGAATTCATTTGAAGTAACTTACCAAATAAATGGCAGGCGAAAAAATGAACAGTGTGCAAAATTTCCGACGATGGCTGAGGCAATAGCGTGCATGCACCAAAAGATTTCTGACACTTCATTTCGTTAGCCTACCCCGCCGGCAGCCCCCGCAGCGTCTGCTCATCGAACAACGGCTCATCCTGGCCAGCACGGACAAACAGCACCTTGCGCCCCGCCGGCACCTCGAAATACTGGATACCATCCGGCATTTCGCCCCAGTCGCCGCAGGGCGGTTCGGGAACTTCGTCGTTGGCGAGCGCCTGCAACTCCTTGGCATAGGCGGCATCGGGGCTGAATGTGTAGCGTTTGACGCCGGCGGGCACCGCGCCTTCGGTGTAAGGCGCCAGCACGCAGCGGGCGCTGACGGCCTTGTCGGTCTTTTCCAGCAACAGGCGCAGCACTGCGGCCTCTGCGGTTTCGCCTGATTTGATGTCGAACACCTCGACAAGCGGATCGGCCGCGCCGCCATCGCTGTATTTGATGGCGAGCGCGTTGCCGGCGAATTCGAAATGGATCTGGCGAAAGCCGAAATCACAGCGCTGCGCCCAGGCGGACAGACCGACCGTCTTGTCGTTCAGCTTTTCCCAGACGCATTTGTCGATCGGCGGGCGCGACGGCGCCGGCTCGTCCGCGCGTGCTATGGCCGAAGTCGTTATGGAGGCAAGCAGGACGCAGATCCAGACAATCAACTTCATCGCGCTATTCATCGCTGCATCCTGTCAAAGTGAAGGCATCCCAGGCCGAGCCTTCGGGATTGGCGTTGGCGAAATCGGCAAATTCGGTGAAGGCCGCGCCGAAATCGGGCAGCAGCAACCCTTTCGGCGCCGGTGTCGCTTCGCGCGAATTCAACTGCTCGGCGCCGCCACAGGTCAAGGCATAGACCTGGCCCATCCATATCCGGCAGAGCCCGCTGCCATCCTCCAGCCCCGCCTCCCGGTCGTCGTCGGTGCAGGCATGGCGGATGGTACTGAGCGGAAACGAGTTCCTGCCATTGGTCCAGGTAATGTCGGCCGGCAGATGGGTGGCGGTGTTGGGCACGGTCAGCGAAAACACTTCGGCCGTCAGCGCCGCCGGCTCATTGTCGAGCGGCCGGAATTGCATGACCGCGCCCGAGCGCGGTTCGCGATAAGTGGCGTGGCTCAGCAGGCATTCCTTGGCGGTCGCGACCTGCACTGAGCCGAGCAGGCCGAGGGAAACGAAGGCCAGTTTGCGGGTGATCATTGGATGTCTCTGGGAAGGCGTTGCCGCCTGTTCTGGTGCGCCTGCTCACGCAGATGCTCCTTGGTTTCGGTATCAAGCGCTCGCCAGTCGCAACCGCGAAGTGCCGCCTCCATCGCATAGAGTGCGAGGATCGTCACTTGCCGTCCGAACCGGAACTTCAACCGGTGATAGGTTTGAACCACGCCGAAACCGCGCAAATCTTCCTCACGGAGAATATCAATTTCCGCCAGCATACGCGCCATGGCCGGTCCGAGGTTTCTCATGTCTTCGATGCGAGTGCTCATCGCCGGGCCTCTCAGATAAAACCGACCAGCCACGCCGCGCCGCCGATAAAGGCCGCCGAACAGACCCACAGCACCCACACCCCGCGCGCCCTGCACTCCAGCACCGCTGACGCCGGGTTTGCAGGATCGTAGTGGACGTCGACCTTGCTGCCTTGCGCATAGCGCTCGGCCTGGCCGCTGACGAGGGCCGGTATCGAGGCCAGCACATAGGCGCCGAAAGTGACGCGGGCGGCGGTGTAGTGCCGGCCGGCGACCTCGTAGCTGTAGACGATGCGGGAGTGGAAGACGGGGCGCCAGCGCCGGTAGCCGTTGTCGATCCGGACCGTCTCAAGACCCGACGCATCGATGCGGCCGGCAGTCACCGGCCATTTCGTTGCTCGTTTTGCCAGCACCTTATGGGCGATGCCCATGAGCAGGGCGAACAGCCCGATGAACATGAGAAACACTGCGATGCCGAGGTTTTCCGGTTTGGGCAGATGCGACCGGATCGCCTCCAGAACGCCACTGAGCGAAAACACCAGCAGCACAGCGCCGATCACCAGGCCGGCTGACAGCTTGACCATGAATTTGAAGGCGCCCTCAGGCAAGCTGCGCTCGATCACGGCCTTGCTCGGATCGGCCGGATTGTAGAACACGGTCACCGCGGCGCCGGTAGGAAACTGCGCCAGCGTTTCCTCGACTTCGAAATTCCCCAGATTCTCCTTCACGCTGTAGCGCGAGCCGCGAAATTTCTTGTTCCCCACCTTGTATTCGAAGGTGATGGCGGGAAAATTCCTGGTTTCGGTGACCTTTTCGCTGTCGGGGCCGACGCCCGACACCCTCACCTTGCGCGCCTCGACGCGCGAGGAAATGATCTTTCCCGGCGTCGGCAGCCAGCGGCTCATCACCTGCACCTCGCGCCATTTGACGAAGGTGATGAACGACAGTACGGCCGCGACCACGCAGACAAACCCGACGATCAGAAACTGCAGTTCCACCCCACCCCCCTTGCCTCTCGATCAATCCCCTATGGCCATAACCGCGACATATCCCTCCAGCTGAAGCGCCCGATCGCGGATGACGTTCGTGGCGTCTGAGGCCTGCATTGGCACAAACATCGTGCCTTCCCTGGTTTCGTAGAGCGCGTCTCGGGCCTTGGTCTCGGCGTCGCGAAACGCCAGCCACGCGCGCTGCGCTTTCTGAAGCTGTTGAGCAGCCTCATGCGGCAGTTTGTGCATCAGCGTCGCATAGGCGGCATTCATCCGCCGATTATAGTCAGCCGATGCCGCCGCCTCACAATCGGTCTGGCCGGCGGTCGACCCGTTGGCCGGATCGTTGAGGCAGCGGTCGAGAGTGTCAGCTGTCGGGTCTCGATCAGTCGAGGCAGCAGCGGCTGCTGACGACGAGATTGCCAGCACCAGCGCTGCCGTGATGGCAAGACGTTTGGGTCCGCGTTCCGCTATCCGCATTTCGCCTCCGAAGCGTGATTGCGCTATTATGAGGAGCCATCGACGCCTGTCCACACAGCACGTTACGCGGCGCCTCTTGCTCGGGTATCGAAGTGCCACCGACTTTGTTAATAGTCGCCCAAAACCTCACGTCGTTGGGAGCCACGACACCGAATGACAGCACTGCGCGTTCTCTCCGATGCCTTCATCCCGGAACTGCCGAACCACTACAAAGGCAAGGTCCGCGAGAATTACGATCTGCCGGATGGCCGCCGCATCATCATCGCCACCGACCGGCTGAGCGCCTTCGATGTCATTTTGACCGCCATCCCGCTCAAGGGAGAGCTGCTGACGCAGACGGCGCGCTACTGGTTCGAGGAAACGGCAGATATCTGCCCGAACCATGTGCTCGATTATCCCGACCCCAATGTCGTCGTCGGCACGAGGCTCGACATATTGCCGGTGGAAATCGTCGTTCGCGACTACCTCGCCGGCACCACCAGCACTTCAGTGCTGACTAAGTACAAGAACGGTGAGCGCGATATGTACGGCATCCGGCTGCCGGACGGACTGCGCGACAATGAGAAGCTGCCTCAGGCCATCATCACGCCGACCAGCAAGGCGCTCGATGGTGGTCATGACGAGCCGTTGACGCGCGACGATATCCTGACGCGCGGCCTGTTGTCGGAAGAGCAATGGGACACCGTCTCGCGCTATGCACTGGCGCTGTTTGCGCGCGGCAAGACGCTGGCCGCTGAACGCGGCCTGATCCTGGTCGACACAAAATATGAGTTCGGCACGAACAAGGATGGCACCATCATCCTTGCCGATGAAATCCATACGCCCGACTCAAGCCGCTATTGGCTCGCCGAAAGCTACGAACAGCGTTTCGAGGCTGGCGAACGACCGCAGAGTTTCGACAAGGATTTTATCCGCGCCTGGGTCACGGCGCGCTGCGATCCCTACACGGATCGTATCCCGAAAATCCCGGCCGAGCTGATCGAGCAGACGTCACGGGTCTATACCCAGGCCTATGAAACCGTCACCGGCAAAACCTTCGTCCCCGATCTGTCTGGCAAGACGGTGCTCGACCGCATTCGCGAAAACCTGAAGCCTTACTTCTGACCGGTGGCGGCAGCAGCCCACGTCGCGTCATGATGTCCTCACTGCCAGGAAGGTGGTCCACTCTTCGCGATCGCGGCCAATGTTGAATTCGTCGCCGACAAGGACCAGACCGGCGGCTTCGAGGCGGGCGACGAAATCGTCCCTGCGCCAGTAGACCGTATGATATTCACCGCTTGTCTCGCCATCGCCAATGCGCATCGAGACGAGGAAGGCGCCGCCCGGCCGCAGCGATCCGGCTATCTTGGCAAGCACCCGGTCGGTCTGCTCGCGCGGCACATGGATCAGAACGCAGAGCGCCAGGACTGCGTCGTAGGGGCCGCCGAGATCGTCGGTGATGAGATCGAGAAACTCACCGTGCTTGCCGCGTGCGGACTGCAGCTCCAGAAAGCGCCTTGTCGCATCGGTGCGCCGGACCTTGACGCCGAGCCCCTCGACGAAGTCCGCATCATATCCGGGTCCCGACCCGACTTCCAGAACTCGGCCGCCTTTGCCGGCAATCTTCACCAGGCGCTTCAGCCATTTCTGTTCTCTTTGGTTCGGAACATGCCTTACCAGTGCATCGTAGCGTTCGGCATAGTCTTCATAGGCGTCGATCGTCTGGCGGCTCTTGGCCAAGTCCTCGGACAGCACAGTCATCTTTCCCTCCCTTGGTCAAAACAGCTTGCTTAGCGAATGGTGCCGGGAGGCACGCGTCCGTCAAGCATACCGATATCCCTGAGGAAATGATCCGACAGCGAGCGGTGGTCGAGCAGGCCGCGCTTGCGGGGTCTGAACGGCGCGGTGAAGAGGTCGAGCACCGGGCGGCGAAGCGTGTTGTAGAGAGCGATGGTGGTGGTCATTGCCGTTTCCTCCAGGGTTCGGTTTGATGAACACAACATGCCGTTTTCCGGTCTTGGTTTCCAATCGAACGTCGCGTAGTATGCATCAGGAGGCTTGATGCGTCATGAGCTGGGAGCTACCACCATTAGGAGCCATCAGGGTCTTTGAAGCCGCCGCGCGACTGGGCAGTTTCACCAAGGCTGCCGAAGAGCTCGGCATGACCCAGTCCGCCGCCAGCTATCAGATCAAGGTGCTGGAAGAACGCGCCGGAACGCCGCTTTTCATAAGAAAAACAAGGCAGATTGCCCTGACTGAGGCAGGACAACAGCTGGCGCCGCACGCATCCGGCGCGTTCTCGGCCTTGGCCGATGCATGGGTCGCAACCAAGGGCGGGGCGACCGGCGTGCTATCCGTGACAACCATGGAAACATTCGCATCGAACTGGCTGGCCGTATGGCTTGGAACATTCCAGCTGATGCATCCCGACCTTGCCGTGAAGGTGAATACTTCGCATGGGCTGGTCGATTTCACGCGCGGCGACATGGATGTCGGCATTCGCACCGGCTCTGGAAAATGGCCCGGCCTGACGGCGCATTATCTGTTCAAGGCGGACTACACGCCGATGCTAAGCCCGAAGCTCGCCGAGAGCGTCGGCGGCATCCACCGCCCCGAGGATCTCTACAAGGTGCCGCTCTGCTGTGCCGACGATCCGTGGTGGGAAATCTGGTTCAAAGCGGCAGGCGTACCGTTCGAGCCCGATCGCATCATGGCCGGCCCGAAGCTGGGTACCCAGGCCTATGATGCGATGGCGGCGCTGACCGACCGGGGCGCCGCGATCCTGACCAAAAACCTTTACAGCGCCCTATTGGCTAAAGGCCAGTTGATACAGCCATTCGACGTGCTTGGGTCGGATGGCGACGGCTATTGGCTGGTGCACCTGGAGACCCGCCGCAACACACCCAAGATCAAGGTGTTCCGCGACTGGGTGCTGGCGCAGACGGCAGAGATACGCGAGCACGAAAGGCGGTAGGCCCGGAGGGTTCTACCTTCTCCCCTTGTGGGAGAAGGTGGCCTCGCGAAGCGAGGTCGGATGAGGGGTGCTCCAGCTTGGCAAGGGTCGGCGATCCTTCGCGCACCCCTCAACCGTCTCGGCGCTGCGCCGATCCACCTTCTCCCACAGGGGGAGAAGGAAGAAGACCTCTAATCCTTGAAGGTCAGCCCGTATTTTGCAACCTGCTCCTTCGGCATGTCCGCAAGCGCCTGGCGGGTTGTATAGCCGCCGTAGATCACCTTGCCGTTCTTGATCATCCAATCCTCGACGTCGGCTTCGGCCACCGTCATCCTGTCGCCCATCTTGTATTTGTTGCCGTTGACCGGCACGTCGGCGAGCAGGCCGATATAGGAGCCGTCGCTGTAGCCGACCAGCTGCAGCCAGATATGCTCGGTGGCGCCGTTCTGGGTCAGCGGGAATTTTACCGTGTAGGTGCCGGGCGTGCCGGCAGCCATCAATTCGTGGAAGCGCTTGAGGGTAGAGCGGCCGCTGTTCTTGGCAGCCTGCATCGCCTCGTCCTCGGTGGAATAGGAAACGACGTTTTGCTTCGACTCCGCCAGCGAAGCGCCACTGCCGCCCGGCATATGCCCGAGCGCATTGAAAAATCCATAGCCGACGGCGGCGACAACAGCGATGGCCACAATTGGATTGCGCATGAACCCCTCCGAACCCGACCACGGGCACGTTACCGGAGGGCTGTTGCGATACAGCTAAAGGACAGGGTGAGCGGATCGTTAGCGAAAAGCGAAAAATTCAAGCCAAGGCACCCAAATGCCACGGAGTTGCCGGCGATAGCTCGCGTGAGCCCTCAGTTTGCGTCGGCCATGGTCGTCTGCCCGCCCGCCCAGGCCCGCCAGGCGCGCTCGTCGCCATGGAAGACGTTGAGGTCGATGCGGCCGGTCACGCCATGCGACAGGCCGGAGCCGGAATACTGCCAGAACAGCCATTTGCGGCCGGGATAGACTTTTGACGGATGCCGCGCGACGGCACGCAGCCAGAACGGGTAGTCGAGAAATGCGCCCTTGAGATTGTCGCGGTAGAAATCCGGGCTGGTGTAGATGATGGGCCGCTGGCCGTAGTGGCGCTCGAGCTTGTCCATGAACACCTGCATCTTCTCCAGCACCGTCGCGCGCGAAGGCCGCCGCTTGCAGGAGGACTCGCCGTTCCATTCGACATCGATCACCGGCGGCAGCGCGCCGTCCATCTTCGGCACATTGCGGATGAACCAGTCGGCCTGCTCGCCGGCGGTGCGGCACCAGTAGAAGAAATGATAGGCGCCGCGCCTCAATCCGGCGGCGTCGGCATTGCGCCAGTTCTTCATGAACATCGGATCGAGATGGTCGCCGCCATCGGTCGCCTTGATGTAGGCGAAGTTGGCGCCCTGAGCGCGCAGCTTGCTCCAGTTGACGTTGCCCTGCCAGCGCGAGACGTCGACGCCGTGCACGGCAAGATAGCGCGGCGACGCCTTGCCGAAATTGATCGGCTTGGCATCGCGAAAGCCGTAGCGGGTGACGGGCGCAGCCAGCATGGCAGGCGCCGCGCGGGTCAGCCGCTTCGGCGGAGACATCAAGGCAACCGGCTCGACCGGCGGCTCGGCATTTTCCTGAGGTGTGTCCGCGACGATGGCCTGTTCTTCCTCGACCATGGAAAAGGGCGGCGCATTGTCGGCCACAGCGTTGTCGACCACCATGTCGGACCGCATTGGCGCAAGGTCGGCAGTCACCGCCGGAGCCGCTGCGACCGGCGCTCTTGGCCGCACGACCGAACTGGTCGTCTCGTTCGACGGCTGCAAGGCATCGACGCCCGCTGTGGACGAGCAGCCGGCAAGGCACAGCGATGCCACCATAAAACTGACGACGCCTGAAATCCGCATCTGGACCTGTACGCAAAACACAACAGACCGATGGCAAACAGACGCCGCCGGACAAACCGGCTTCGATTACTAACGATAAATTACCAATAAAGTTTGAATCGAATATTAGCCATAAGCCAGATCTTCGTTCTGCCTTGTCGAGCCTGAAGGGAGAGCGCAGCGGCTGACCCGCTCCGGGCGACGCTTCAGAGCCGAGACGGATTGATGGTGCCAGGAAAAGTCTCGGCTGAGGCTTCAGCTCACCATCCCGCTTGACAAGTTCCGTGTTAATATTACCCTGCACTAACCTTACATTGTAAGGTTACGAACCGGGAGGAAACCATGTCGTCCGCCGCTCTGTCCGAATTGCAGCCGGTCGCCCTGCCAGAACCGCATCAACCCGCCATCGCAATGGAGGACGTCTCCCGCGATTTCAGCCGCGCCATCGAACGCGCCGAGGTCAATGCCTGGCTCGACCTCTATCGCGCCTCACCGGCGGACTTTGCCGCGCGGCTCGGACTGGCGATTGCCGAAGACGGCGATCTGGTCTGGACCACATGCACGGCAATCCCGTTCATCCATTTCAACTGCGTCAAGAATATCGGCGTCGATGGCCCGGCCAGCGAGAACCAGCTTGACGCGCTGTTGGCGCATTACCGCGCCGCCGGCATTGCGAGGCCGTGGTTCTATGACAATCCGCACGCCGAGCCTTCTGCGCTCAGATGCTGGCTCGAGGCGCGCGGCCTGCAGCGCCTGAGCGGTTGGGAACGGATTTTTCGCGAGGCAGCACCTCTGGCGGCTGAACCGCTTTTCCCGATCGAGGGCGTTTCGGTCGAGCGGGTGACGCGGGCAACGGCAAGCGAATGGGCAGGCTTCATCGACAGCCAGTACCGGCTGCCGACCTCACCATGGCTTAAGGCGCTGGTCGGCCGACAGGGCTGGCATCATTACCTTGCGCGGCGGGACGGCGGCGCGGCCGCGGTGCGCTCGCTGTTCATCGGCGCTGACGGAACGGCCTGGAGCGGCATCGACGCGCCGGTACCCGGCATCATGGCGCCAAGCTTCGATCTCGATGCCATGCTAGGCGAAGCCATGGTGCGCGACGGCCTTGCGGCCGGCGCGAAACTGTTTGTCGCCGACATCGAGGCGCCGCACCCCGACCGCAACGGCCCGGCCTATCGCAACTATGCGCGGCTCGGTTTCAAGCTGGCCTATTTTCGCAGCCATTACAGCTATTTGCCGGCAAGTTCGGGCTGACCTACCTGCCCAGCCATTCCCGCAGGCAGGTCTTGGCCACCACATGCGCCGGCGGCACCGACGGCTCGTCGGCGGCGGGGCGGCGGTGGCGTTCGAGCAGGAGGCGCACCTGTTCGGGACGCACGCGATCACGCTCCATCACAAGCAGGACCATCGGATCGCTCAAAAGCTCGTCCAGGGTGTTGATTCTGTCGCTCATCGGTCGTCTCCTCGAATACCGGGCCCGCAGCCGATAGATAGGCAGGCAATCATGGCCCGCCAATGACGCTTTGCCGGCTATGTCGTGTTTTCGGGATTAATTTCCGATAAGGCCTGCGTCAGTTCGGAGGCGGCGCACCTTCATGTTGCGGCAGCCCGTCATCGAGCCGCAGCCAGGGCTGCTTCGAGGCCGTCCACATATGCATTTCGGGCTTGAACAGCGAGGGATCGTCGAGCGAGCCGGTCGTGATGCCGACGATGCCGGCGGAATCGCGCCGGGAAAACAGCGTCGTGCCGCACGCGGCGCAAAAGCCGCGCTTGAGGTCCGCAGAGGTGTTGACCGTCGCCACCTGTCCCTCGACGGTGACATCGTCGATGCGAAACAGCAGACGCGCGTTAAAGGCCGCGCCGATCACCTTCTGGCAGCGCCGGCAATGGCAGACGCGCTGGTTGACCGGCGGCGCCTCAGCACCATAACGCACCGCCCCGCACAGGCACCCACCCTCATATTTCGCCATCATCTGAACCCGTCGCGCTGGAGATCCCTGGAAAGTATCGACTGGCAGCTTTCGGTCAATTGAAAAGCCCTGATGGCGCTATCGATTGCGCTGATACGACCGATGGGCTGTTGCTGGCCCAACGCAGGGAGCGGCGAAGCATTGACAGCCAGCCGGCGGCCGCGCCTGTTTTATCGCAGGGCCGACCGGGAGGAAATCATGGCGCAGGACATCGAAACCATTGCGGTCGCGGATCTGTTCGGACCGCCCTCGCCCGGCCGCCACCACACCGATGCGCGGATCATGGCTGCCGCCTCCGGCATCGGTTTCATGGCGATCCGGGATTTTCCTGGCGACGACTGGCTGACACGGGACAAGCGATTGCTGCTGCTCAATATCTTCACCCTGCCCGACGCGGAGAAGGCAAAGCTGCTTCGCTGGAATTTCGATCGCACGAAGAAGAACGTCTATCGTGGGTGGTTCCCACTGCAGCCGACGGCCGTCTCCTACAAGGAAGGCATCGATATAGGCCCGGACATTGCGCATGCGCCCACCAACGCCGCCGACGATGCGGGCGACCCGCTGCGCGAGCCGACTCCATTGCCGTCCGAAGCGGCGCTGCCTGGCTGGCGCGGTGCTGCCGCACAGTATTACCTGGCCATGGAAGCGCTCGGCAACGCGCTGATGCGCTCGATCGCGCGCGGGCTCGATCTGCCGGAAACCATCTTCGATGCGGATTTCGACGGCGGCATCTCGACGTTGCGGCTGATCCGCTATCCCTTGCGCGACGCCAACAGCGGTGTCGATCTGAGCGCGCCGGAGTTTTCCGTCGTCCACAAGGGCGAGACGCGCACCGTTATCGGCCGCGAACATGCCGATTCCGGCTTCGTCACGCTGCTGGCGCAGGACGGCGTCGAGGGGCTGCAAGCCAAAAACCTTGCCGGCGAATGGATCGACGTGCCGCCCGCCGACGGCACGCTGGCGGTCAATTTCGGCCAATTGCTCGAGCGCTGGACCGGCGGTCGTGTGCGGGCGACGCGGCACCGGGTGATTGCGCCGAAAACGGCGCGCTACTCGATTCCGTTCTTCTATGAGCCGCGGGTCGATGCGGAGATCGCGCCGCTCCTGCTGGCAGATGCGGCACCCTTCGAGCCGTTCCTCTATGGCGATTATCTCTGGGAGTCGGCGACGAATTTCGTCGAGATGAACGGCATCAAGCATTTGCGCGCGCCCCGCCGCGCCAAAGCTTCGTAATTCGGCCAAAAACCGGCCCGCCTCGCAGAGACGGCCGGCAGCATTCTGGGCAGAGCTACCTGGTTTCGCTCACGACCTCATCCCAGGTCTTCACCCTGGTCTCGCCATTGAGGAATGGCAGCGCGGCAGCCGTCAGTTCCGGAGCGAAGAAGACGTCGTAGTGGGTGCGGTTGGGAATGATGGCCAACCGGTTTTGCGACAGGTTTTCGCGCATCCAGCCTGCGTCTTTCAGCCCACCGCCGAGCATCTGGTAGAACTTGATCTCGTGCTCGGGCTTGTACATGTCGCTGTCGCCATAGGCCAGCATCACCGGCATCTTCAGCTTCGCCACATCGGCCGAATAGTCGTAATCCTTGCGCATGAAATTGCCGAGCGCGTCGAGCAGTTTCGGGAAATCGTCAGGACGCGGCGCAACGGCGACGTAGGATTTGTACATCGGCGTGTCCTTCATGAACTCGGCGGCAGCCGCACTCACCTGCGCCTGCTGCGGACGCATTTCGTCATAGAAGCCATCGGGAGAAAAGCCGGTGGAAACCAGCACCAGCCGGCGCACCACTTCCGGATGCTGGACGGCCAGGCGAAAGGCGACGCCGCCGCCTAGGGAATAGCCGAGCACGTCGACCTTGTCGTAGCCGAGCGCCTTGACGATGCCGGCCATATCGTCGCCCATCGCTTCCAGCGTGAAGGGACGCTCGCCGATCGCGGTGCGGCCGTGGCCCTGCAGGTCGACGGCAATGATGGTGCGGTTTTCCGCCAGCTTCGGCAGCAGCGGCGCGAACATGTCGGATGTGCCGAGACCGCCATGCAGCAGAAGCAGCGGCTCGCCCTTGCCGTAGACAGCATAGTAGTAGTTCAGGCCGCCGATCGGCAGCAGGCCGGACTTTTCCGGCTTCGGCATGGCTGTGGCTTCAGTGGTCATGGCGGGCTTGGTCTCCTCTGCATTGGTAAGGCCGGGTGCTGCGAACAAGGCTGCAACCGAGGCAAGAATGGCGAAAAGGGTCGCTCTGGACATGTCAGTCTCCTCCGGTGTCCGGGTCAAAAAAGGGGTTGCGGATTCAAAGGGTCTTGGCGAGTTCTTCGAGCTGCTCGGCGCACTGGCCCCAACCCTCGTGAAAACCCATCTTCTCATGCTGCTCGCGGTCGGCAGCGCTCCAGTGCCTGACCCGGGCGATGTAGCGGGTCTTGCCGTTGCCTTCGTCCTCGAAGGTCAGCACGACAGTCATGAACGGCTTTTCAGACGGCTCCCAGGCGCTGGTGTAGGCATCGGTGAAGACGATCTTTTCGCCGGGGACGACGTCGAGGAAGACGCCGGGATTGGGAAATTCGTTGCCGTCGGGGCCAGCCATGACGACAAGGCTGGAGCCGCCGCTGCGCACATCCATTTCGGCGCGCGGCGTCGTCCATGGCTTGGGTGAAAACCACTGCGTCACCAGCTTCGGCTCGGTCCAGCAGCGATAGACGCTCTGGCGCGGCGCATCGATGATGCGGCCAAGCACCAGTTCGCGGTCATTGGCGGGGACGATGTCGAGCTTGGTGGTCATTGGATTTCCTCGTTTTGGGGATTGAATTTGGGTTCTGCCCCAAGGACGGGTGAGTACGGCGCATGCCGACACGGTCCCGCGAAAAAAATCTGCGAAACGATGATCGGCCGGTTGTTGGGAGACTGTGGAGGAGTGCGCCTCAGTGACGCTTGGCCTGAACCAGATAGGCGTCGATCTCGTTCTCGCCGAGCCATTTGGCGGCTTCCAGTCGATGCAGGCCTTCGACCAGGATATGGCGCTTGCCGTCATGGCGGACCTGGATCGGCGTCTTCATGCCGTTTTCCAGGATGTCCTCAGCCAGATGCCGAACGGTTTCGGGATGCAGCGTCTTCTTGCGCGCCGTCGGCACGTAGATGTCGTCGACCTTGACCTTCTGCACTCTCAGCATGCCTGCTCCCGAGGCGGAAAATGCCGCCTTGCCTGAGATAGTCGCTTTGGCGGGAGTGGCCAAGAGCGGCCAAGCAATTGCTGGCCCGATCGTTTCCATTTGACGCTTGCCCGGGAGATGGCCGAAATGGCGGCCTTCGATCCTTTTCGGTGTCCATGACCCAGCTGCCGACCGAATTTCCCGATTTCGGACTGACGTCCGAGCAGCGCCGCGAGGCTGTGCGCGGCCATTATTATGAATGGCCGGGGATGGATGGCGAGCGCGGCGAGATCTGGTGCTATTCCGACCGCTTTTCCTACCGAGCTGGTGAGACCGTGACGCTGCATGTCAGCTCGACGGCGCCGCGCTTCAGCATCGACGTCATTCGAGACGGCGGCGCCGAAACCAAAGTCTTTGAGCAAATGGGCCTGTCGGCGCGCTGGCAGGACACGCCTGACCAGTGCTCGGTTGAAGGCTGCGGCTGGGAAGCGTCGTTCGAATTTCGCATCGGCGACGACTGGCCCGCCGGCGCCTATCGCCTCACGCTGGCGGCGGATGGCCGGGACGGCAAGCCGATCCATTGCCACCATCTCATCATCGTCGCTCCTCTGCCCGGCAAGAAACCTGGCCGTGTGCTGCAGGTGGCGGCGACGGGCACCTGGCTGTCCTACAACACCTGGGGCGGCTCAAATGCCTATCAGGGCATCACCGGGCCGGGCCGCGACCAGTATGCGCGCATGGTGTCGACGCAGCGGCCCTGGTGCCGCGGTTTCGTGGTGCTGCCCAAGGATGCGCCGCGGGTTCCGCTGGAGGTCGCGGTGCCGCCGAAGACGGTGCCGCGCTATCCCCATATGGAATGGGCTTATGCCACCGGGCATTCGAAGAAATACGCGTCGTCCGGCTGGGCTAGCTACGACAGCCACTTCTTCCGCTTTGCCGAGCGCGCCGGCTATCACGTCGATCTCGCCAGCCAGCACGATCTGCACTTTTCGCCCGAAATCCTCGACGGGTATGATTGCGTCGTCTTCGTCGGCCATGACGAATACTGGACCTGGGAAATGCGCGATGCGGTCGACAACTACGTTGAACGCGGCGGCCATGCGGCGCGCTTTGCCGGCAATTTCATGTGGCAGACCAGGCTCGAAGACGAAGGCCGCCGGCAGGTCTGCTACAAATACCGGGCGCGGGCCGAAGACCCCGTCTACGGCGGCGACGTCACCCGCGCCACCAATTCCTGGGAAGCGCCGGAGATCGGCCGGCCGGGTAGCGCCACGTTCGGCCTCAACGCCACACGCGGCGTCTATGCCGGCTGGGGTGGCTGTGCGCCGCGCGGCGTGCGCGGCTTTCCGGTCTATCGGCCCGAGCATTGGGCCTTTGCCGGCACCGGCATCTACTATGGCGACCTGCTCGGCGCCGACAGCCATGTCTATGGCTATGAGGTCGACGGGCTCGATTTCGAAATCCGCGGCGGCCTGCCCTATCCAACACCGAACAGCGGCGCGCCCGACGGCTTGCAAGTGCTGGCGGTGGGCATGGCAAGCCAGGTCGAGGAAAGCGCCGACATCCCGATCGAGGACCAGTTTTTGGCAGACGAGGACGGCCGTTTCACCGCCGAGACGCTGTTTGGGGAGCCAAGCGACGCCAATCTGGAAAAAGTCAAACGCGGCAATGGCATGATCGTCAATTTCCCGCGCGGCAAGGGCGAGGTCTTTCACGCCGGAAGCTGCGAATGGGTCGCAGGCCTCTCAAGGCAGGACCCGATGGTCGAGCGCGTGACCAAGAATGTAATCGATCGCTATCTCGGAAAGTCCTGACATGCAGAAGCCCTCCTCCGCTGAAACAGAAGCGCGCGCCCCCTCGCATCTGTTTTATCTCTCCAGCCTGCGCCGGCCGCTCATCGACCGCGCCGAAGGCATCTACATGTGGACGCAGGACGGTCGCCGTTTCATCGACGGCTCGAGCGGGCCGATGGTTGCCAATATCGGCCATTCCAACCGCAACGTGCTCGACGCCATGAAGCGGCAGATGGACCGCGCCACCTTCGCCTACCGGCTGCATTTCGAAAACGAACCGGCGGAAGAGCTGGCGCGGAAACTCGCGGGAAAACTGCCGGAGGGCATGGACCGCATCTTCTTCGTCTCCGGTGGCTCGGAAGCGACGGAATCCTGCATCAAGCTGGCGCGGCAATGGGCCGTCGCCACAGGCCAGCCCAAGCGCTGGAAGGTGATCACGCGTTTTCCCTCCTATCATGGCGGCACACTTGGTTCGCTGTCGATCACCGGCGACGATGCGCTGGCCGAGACCTTCACGCCGATGATGCGCGTGATGCCGACCGTACCGGCGCCGACCGCATGGCGCGACCGCGACAACCTGTCGATGGAACAGCGCGGCATCCGCTATTCCGACATGCTGGAGGAGAAAATCCAGGCCGAAGAGCCGGACAGCGTGCTCGCCTTCATCATGGAGCCGGTCGGCGGTGCTGCGACTTCCGCCCTGGTGGCGCCCGACAGCTATTATCCGCGCATCCGCGAAATCTGCGACCGCTATGGCATCCTGCTCATCCATGACGAAGTGATGAGCGGCGCCGGCCGCACAGGCAAATTCCTTGGCGGCGACCATTGGAACTGCAAGCCTGACATCGTCGCGCTGTCGAAGGGACTAGGCTCGGGCTATGCGCCGCTCGGCGCGCTTGCCGCGCCGATGCGGCTGGTCGAACCGCTGCTGGCCTCGGGCGGCTTCCAGCATGGCCACACCTATGCCGGCAACCCGCTGACCTGCGCCGCCGGGCTTGCGGTGCTCGGCGAAATGGACCGGCTCGACCTGATCGCCAACGCCGCCGCCATGGGCGACGTGCTGATGGACGGGCTGAAGGGGCTGGCCAAGCGCTTTCCATTCATTGCCGACGTGCGTGGCAAGGGCCTGCTCACCGGCGCCGAGATGGTTGCCGATCCCGATACGCTGCGGCCGATCGACCAGGGCAAGAAAGCCACCCAGCGTCTGCTCGACCTCGCCTACGAACGCGGGCTGATCATCTACGGCCGCAGGGTCAAGGGCGGCGTCGACGGTGATAATTTCATGGTCGCCCCGCCGATGATCGTCACGGCTGAACAGGTCGGCGAGATCCTTTCCATCATCGGCGACTCGCTGGAAGTTCTGGCGGCCGAGCTCGACCTGCCCGTCGAAGGTTAAAAGCATGGCGCCGCGGAAAGTCATCATCACCTGTGCGGTCACCGGCTCGGTGCACACGCCGTCCATGTCGCCCTATCTGCCGCTGACGCCGGACCAGATCGCGACGGACGCCATCGCGGCAGCGGAAGCCGGCGCCTCGATCCTGCACCTCCATGCCCGCGACCCCAGGGACGGTCGGCCGACCGCCGATCCTGAGGTGTTCATGCAATTCCTGCCACGCATCAAGCAGGCAACCGATGCCGTCATCAACATCACCACCGGTGGTTCGTCGCTGATGACGCTGGACCAGCGGCTGGCGGCCCCGCTCAGGGCCGAGCCGGAAATGTGCTCGCTCAACATGGGCTCGATGAATTTCGCGCTGTTCCCGATGCTCGACAAGCCAAGGGAATGGCAGCACGAGTGGGAACCAAAGCTGCTCGAAGCCACGCGCGACACTATCTTCAAGAACACCTTTGCCGATATGGAAGGCGTTCTCGAAAAACTCGGCAAGGGCTGCGGTACGCGCTTCGAGTTCGAATGCTACGATGTCGGTCATCTCTATTCGCTGGCGCATTTTCGCGACCGCGGCCTGGTGTCGGGGCCGCTGTTCATCCAGTTCGTGCTTGGCATTCTGGGCGGCATCGGTGCTGATCCCGACAATCTCATCCATATGAAGCGCATCGCCGACAAACTGTTCGGCGACAGCTACCAGTTCTCGGTGCTCGCCGCCGGCCGCAACCAGATGCCGCTGATCTCGATTGCGGCGGCGATGGGCGGCAATGTCCGCGTCGGGCTGGAGGACAGTCTCTACGATGGGCGGCAGCTGGCCAAATCCAACGCCGACCAGGTGCGCCGTATCCGCTCGATTCTCGACGGCCTGTCGCTGGACGTCGCCACACCGTTGGAGGCGCGTGACATGCTGGCGCTGAAGGGCGGCGACCGGGTAGCCTTCTAGGGCTTGCACGGGATCGCGTGGTAAAATGAGGCTGACATGGAAAAGATTCTGGTCTCGGCCTGCCTGCTTGGCAGCCACGTCCGCTATAACGGCTCCTACCGGCTCGACAACCATCCCGTATTGACGCGATGGCAGGCGGAGGGGCGGGTCGTGCAAATCTGCCCCGAGGTTGCCGCAGGCTTCTCCACGCCGCGTCCTCCGGCAGAAATTCGCGGCACAGGGGACGCTGTGCATGACGGTCAAGGCCGGGTGATCGAGCAGACGGGAAACGACGTGACCGCTCTCTATCTCGAAGCCGGCCAGCTTGCCCTCGATCTGGCCCGGGAAACCGGATGTCGCTATGCGGTTCTCACCGATAGCAGCCCGTCCTGTGGCTCAAGCTTCGTCCATGACGGCAGTTTTTCGGGCAAGCGCGTAGCCGGCCGTGGCACGACCACCGCGCTCCTGGAAGCGAATGGCATTCGCGTCTTTTCGGAAGACGATATCGGCGAACTTGACGACCTCCTGAACGGTTCAGCCGGAACCACGGCCTGATCCATGGCAGGAAAGATCCAGACCAGGACCAGCGATACCGTCATCCGCGTCGGCACCATCGGCGACGTCGACACCATCTACGGCGCGCTGCTCAAGCTCGGCACCCACATCGGCGGGCATCAGGAGATCACGTCCACCGCCGAGGATTTGCGCCGCTACGGTTTTGGTGAAAAGCCGGCCTTCTCCACCCTGATCGCCGAAGTGGGCGGTGAATTTGCGGGGCTCTGCCTGCATTTCCCGATCTTCTCGACCTGGATGGGGCGGCCCGGCGTCTATATCCAGGACCTCTACGTCGAGGATCGGTTTCGCGGCCGCAAGATCGGCGAAAAGCTGCTGCGCCGGGTCGCGCGCGACTGCCACAGGGATGGCGGCGCCTATCTCAGGCTGTCGGTCGATACCGACAATGACGGTGCCAAGGCCTTCTACGAAAGATTGGGCATCGGCTGGGCGCATTACGAGCAGACGCAGAAGATCGTCGGCGAGGCCTTTTTCGCCTTTGCCGATTCAGTGCTGGATGGGGAAACGGAATGAAAGCTTTCTTTGCCAAGGAGCAGAAACGCCACGACCCCAAGGCCTTCCTGTCCAGCGGTGCACCGCAGCCCAATCCTGAACAGCCGGAGCGCGCCGAGCGATTGTTAGCCGGCGCAAAATCCGCCGGCTTGACCATCGAGCGACCCAGGGATCATGGCCTTGGCCCGGTCGCGGCAGTGCATACGCCAGAGTATCTCGCCTTCCTCGAGCACATTTTTGCGCGCTGGCGGCGCATTGAGGGCGCCTCGGCGGAAGTCATCCCCAACATCCATCCGCTCGCCCGCGGCGGCGCCTACCCGGCTTCGGCGGTCGGCCAGGCCGGTTACCACATGGCGGACACAGCCTGCCCTATCTCGGCCGAGACCTGGCAGAGTGCGCTGTGGAGCGCCTGGAGCGCGGTCGAGGCTGCCGAAACCGTCAGGGCCGGCGCGCCCGCCGCATACGCGCTCTGCCGGCCGCCCGGCCACCATGCCTTTGCCGATGTCGCAGGCGGCTTCTGCTTCATCAACAATTCGGCGGTCGCAGCACAAAGGTTGCGTAAGCAGGCAGCGCGGGTGGCGATCCTCGATGTCGACCTGCATCACGGCAACGGCACGCAGGGCATCTTTTACGGGCGATCCGACGTGCTCACCGTCTCGCTGCATGCCGATCCGGTGCGCTTCTATCCGTTCTTCTGGGGCCATGCCGACGAGCGAGGCGAAGGGCCGGGCCTCGGCTATAATCTTAACCTGCCCTTGCCGCGCAAGTCAGCCGATGCGGCATTTCTCGAAGCGCTTCAAGCGGCGGTCCAGCGCATCCAGGCCTTCGCGCCGGAGGCGCTGGTCGTGGCGCTCGGTCTCGATGCGTTCGAGGGCGACCCGTTCGGCGGGCTTTCGGTGACCACGCCCGGCTTCTCGCGCATCGGCGAGGCGATCGCAAAGCTGGGCCTGCCGACGGTGATCGTGCAGGAAGGCGGCTATCTCTGTGACGCACTCGGCGACAACCTCACCGCCTTCCTCACCGGCTTCGGCGACAAACAGCGATAGTTGGCTAGAGCGTTTCACCGTTTCACGGAAACGTCAAACCGCTCTATGTCTTTGTTTTTTACGCAATTCCGGACGGAAAACCCGCTCACACTTTTCCTGGAATTGCTCTAGCGCTGTTGCCTCAGCATGGCGATGACCCGGTGCACGCTCTCCAGCGTCTCGTCGATTTCGGCCGCCGTGTTGTAGTGGGCAATACCGATGCGCACGACGCCTTGCTCGGCAGGAATGCCGAGCTGGTGAACGATCTCCCAGGCGTAGTTGTGGCCCGACCACAGGAAGATGTTTTCGGCATTCATCTGCCGCACGATCGTCTCCGGCACGATGCCTTCGACCGTGAACGAAACCGTCGGCACACGCTCGTTGACCCGTTTGGGATCGGTGATGCCGCGGATGGTCAGGCCCTCAATGTCCGACAACCCCTCGATCAGCCTTAGCGCCAACGGGTTTTCGTAGGCGATCGAGACCTGGAATGCCTTGGCAATCCTGCGTCTCCGTGAACCGCCCTCGCCGGCTACGGCACCCAGTTCCGCGAAATAATCGACCGCCGCCGTTAGGCCGGCCATCAGTTCGATCTGTGGCGTGCCGAGTTCGAACCGCTCAGGCAAGCCATTGGACGAGCAGCGGCATTTGTAGGGTTTCAGCGCATCGATGACATCACGACGGCCCCAAAGGATGCCCATATGCGGCCCGAAGAATTTGTAGGCCGAGCAGACCAGGAAATCGCAGCCGAGCTCCTGCACATCGACCAGCCCGTGCGGGGCGAACTGTACGGCATCGACATAGACCAGCGCGCCGGCCTGTTTGGCGATTGCCGTCAGCGCCTGAACCCGGTTGATCGAGCCGGTGAGGTTCGAGGCATAGTTCAGCGCGACGAGCCGCGTCTTGTCGGTGAGCAGAGCGCTGAGTGCCGCCTCTTCGACCTGCCAGCTCTTCTCGTCGAAGGGCAGGAAGCGCACGACAAGGCCGAGATCCTCGGCCAGTTGCAGCCAGGGCGAGACATTTCCCTCGTGATCCATGCGGGTGACGATGATCTCGTCGCCCGGCTTGAAGCCGCGGCCGAGCGTGCGCGACATGTGATAGGTCAGCGTCGTCATGTTGGCGCCGATGATGATTTCCTCTGGGCTTGCCGCGCCGAGGAAATCGGCCATTGCCGCATGGGCGTCGTCAACCACCTTTTGCGCGGCAATCGTGGTCTCGAAATGGCCGCCGAGATTGGCGTTGGTAGTCAACAGACAGCGCGCCACCGCATCGGCAACCGCCTGCGGTACCTGCGTGCCAGCCGGATTGTCGAGATAGATGCGCCGGCGGCCCTTGTCGGTCAGGCCCAGCGCCGGAAATTTCCCCCTGACAGTCTCGATCGGAAAATCCATTGCTGTCCCCTTCCCCTTGTCTTTGCTCGGCAATCCCGTCCGGGCGGCTTGCCTATGGGCACGGATTGCCAACGCGCTGGTGGATCGCGTCGACGGCCTTCTGCATCTCGTCGGTCCAGGTCACGTCGGCCGAGGACAACGCCATTTCAAGCTGGGCAATCGTCGTCGCGCCGATGATGCTGGAAGTTACAAATGGCCGGCTGGCGACATAGGCGTTGGCGAACAGCGCCGGTTCGAGGCCAAAGGAGCGCGCCAGCTCATTGTACTCGAGCTGCGCTTCCGCTGCGTTCGGCGTCTCATAGCGCTGGCCGCGGTTGAACAGCTGCGAGCGCGAGCCTTGCGGCCGCGCGCCATGGTCGTATTTGCCGGTAAGATAGCCTTGCGCCAGCGGCGAATAGGCGAGAAAGCCAACCTCTTCGCGCTCACAAACCTCGGCCAGGTTCACCTCGAAGGTGCGGTTGACGAGGTTGTAGGCGTTCTGCAGCGAAACGACACGCGGGCCCACGCCCTTGTCGGCCTCGGCGATGAAGCGCATGACGCCCCAGGAGCTTTCGTTCGACAGGCCGAGATGACGGATTTTTCCGGCCTTCACCAGTTCGTCGAAGACGGCCAGCGTCTCGGCGATCGGCGTCTCGCCTGCCGGCGCGCCAATGGCGTCGGCACGGCGCGGCGTGGCGCCGACACGAGTCGGGTTGGCGCCCCACGGAATGTCGCGCTCCGGCCAGTGGATCTGGTAGAGATCGAGATAGTCGGTGCCGAGCTTGGCCAGCGATTTGTCGATGGCATCAAAGATGTCGGCGCGCACCAGCTTCGAGGGACGGTCGCCGCGAAACCAGCGGTTGGCGGTGCGGCCGACCACTTTCGAGGCCAGGATGACCTTGTCGCGATTGCCCTTGGCCTTCATCCAGCTGCCGATGAACTTCTCCGTCCGTCCTTGAGTCTCCTCTTTGGGCGGGATCGGATAGAGTTCGGCGGTGTCGATGAAATTCACGCCGCGCTCAAAAGCCAGATCCATCTGCGCATGGCCTTCGGCCTCGGTGTTCTGCTGGCCCCATGTCATCGACCCCAGGCAGATCTGGGTAACAAGAAGATCGGTCCGACCGAGACGGCGTTTGTGCATGGATTTCTGCTCCGGAGGGAAAGCTGGCGCGGCAGCGCGGGAAGGAAGCGGTATCCTATAGCAAAGCCGGGCGGCTCTCCAACCCTTGGCTGACCGACTTTTATGTGAAGCTTGGCAAAGTCAGCGCCGGGCGCCGGCCAGCGCGCGCCGCTTGGCTTCGTCGATCAGCATGTTGGCCACCTGCATGCGGATCATGGCGCGCTGGCGCAGATGTGGCGCGACACGATCGGGATGGTTGGCGAAGGCGAAGCTGCGGCGCATGCGGCCGAGATCGGCAGTCTTGACGGGATGATCGAGGCCGAGTTCGACGGCGATCGCTTCAGGATCGATCGGCGGCAGTCGTTCCTCGGGCTTTGCTTCCTCGCCGGCCAGCGCCAGCTTGGCTTGGTCGAGAAGGGCTGCGAATTCGGCGGCAAGATCGGACCCTGCTTCGCGATACTCGGCAGTGAAGGTTTCGCCGGACACCTTGATGCGGCCGGAATGAAGCTCGTCGGCCACGGACAGATAGTCGAACGGGATCGACGGCCGCGCGCCTGTCTCGTCGTTCGCCTCGTCTTTTTCCGACCCCACGAAGAGATCGTCCAGCAAGGAAGCGAAATCCCGCTTGGCGCCGATGACAGCCTCCCCCTTGTGAGCACGCGAATGCGTTTGAGACGGTCGCACCATAGAACCGGCTCGTTAAAAATGAATGCCACTGATCTTAACCAGTTTAGGCGTTCGCCAGGCTGGCGCTGCCGATTAGCCGGCTGCTGACGCAAGCTCAACAAAAAGCCGGACTGCATTTGCATGCAGTCCGGAAATTTCGCCAGGAGTGGCGAGGAAAAGCCGGCCATGTGCCAGCGTCTATGCGTACGGTCGGCGCCAACCAAAAGTTTCAGCGAATGAGCCAATCGTGCCGAAAAAAAATTGCATGGCATGGCTGCCATGCAAATGCTGCACTGCACAATCTTCACATTTTTCCTATATTCGGTGACGTGGAGGATGAACTAGGGGCCGAATCATGGGGTTCTTCACTGAAATGTTTGCTCGTCCGCGTCCGCAGGAGCATCAGCGTTATCGTTCCGCCTTGGCGCTGTTGCATTCGATGAGTAATGCCGACCGCGCCGACATCGGCATCAAGCCGGCCGATTTCCCGCGCATCGCGCGCGAAATGTCCGCGCGGTAAGCCAGCGTATGACGAGGTTTCCCGGCCGCTGCCGGGAAACCTCGGAATGCCGAATTCCTCAACGATTGCCGAGATAGGCACCCTTCGTCAACGGCACGCCATTGTGGCGCAGGATGTCGTACGCCGTCGTCACGTGGAAATAGAAGTTGGGCATGGCGACATGCAGCAGATACTGCAGCCCGGGCATCGAGACCTCGCGCGGGCCAAACTTCAGTTCGACCACCCTGTCATCCGAACCATCGAATTCGGCAGCCGAGAATGACGCCAGCAGATCAAGCGTCTTGGTCAGGCGCGCCTGAAGCTCGGCGAAGGTCGCTTCATTGTCGTCGTATTTCGGCACCTCGCGGCGGGCCAGCCGCGACGGCGCGCCCTTGGCGTGGTCGGTGGCGACCTGCACCTGCCTGACCAGCGCGTACATGTCCGGCGCCAGCCTTGCTGTCAAAAACACCTGCGGGTCGATCTTGCGCTCAAGCGCATTCTGTTCGGCAGCCGTCAGAATGCCGGACAGCGCCTTCAGCCTGGCCGAAAAAACCGGCACGGAGGCTTCATACATCGATAGTGTCACGTCAAATCTCCATTGCGGCTGAAGCGCCGACGAGGGACGTAGCGCCTTCCCCCGTGATCTTCAAGCAACGGCAGCGATGCGTCACCCCGCCGCCGCAATCCATATGGTAGAATCTTCGTTACCGTGCGGAGATTCCCGATGAAGCGCATCTTTCTCGCAGCAACTGCACTCTTTTCCCTTGCAGCGGTCGGCCAGTCGGCGATGGCGGACGACGATACGCCCGAAGCCCCTTATGTCGACGACCGGTCGAGCGCCGAGGCCGTCGTCCAGTCGCTCTACAGTGCCATCAACCGGCACGAATTCGCCCGCGCCTGGGGCTATTACGGCGATACGAAGCCGGCAAAGGATTTTGACGCCTTCGTCAAGGGCTATGACGGCACTGACAAGGTCGAGGTCGATACGGGAGCCGTTTCCAGTGACGGCGCGGCCGGCAGCATCTATTACAGCGTTCCCGTCGCCATCAAGGCCACCGACAAGGATGGGAATGAGAAGGTCTTCGCCGGCTGCTACACACTGCGGCAGGTGAACGCGCAGGCGCAGGCAGCGCCTCCCTTCGATCCCATCCATATCGAAAAAGGCGCGCTAAAACCCTCCACCGCCGATTTCGAGGAGGCGGTGCCGGCAAGCTGCGGCGACGGTCCGCCGCCGCCGAAGAAGGACACCGCGCTTGAGCAGGCCAAGAAGGCGTTCCTGGCGACCTATGGCAGCCAGTGCGACAAGCAATTTCTCGACGATATCGAGCCAAACGCTTTTTCGATCAAATACAAGGACAAGGACGCACAGCCTGGCGACCCTGAAAAGGAAACGCGGCTTTTCGAATTCTACTGTTCCGCCGCAGCCTACAATACCGCCTCGGTCTACTACATGACGGATGCGCTTAGTGAAGTGCTCCAGTTGCAGTTCGCCGAGCCGGAACTGGACATACGCTACGAGAACAATGACAGCGACGGCAAACTGCTGGGTGTGACCGTCACCGGTTTCCACACGACCGGCTGGGCGACCAATCCCGAATATGACGAAGAGACCAGGACGATTCGCACGTTCAACAAATGGCGCGGCGTCGGTGATGCCTCCGACAGCGGCACCTATCTGTTCCGCAACGGCGACTTCTCGCTGGTTCAGTACGATGTTGACGCGTCTTACGACGGCGAGGAGAATCCGCAGACGGTGGTCGACTACAACACCGCGCCTTGAGGCCGGCTCAGGGGGCTTTCGACAGCATCCAGTTCAGCGTTTGGCGCCAGTCGACCATGCGGATCGGCGTGCCGTGGGTGCCGGTCTCGAAACGGACGAAGTGTGTCGGATAGGGATAGGCTTTCGAGTTCGCGATGATTGAGCGGAAGAAGGCTTCCTGCTTCTCCACGGGAAAGACCGGATCCTTGCTGCCCTGGCCGAAGAACACCGGCACATGACGCCTGTAGGCGGGGCTTGCCAAAAAGCTGTCATCCCATAGCGAGCCAAGCAGCAAGAGCCCGTTTATGCGCCGTCCCGTATCGTTTCGGCCGGCAAGCTTCCAGCACAACGAACCGCCCATCGAGCCGCAGGCGACGAAGATCTTTGCGTCTGGCGAGGCCTCAGCATAATGGCTGATCAATGCTGCGACCTGGGCTGCGCCCTTGTCACCGAAATCGGTGAAATCGGGTGAGAGATAGAGGCCGCCATTGCCGGCCATCAGGTTCTTGATGCGGTTGAAGTTGCCGCCGAAGGTGAAGTCGTCGACGCCCTGCTTGCGGCTGCCGCCCTGCCCGTGCAGGTAAAGCACGATGATGCCGGCGCCCTCGGTCTTGCCGACAGCGACATGCCGGACATCGCCGGCATCGGTTTTCAGCATCAGATCCTGCTGCACCTTGCGCACGCTTGTGTCGGTGTACTGCGCATGCACGCGCTTTTCCGGCACCTGGTCGCGGGCGTTGATGTCGCGCATTTCCTGGTAGTCGATGACGGTGTGCGCACCGTTGTCGGATGACGACAGCGTCGCCGGATAGGCGAAGAGATCGTCTTTGAAGGGCTTTAGCTCCAGGGCGACCGCATGAGCTGCGGACAGCGAAAGAATGATTGCGGTGAGCAGCGCACGGGAGAATGGGAAGCGAAGAGCCATCCTTCAGCCATGCGTTTTTCAGCTTCGGTTTGTCAATCCTGCAGCACGCCGCCGGCGTCTTCGAGTGCTTCGCGGGTGTCGACATCGATCGACGCACCGTCGCCGATTTCGACGTCGATGACATCGAGCCCCTCGGCCTCGACCAGATGGCGGGCGCCGGTGTCGCCTTCGAGATGGGCGATGGTTGGAAGCAGCGCGCGCGGCAAGAGCACCGGATTGCCGCGGCGGCCATCATGCGCGGCGCGCACCACCGAATGGCCGCCGACCTTGCGGAAGGCGTCGATCAGCCTGTCGAGGTCTGCCGAGGAGATGCCGGGCATGTCGCCGAGAACGATCATGGCGCCGGCGGCCTCCGCTCCAACCTTGGCGATGCCGGCCTTCAGCGACGAGGACAGGCCGTCGGCGAAATCCGGATTGTCGGCAAAGGTCACATCGAGGCCTGCCAGCGCCTGACGCACCCGCTCGCGCTGATGGCCGGTGACGATGATGGTGCTGGATGCCTTGGAGCCCAGCGCGCGTTCAGCGGTGCGGCGCACCAGCGGCTTGCCGTCGAACAGCGCCAAGAGCTTGTTCGGCCCGCCCATGCGGCTGGAACGGCCGGCAGCCAGAAGCACGATGTCGACCCTCAGCCCGGCTCTGGCCGGCAGTGGCTCGCGCGGCTGCGGCCGGGTCGGGATTTCCATCAGTAGCCCACCGACACCCATGCCGGCAATATCCTTCGCGGTCACATCGAGACCGGCGATCAGCCGGTCGAGCACCCAGTCGAAGCCGTTCTCCTTGGGGCTGCGGGCACAGCCGGGCGCGCCGATGACGCGCTTGCCGTCGAGCGTGCCCAGCACCAGCAGATTGCCTGGATCGACCGGCATGCCCGCGCGGATGACGGTACCGCCAGCCTTCTCGATCGCCGCCGGAACAACGTCGCTGAAATCGCTCATCGCCGAGGCGCCGAAGATCACCACCATGTCATTATCGCGCGCCAGCGCGGCAGCGGCTTCGGCCACAGGCGCAACTTCGTGCGGCGTGCGGCGCTCGACGGTCAACCGGGCGCCTGAGCGCGCCAGCCGCGCCTCGGTGACGCGCCGCGTCTTGTCGAGTACGCTTGCCTTGATGCCGGGCAGCACGGTCTGGATGACGCCGATGCGCACCGGCTTGTAGGCGTTGACGGCGAAGATCTCGCCGCCGGCGCAGATCCTTGTCACCTTGTCGATCAAAGCCGCGGCGACGGCGAACGGTATGATCTTGACCGTGGCCACCATCTGGCCCTTGTCCACCGGCGCGTGCTGCGCCAGCGTGGCGATGGTGATGGTCGGGTCGACGGCGTTGATAGCGTCGATCATGGCGGCATCGACGGTGAAGACGCCGGCGGCCTTCGCGTGAAGGTTGACGCGGCCGGTCGCGGCGGGCTTTGCCTCGACGTTGCGGTGGGTCATGGCAGCGGCGATCTTTTCAGCCGCCGCATCCTCGCTGAGATCATCTGTTGCAAGCACCGCCGCGACGATTTCGGCAATGCCGGCGGCCTTCAGAACCGCCACATCTTCGACACTCAGCCGGTGCGCCTTGCGGAAGCGTCGCTCGCCGGCCTTGGTGGCATGGGCAAGCACCGCACCTTCGGCCTGATCAATCGGAACCGGACCGAATTTCACGCCGCAGCGCCTTTCGCTTCCAGCCCGCGCGACCGAAAGGCATGGATGGTCTGCGCCAGGACGGCGACGGCGATCTCCGCCGGGCTGGCGGCACCGATGTCGAGGCCGATCGGCGCGTGGATGCGGGCGATCTGGTCGGCGCTGGCGCCCAAGGCCAGCAAACGCTCGACGCGTTTGGCGTGGGTTTTGCGGCTGCCGAGTGCGCCGACATAAAAGCAGTTGGCGTCGAGCGCCGCCTTCAATGCAAAATCGTCGATCTTTGGATCATGAGTGACGGCGGCGAGCGCGGTGTAGCTGTCCAGCGGCTGGCGTTTCAGCACATCCGCAGGCCATTCGGCATGCAGCGCCACGTCGGGAAAGCGGTCCGGCGTGGCGAAGGCGGTACGCGGATCGACGATCTCCAGGGGATAGCCGGCGATCTTGGCCATCGGCGCCAGCGCCTGGCTGATATGGACGGCGCCGATCACCACCAGGCGCGGCTGCGGCAGATGCGCGTTGAGGAAGAAGGTCCGCCCCTCGGCCTCGACTGAACCGGAACTGCCTGAGCGAAACGCCCTGGCAATTGCTTGCCCGAGTTCGCCGGCGACAGAATCCCCCTCACGCACGATGCGGTCGCGGCCGTCGCCGAGGTCGGTGACCAGGATCGCGGCGCGACGGGCGCGGCGTTCGGCATTGAGCGTTTTCAGGGCATAGGGATCCATACTAACCGAGCCGCTCCACATAGACCTTGATGCGCCCGCCGCAGGACAGGCCGACCTGCCAGGCGGTTTCGTCGGCGACGCCGAACTCAAGCATCTTGGCTTTGCCGGTATCAATGACGTCGATCGCCTCGCTCACCACCGCACCCTCGACACAACCGCCCGAGACCGAACCATGGAAATTGCCTTCAGCGTCGATGACGAGATGGCTGCCGACCGGTCTCGGCGCCGAACCCCAGGTCTCGACCACAGTGGCAATGGCGACATCCTTGCCGTCCTTCATCCAGCCTTCCGCAATGATCAGGGGATCGCGGGCTTCATCGAGATAGATGCTGTTGTCCATGATCGCTTGCCTCAAAGTCTGTTTTTCCGATGGGATAACATATGGCTATGCGGCGCGCCTGACACCAGCGTCCAGCCAGCGGCGCGGATCGACCGAAGCGGCCGATTTCTTGTCCAACGAGGCGCACAGATCGGCAAGCGCATCGAGATTGTGCACCGAGCGGAACTCGTCGACATGCGGCAGCATCGCCTTGACGCCGCGGGCGCGCGCCTCGAAGCCGCCGAAGCGCAGCAAAGGGTTCAGCCAGATTAACCGCCGGCAGGATTTGTGCAGGCGCTCCATCTCCTGCGACAGGCCGGTGACATCGTCACGCTCCAGCCCGTCGGTGATCAGAAGCACCACCGCGCCCTGCCCGAGCACGCGGCGCGACCATGTCAGGTTGAATTCGGCCAGCGTGTCGCCGATACGGGTGCCGCCCGACCAGTCCTTCACCGCCGCCGAGCAGTCGGCAAGGGCGGCATCGGGGTCGCGGTGGCGCATCTGCCGCGTCAGATTGGTCAGCCGCGTGCCGAAGACGAAGGTGTGCACGCGCCGGCGTTTTTCTGTCAGCGCATGCAGGAAATGCAGGAAGATGCGCGTGTACTGGCTCATCGAGCCGGAGATGTCGGCAAGCACCACCAGTGGCGGATGGACTTCGCGGGCCGAGCGGAATTTCGGCAGGATCAGCTCGCCGCCGGTGCGCGCGGCAGAGCGCATCATGGCCCGCGGATCGATGCGGCGGCCGTGCGGATCAGCCCGGAAGCGCCGGGTCCTGACCATGTCGAAGGGCAGCCGCAGCTCGGCAATAGCCTTCTTGGCGTCGGCCATCTCGGCGGCGTTCATCTGGGCAAAGTCCTTGCCGCGCAGCACCTCGTTGCCGGAGAAGGTGAACCGCGCGTCGACCTCGATCTCCGGGATTTCCTGGGTTTTCTGGTTCGTCTGGTGGCCTTCGAACATTGCCTGGCTGACGCGATTCTCCGCCGCGCGCGGCTTTTGCTTCTCCCTGGTGTCGGGGGCAACAGGCGAGAACATCGCCAGAAGCTTCTCGATCAGCTCGCGCGATTTCCAGAACAGCCGGAAGGCTTCGTCAAAGACAGGATGATCCTCGTGCCTGGACACCAGCACCGCATGCAGCGTCCAGTAGAAATCGTCGCGCGAGCCGATGCCGGCGACCAGCACCGCTTCGATCGCATCCTTGACCGAGGCCGGCCCGACCCGCATGCCCGATTTGCGCAAGGTGCGGGCGAAATAGACGATGTTGTCGGCGATGCGGCCGTCTTCCGTCGCCTCTTTGGGGTAGGCCTCTTTGGGGTAGGCACCCGGCGCCTTCACTGCCCTACTCCGCCGCCGCAAGCTCGGCCTTGACCTCGTCGAGGATGCGCCGGCCCTCGCCCGCACCGATGCGAGCAATGTCGTCCTGGTATTTCAGCAGCACGCCGATTGTGTCGGACACCGTCTCGGGATCGAGCGCCACCTTGTCGAGCTCGGTCAAAGCGCCGGCCCAGTCGATGGTCTCGGCAACGCCCGGCGCCTTGAACAGCTCGACCTGGCGCAGCTTCTGGATGAACGACACCACTTCGGCTGAAAGCCGGCTGTTGGCCTGCGGCACCTTGCGGCGCACGATTTCGAGTTCGCGCTCGGCATTGGGATAGTCGACCCAATGATAGAGGCAGCGCCGCTTCAGCGCGTCATGGATCTCGCGGGTGCGGTTGGTGGTGATGATGACGATCGGCGGCTCTTCCGCCTTGATCGTACCGAGCTCCGGCACTGTCACCTGGAAGTCGGACAGAATCTCGAGCAGGAACGCCTCGAAAGCCTCGTCGGTGCGGTCGAGTTCGTCGATCAGGAATACCGGAGCGGCACCCGCCTTGCCGGTCAGCGCGTCGAGCACCGGGCGGCGGATCAGGTATTTTTCGGAGAATACATTGCGCTCCATGGCGGAACGCTCGACCTTGCCGGCCGCCTCCTCCATGCGGATCTCGATCATCTGCGCGGCGTAGTTCCATTCATAGACGGCGGAGGAGACGTCGAGGCCTTCATAGCATTGCAGGCGGATCAGCCGGCGGCCGAGCGCCTGCGCCAACACCTTGGCGATCTCTGTCTTGCCGACGCCGGCCTCACCTTCGAGGAACAGCGGCCGCTGCATGCGCAGCGACAGGAACAGCACGGTTGCCAGCGAGCGGTCCGCGACATAGTCCGCGCCGGTCAGGAGATCGAGCGTCTCGTCGATCGTCCGCGGCGCGGGGCGCGGTTTCAGCTCGGTCATTCCTTCTCCGTTGACGCCTCTGCTCCGCTTTCCAGCACGTGGTAGTCGCGGGCGTGATAGATCAGCGGCCGCAAATTATCGCCCATGCGCAAGCCTGTCACCTTGCCAAAAAGCACACGATGGGTGGCCAGATCCTTGGTGTCGATCAATTCGCAGTCGAAAACAGCGAGGGCGCCTTTCAAGGTCGGAGCGCCTGTCGATATGACGTCCCACTCGCCGAGCGCGAAACGCTCCTCGGCCGACAGACCGGTCAAGCCTGAAAACGCCACCGATAGCGGCTTTTGGTGCGAAGCCAAAGTGTTCAGGGCAAATCGGCCGTTTTGCACGAACAGCTCGTTCTTTGCATTCTCGCGGTTGAGGCAGACGAGCACTGTCGGCGGCGTGTCCGACACCGAACAGGCGGCGATCACCGTCGTGCCACGCTTGCCGGCGGGACCGTCGGTGGTCACCACATGGACGTGGCCAGCAAAATGCGCCATCGCGTCGCGGTAGGCCTGCGGCCCGATGTCGTTCAACTTCAACACTGATAATTTTCCATAAGCAGCAACCCAAGCGTTATATATGGCGGCACACAATAGGCCACAAGCGAAGTGCTTGACGCCAATCCGCAAATTCGCGTGTTGCGCAGGGCGCAGGCAGCCTTTAGGTCTTGGCGCAAGAGACGCTGGAAGCATGCGACCGGCACGGAGGAATTCTCGTCAGAATGCGACCCCTGACAGCTGTAATAGCGGCACTGCTCTGGCTGTTGCCGGCAGGCGCCGGCGCCCAGACGCTGCTTGTCGGCGTCGCTGCGCCCCTGTCCGGTCCATCGGCGATCCTCGGCAAGCAGATCGAGGCCGGCGCTGCCCTCGCGGCTGAAGCCAACGGCGTGGAGATCAAGACGGTCGACGATGCCTGCACCGCCGATGGTGGGGCCGCCGCCGCCAGGGAATTCGCCGCGGCGAAGGTCAATGTCATCGTCGGCTTCCTCTGCACCGAGGCAATCCAGGCGGCGCTGCCGATCCTCAAGGATGCCGACATACCCGTCATCACGGTCGGTGTTCGCACCGAAAGCCTGACAGATCGCCGCGCCAAGACCGGCTGGCCGGTCTATCGCCTGGGACCACGCGGCGACGACGAGCGCAATGCGGTGGCTGCCATTCTCACCCGGCTGTGGCAGAGCGAACTGTTCGCCATCGTCGATGACGGCACCATCTATGGGCGCGAAATCGCCGAGACGCTGCGCGCCGCAGCCGAACAGGCGGCGCTGAAACCGGTGTTCACAGACACGTTCCGGCCGCAGCTCGACAACCAGATCGGGCTCGTCGGCCGGCTGAAGAAGGCGGGCGCCAGCCGTGTCTTTGCCGGCGGCGATGGCGACGACGTCGCCATTATGGGCCGCGACGCCGGCCAGTTGGAGGCCGGCATTATTTTTGCCGGCGGCGAGAATTTGCGCACGCCGCCCGGCGACGTGCCTTACGCCGTCGGCACGCTGATGATCGCGCCGCCGGAATGGGCCGATATCGCCGATCCCAACGTGCTGACGGCCTTTGCGGCCAAAAACATCGCGCCCGACGGCTATACGCTACCGGCCTATGCGGCGGTGGAGATCGCCAAGGCGGCAAGCGCTGAATCGGAGAGTTCCGGCAAGGGGCTGGCCGATGCGCTCTCCGGGCATGATTTCACCACCGCGATCGGCCCGCTGCGCTTCGACGACAAGGGCGACCTGAGCCAAAACCTCTATCGCGCCTTCCGCTTCGACGGGACACATTTCGTGCCGGCGGAGACGAACTGATGTTTCGCAGCGGGCCGCGCAATCTGATCACCGATGTCGCGGGCTTGCGTGTCGGCAACGCCAGCGATGCCAGGTTGAAATCCGGTGTGACAGCGGTGTTGTGCGACGGTCCAACGGTCGGCGGCGTGCAAATCCTCGGTGGCGCGCCGGGCACGCGCGAAACCGATATGCTCGAGCCGCACAATTCGATCGAGACGGTGCATGCCGTGGTGCTTTCCGGCGGCTCGGCCTTCGGACTCGACGCCGCCTCGGGCGTGCAGGCAGCGTTGCGCGAAAAAGGCATCGGCGTCGATGTCGGCGGTTTTCGCGTGCCGATCGTGCCGGCGGCGATCCTGTTCGATCTGCGCAATGGCGGCGACAAGGATTGGGGCAGATATCCCCCCTACCGCGACCTCGGCTATGAAGCGGCGCAGACGGCTGCGGCCGACTTTCCGCTCGGCACTGTCGGTTCCGGCACCGGTGCACTCAGCTCAGGCTTGAAGGGTGGCCTTGGCTCGGCCTCGACCGTGCTCGACAGCGGCGTCACCATCGGCGCGCTCGCGGCGGCCAATCCGACGGGTTCGGTGACGATTGCACGGACCCGGTATTTCTGGGCCGCACCATTCGAGATCGGCGATGAGTTCGGCGGGCTCGGCTATCCCTCGCCGATGCCGGACGACGCCAGGCGGATCCTGTTGAAGTACCGCGACAGGCGTGTCGGCGGAAGCGGCGAGCCCGGCGGCAACACCACCATCGCCGTTATTGCCACCGACGCGGTGCTGACCAAGGCGGCAGCCAAACGTCTGGCCATATCGGCGCATGACGGCTTCGTGCGCGCCATCTGGCCGGTGCACACACCGGCCGACGGCGACCTGGTGTTCGCGCTGGCGACCGGCAAGAGCGGTATCGAGCTTTCAGCCGACGATGCGGTCGATTTCTTCGCCGCCGCCGGCGCTACCATGGCGCGCGCCATCAGCCGCGGCATCCATGCCGCGACCCCAGCCGATGGCGATCTGTTTCCGGTGTGGTCCTCGCGCTGACTAGGCCGTGAACTCATAAAGCGGGGTATTGCCAACGGCAGGGGATCGAACTCCACATCTGAACCAAGCGGCTCAGGAGCACCGTGGTGACATCTCTACCAATTCCCCAGACGCTGGCCCAGTGCGCCTGCGTACTGGGGGTAGCACCTGCAATTTTGGACGACGAACCTCAGCCAATCGGCGCGCCAGGCCTTCATGGGCAGGACGGCAGTCAGCTCAACCTCGATAAGCAGCTTGGGATTGGTTGCGACCTGTACCAGCGTAGCCGGAGGCAGCGGCGCCGTTGCTGCCGCTCAGTTCACGGGCTTCGCCTCAGGAAATATCCATGTGCCATTGAGGACTTCCGGCCGCGGGCGGAACATGCGAACCGTATAGTTCCAGCCCTCCGTAATCGGTATGCAGTTAGGAATCTTGCCGTCGCAGCCGCCAAACTGAATGGTCGCTTTGCCATCTGGCCCCTTCTTCGCGGTCACAGTGTTCACCGAGTAGATGTTCTCGGGGTTCGGCTCGAGATAGCCGGCACGGTTGTAGACGGTCAGCGACCAAAAGCCGTCAACCGGCACCTCGCCGACCGTCAACCTGTGGACGGTATGGCCATCGTTGTGGGCAGGCGTGGTCGGGAGATACAGGCCGTCCTTCTCGGGATTGCCACCCCACAGCATGGCGCTCCCGATCAGGTGCTTGACCGGGTCGACCTGATCTAAGCTGGCCCCAAACATGCGACGGGTGTCGGTGACTGTCGTTCCAAGCTCCAAGAGCGCCGCCCGGACCTTTTTGAGGCTTGCCGGATCCCAGTTGGGCACTTCAAACGCGCCGTAGCGCTCCTGGCTGAACTTCACTGCGTCCTGCAAAGCGTGGGCTTGCTGGACATCGTCCTTGTTAGAGAAATTCACAAGGAAACGAACCACGGCGATCGCGTAGCGCGTGCCGATCATCTTTTTGGTCAGGGTGTAAGTGCCCGCACCATAATAGGTGGCTCGGGTGTATTGGTCTTCACTGGCGACCTGGAGCCCCATGAAGCGCTTGCCTGCGTCCGGTAGTGTAATCGTCGCGGGCCCAGCATCGAGGTCGATGATAACGAAGGAATACAGCGTGTCGCGGTTGGGACGAACGATGCCTTGCTGGACAGGGGGAGCAAGATCGCGGCCGTGTCGAAACTTTCCGAATCCGCCGCTTTTGACGACACCGGCGAAATAGACGTCAGTCTGGGCGCGATTGTAGTTCTCGAAAGTCACAGCCTGGGTAGGTGGAGTGGAGGTTTGTGCCGACGCAGCAGAGCTGGCGATTAGGAGTGACATGCCTGCTAACATCCTTACGCTTACTTTGTTCATGGCTCTTCCAATTGGGCCGGTTTGGTCGTGCATTAGCGTAGACCAATCAAATATGAGAAAAAACTGTGCAATATCGACAACATGCCTCTCAAATGTGGTAGGCTTGCAGTATGGATCTGAATGCCACACGGATGTTTGTTGCGGTCGTCCAGGCTGGCAGCCTCTCGGCGGCAGCGACCCGTCTCGGGACGCCGCTCGCAACGCTCAGCCGCCGCGTTCGCGACCTCGAGCGAGAGCTCAATGTCCCGTTGTTGGTACGTTCGGCTCATGGGACAAAGCTTACCGATGCCGGAGCAAGACTGTACGAGCACGCCAACCGTGGCATCGGCGCGCTACTAGAGGCCGAGCAGGCGGTGGTGAGAGACCAGGCGCGCTTGAAGGGCCGCCTTCGACTATCGTTCCCCCCAACGGTTGTGCCGTGGTGGGAATTGTTGGCCGATTTTCAGCGCCACTACCCAGATATCCAGGTTTACGTCCATTCTACGGATCGGCGCATTGACCTCGTCGAGGATGGTATCGATGTCGCTCTGCGTGTCGGTGCGATCGTACATGAAGCCATGGTGGCGAAGCATATTCTGTCATCGCGCAATGTTCTCGTTGCAAGCCCACAACTATTGGAACGCTTCGGTGTACCGGACGAGCCCGATGCGCTCTATCGGTTTCCATGTGGCGTGTGGGCTTCGGGCGTGGATACGCAGGCGCGATGGGAGTTAGGCGGCCAAGTGATTGAACCCAAAGCGCTACTGTCCACCAATGACTACCACCATTTGTGTAGTCGAGCGCTCAGCGGCGACGTGGTAACAGAGCTCCCCCCTTTCCTGGTGGCGGCGTCGATCCGAGAGAATCGTTTGGTGCGATTATTGCCGCAGTACCCGCTGCCAGAATGGCCTATCTATCTGCTCTACCCGCCCCATCGTCACCAATCCACGATCGTCAGGGCGTATCTCGATTTCTGCCAACGTTACCTCTCAAAAATCGTTCAAGCATGCGAGCCGTGAGCTGATACGCGACGGCAGCTTGTCAACACTATGGTCCAGCTCGCTCCAGGCGGCTGTGGCTCCGCGCTTATGAAGTCTGCGACCTAGTCAGGAACGTCGATCAGGTCGGATCGGACTTTTCTTCCTCGAAGCTGACCGCGACATCGGAATTTGCCGACAGCCAGACCTTCTGGCCATCGACCTCGGCAAGCAGGCTCAGGGGAATGTAGTGGTGATGGCCCTTGTGCATACCCATGCCGCTGTCTGCCTTGGTCAGCTTGATCCGATCGCCATCGACTTTGTCGACAGTACCGATGTGAACGCCATCGGCGCCGACCACTTCCATATGCTCGCGAATCTTGCTGGCCTCGGTCATGGGATGTTCTCCTTTTGAAGACGATCGACGATAACAAACAGGCGCGCAATTGGATGCATCGGCTTTTGGATAGCACGATGTTTTGACTGTCTCATGATAGGGAACGATCGAACCATGGCAGCCGGAGTGCAGACGCCGATGCGAAATCTTGTCCTGATTGGTGTTTGCCTGCTGGTCCATCTGGCATCGGCCATGGCCGCCCGAGCAGGCGACGTCGCCGAGCTGGAGATTCTCGGCTTTTCCAGGGACGGTGGCGTCTTCGCCTTCGAGGAATACGGCGTCGCGGACGGATCGGGCTTTCCCTATGCCAACCGCTATTACATCGACACCGCCGACGACACCTTCCTGAAGGGCACGCCGATCCGGGTCCGGCTGGAGGACGAGACCGCCTCGCTCGATACGGCCCGCCTCCAGGCAAGGCAAAAGGGCGAAGCGATCGTCGCCCAGGCCGAGCTTGCCGCAAACCGTGGCATCACCGCCGGCTTCAATCCTGTGACCGAATTGTCGGCCGATCCGTTCCGCATGGTGGTCAATCCGCGGCCGATCTTTTCACCGGTCGACCCGCCTCTGGAATTCCGGCTCGACGAGATCGGCATGAACAATACGGCAGGCTGCGAGAGCCAGGGCGAGATCAACGGCTTTCGCCTGCTGCGCATCGAGGCCAGCGATGGCGGCCAGACCCATCTTCTGCATGAGGACAAATCGATCCCGAAAAGCCGCGGCTGCCCGAACGGCTATCGGATCGGCGCGGTGCAGACCTTTTCGATTGACAGCGTCAGCGCCTATGCGGTGCTGATTGCGGTGCGCCAATACGGTTTTGAGGGACCGGATTTCCGCTGGATCGCCGTCACCGGCCGCCTGTGACATCGCTCGATCAATCCGGTTGGCGCAAGCGCGCCGGCAACCGCGTCAGCCGCGCTGTTCCATCGACGCGCACGGCGCTTGTCGGCGCCTCGCTGTGGTCCATTGCCATGGGCGCCAGTGCGCTGCTCTGTCTCTGGCTCGACAATTGGGAGACGCCGGAAAAGATCCGCTTCGTCGTCCTGCTCTTTGCCATGGGTGCAGCACTTGGCTTTCCGGTCGGCTTGTTCGCGGCGCGGCTGGTCTCGCTCGACCGGCATTGGGAAGTGGCGTTCGCCGCCGCCTTCGTCTGTCTGCTTGCCGCGACACTTGCCTTCACCGGCGGCCTGTTTGCCCTGCAATACCGCTCTTACTACGCCGAATGGCACGCCGAAGCCTTCACCGTCCGTTGGGCGTTCGAGCTGGTGTTCACCTCGCTGACAGCGCTCTACCAATTCGTGGTGCTGGGCGTACGGCTCTATTTCCCGCTCGGATTCATCGCACTCGCCATTGCCAGCGTGTGGTTTGCGCGCCATCAGCGTTGAGCATTCGGTCCGCCTCTGTTAGGACCCGGACTTAACCACCGACACATCAGGACTGACGGATGATCCCTCGCTATTCCCGGCCGGAAATGGTCGCCATCTGGTCGCCGGAAACCCGCTTCCGCATCTGGTTCGAAATCGAAGCCCATGCCTGCGATGCGCTGGCCGAGCTCGGCGTGATCCCCAAGGAAGCAGCGAAAACCATCTGGGAAAAGGGCAATGCGGCCCGGTTCGATGTTGGCAAGATCGACGAGATCGAGGCCGTCACCAAGCATGACGTCATCGCCTTCCTCACCCACCTCACCGAGTTCGTCGGACCGGATGCCCGTTTCATCCATCAGGGCATGACCTCGTCCGATGTGCTCGACACCTGCCTTGCGGTGCAGCTCAGCCGCGCCAGCGATATCTTGCTCGCCGACCTCGATGGCCTGCTCGCCGCACTCAAGCGCCGCGCCTTCGAGCACAAGGACACCGTCACCATCGGGCGCAGCCATGGCATCCACGCCGAGCCAACCACCTTCGGCGTCAAGCTGGCGCAGGCCTATGCCGAATTCTCGCGCTGCCGCGAGCGGCTGGTGCATGCGCGGGAGGATATTGCCACTTGCGCGATCTCCGGCGCGATCGGCACTTTCGCCAACATCGACCCCTATGTCGAAGAGCATGTGGCGAAAAAGCTCGGGCTGAAGCCGGAGCCGGTGTCGACGCAGGTCATTCCGCGCGACCGCCACGCCATGTTCTTCGCCACGCTCGGTGTCATCGCCTCGTCGGTCGAGCGGCTGGCGACCGAAATCCGCCATCTGCAGCGCACCGAGGTGCTGGAAGCGGAAGAGTATTTTTCGCCGGGGCAAAAAGGCTCCTCAGCCATGCCGCATAAGCGCAACCCGGTGCTGACCGAAAACCTCACCGGCCTTGCCCGCATGATTCGGTCCATGGCGCTGCCGGCAATGGAGAATGTGGCGCTCTGGCACGAGCGCGATATCTCGCACTCATCGGTCGAGCGCATGATCGGTCCTGACGCCACGGTGACGCTGGATTTCGCGCTGTCGCGGCTGACCGGGGTCGTCGACAAATTGCTGGTATACCCCGACAACATGCTGAAGAACATGAACAAGTTCCGCGGCCTTGTGCATTCGCAGCGCGTGCTTCTGGCGCTGACGCAGGCCGGCGTCAGCCGCGAGGACGCCTATCGCCTGGTGCAGCGCAACGCCATGAAGGTATGGGAACACGGCGCTGATTTCCTTGAGGAATTGTTGGCCGACAAGGAGGTCACCGCGGCGCTCCCCGAAGCCGAGATCCGCGAGAAATTCGACCTCGGCTATCACACCAAGCATGTCGACACGATCTTCAAGCGAGTGTTTGGATGAGCTGCCTTCTCCCCGTTTACGGGGAGAAGGTGCCAGCAGGCGGATGAGGGGCGGCGCTGACCTCGGCGATCACCACCCATAGGTTCCGCGGCTGAAAAAGACAATTTGCGGGAACTTGGCGCTGCCCCTCATTGCCCTGCCGGGCATTTCTCCCCGTAAACGGGGAGAAAGAAGCTGTAGCCAGCGTCTCGCAGATCATGCCTTGCCCGGAACGGTCCTGATCACCGTGCCCCACGGATCTTCCCGCGTGGTCTCAGCCTTCACATTGTCCGACCGCATCTCAACCCACGCCAGGCCCGAGCGAGACGGATCGCGGCGCCCGGCGCCGGAACTGTGCCAGGCATTGGCGCCGATATGGTGGTGGTAGCCGCCAGACGACAGGAACACCGCCTGGCCGCCATATTTTGCCACCGTATCGAAGCCGAACTCCTGGTGCCACCAGGCCTCGGCGTCTTCAGGCCTCCCGACGCGCAGATGGACGTGGCCGACAATGCTATTCTCCGGCGCGCCCTGCCAGCCGGCGTCGCCGGCAGGTATGCTCGCCACAACGCCGGGCAGGTTCAGGCGTTCGGTCGCCATGGCAATCTTGTCGCCGTTCCACTTCCACTCCTGCGGCAGGCGATCTCGATAGATTTCAATGCCATTGCCTTCTGGGTCGGTCAGATAGAGGGCCTCGCTGACCAGATGGTCGGAAGCACCCTCGATGCGGATCTGGTTGGCGGCAGCGTGGTTGATCCAGCGGCCGAGATCGGCGCGGCTGGGCAGCAGAAAAGCAGTGTGGAACAGACCGGCGCTGCGCGGATCGTCGGGCTTTGCGGCCTTATCCGCCTCGATGACCAGCAGCGGGCGCCCGGCGGCGCCCAACGTGATCGCGCCGTCGGCGCGGCTCAATTCCTGCAGGCCGACAACGGCACGGTAATAGGCCGCGAGGCTCTCGGCGTCGCGCGCCTTCAGGCCAACGCGTGAGACGCTGACAGGGGTGGTCGCGGCAAAAGGCAGTTCGCTCATAAAACTCTCCATTCGGCGCGATGCAAGGCTGCGCCGGCGTCTGTCCGGATCTGACATCTCAAATCGTTCATCGCGATCGTTCACACAAGACGGAAAGAATCGAACAGGTTGTTCAACAATTGTGATAGGTCGCATCCAACGGCATGGTTGCACGAGACGGAACCGCTCGCTATCTCAGCGCCATGAAAGTCAAAGACGCAGATATTCTGATCGTGCCGGGCTACACCAATTCCGGCCCCGAGCACTGGCAGACACGCTGGCAGTCGAAACTGTCGACGGCGCGCCGGGTCGAGCAGGCCGAATGGTCGAAGCCGGTGCGCGAGGATTGGACAGCGGGCGTGGCCAAAGCGGTCAACGAGTCCGAGAGGCCGGTGGTCATCGTCGCGCATTCGCTTGGCGTTGCGGCGGCGGTGCAAGCCATTCCGCAGTTTCAGAAGCCGGTCGCTGGCGCCTTTTTCGTAGCGCCACCCGATGTCGCCAATCCGGAGATCAGGCCGAGGCACCTAATGACCTTCGGCCCATATTCGCGTAGGCCGCTGCCCTTTCCGTCCATCGTGATCGCCAGCCGCAACGATCCGTTCTGCGCCTTCGAGGTTGCCGAGGACATTGCCGGCGCCTGGGGCTCGCTGTTCATCGATGCCGGTGAAACCGGTCACCTCAACGAGGACGCCGGCTTCGGCCCGTGGCCGGAGGGATCGATGACCTTCGCCAAGTTCCTGACCGACCTCTAATTCCTAGAAAGGAGAATTGAGTTTTCCGGTCCTTGTGCCGGCCAAAACACTGGTCTACGGCACAACTTTGCGGCAAGCAATGTGTCGGATAGACCGAGGCCCTAGCGAGCAAAGGCTGTGGATTTTGCGCAAGGACAATTCGCTGGAATTAGTTCGTGGCGTCGCGGCAATTGTCGTGATGTTCTGGCATACAATGCTCGGCTTTGCCCCGTCGGCCAGCGGCATCTTTGCCGACGGCCCAGCCAATTCGCTGCAGACCAGCCTGGTCTTCGTCGCGTTCAATGGCCCATCGGCCGTGTACCTGTTCTTCGTGCTGTCGTCCTTCGTGCTAGTGAAACGCTACTTCGCCAGCCGCAAGCCGCAAGACCTGCTGGTGGGGGCAATCAAACGCCTGCCGCGGCTGGCCGGCCCAGTGCTCGTCACGGTGCTCGCCTCCTGCCTGGTGTTCAAGCTCGACCTTTATTTCTTCCCTGAAGCGGGCGCGCAGACGGGCTCGCCCTGGCTAGCTAGTTTCGGCTATGCCTCGAAGGTGCTCACCGCCGAGACGGCGAGCTTTTTCGAAGCTTTCGCGCAGGGCGCGTGGCGGACCTTTATCTTTGGCGACAGTTTCTATGACAGCAGCCTGTGGACGATGTGGTGCGAGTTCTGGGGCAGCCTCATCGTCTTCACTCTCGCGCCGGCCGTTTTCTTCCTGCATGACCGCATGCCCTGGCTTGCCTGGTGCACCATCGCCGTCGGCATGGTTTTGGCGTGGCTGGTAAACATCGCCTTCGTTGCCTTTCCGATGGGCCTCTCGCTCTACCTTCTGCTCGATTGGAAATTTCGTCCCAACCCATGGTCAAAGGCAGCCATCATGGCCGCCGCGCTCTTGCTGCTGGGCTATGCAGGGAACGGCGTCGGTGTCTACCGGCCCCTGGCCGCGCTGGAGGTCGATGGCCTTCCCGACCACATCAGGCAGGCCTGCGTCGCCATGGTGGCCAGCGTCATGCTTGTCTATGCCCTGCTGAAAATGGAGAGCCCGCCATCATGGCTGACGGGCAAGGCCGCGCGTTTCCTCGGTGACCTGTGCTTCCCGCTCTACCTCGTGCATGTGCCGGTCATCTGCTCGCTCGGATCATGGGCGTTCCTGGCCAGCGGCTCCGCCGCATTCGGCGCGGCAGCTTCCATACTGGGGTCGATCGCAGCGGCGTTGCCTCTCATGCTCTTCAACAATTGGTGGGTCGCCGCGGTCGACACTTTGTCCGGTAGATTCCGCCACCACGGCCGGGTTATGGCCGAAGCGCCAAGAACCGTAAACATCTGATCTGGCGAGAACCTGTCGGCAAGCCAGGTCAGGACCCGATCGAATCCCTGACGCTCTTCAACAGCGTCTTTGCGCCGAGCGAAATCAGCGCATGGTCCGAACCCATGGCCAGCAGCCGATAGCCCATCGCCACCACGCGGCCGGCAATCGCCGGCTCGATGACATAGATCGCGGCATGCTTGCCGGCCTTTCGCGTGCGTTCGGCGATCGACGCGACGGTCTCCATCATGCTTTCCAGCGTCGAATTGATGGTGGCGCCGTTCGACCAGGCGATCGAGAAATCCGATGGACCGAGGAAGATGCCATCGATGCCGGGCGTGTCGAGAATGCCGTCCAGCGCCTCGAGCGCGGCGCGCGTTTCGACCATCGCAAACGCCATTGTGCGCGCATTGGTGTCGCGCAGCCATTCGGCATGGTCGCCCTTGCCATGGCGCGGAAAGGCATAGGTCGGGCCCCAGGAGCGCTCGCCCAGCGGAGGGTATTTCATCGCGGCGGCAAACAGTTTTGCATCGGCCACCGAATTCACCATCGGCGCGATCACCGCTTCGGCCCCGAAATCGAGAGCGCGACTCGCCATGTCGAAGCGACCGACCGGAATGCGCACAAGCGCCGGCTTGTTGGCTGCGAGTACCGGCGCCAGGCCGCGCAGGACCGAGTCTTCATGGTGCCCGCCGTGCTGCATGTCGAGCGTGACGGCGTCAAAACCCTGCTTGGCGATGATTTCGACCGTCAAAGCGTCCGGAACACCGGACCAGGCGGTGAACAGCGTTTCATCCGCCGCCAGGCGTGATTTCAGGGACATCGGGGGCTTTTCCTTGTTGGCCAGGACCTTTTCTAACAGGCCTACGCACAGTTTCAGCCGGAAAAGACTGAAAAGGCAAAGAAAAACCGCCCGGCCGGGTCGGGCGGTCGATTGGTCCAGACGTGGCTGGGATCAGGTATTCTTGATCTGCTCGATCGCCTGCGCCATCAGCTCGTCCATGGTGCGGCGGATCTGATGGTCCGACTGGTCGACGCCGGCGGCGTCGAAATCTCCACGGATCTTGCGGAACACGTCGTGATCGCCGGCTTCCTCGATGTCGGAGACAACCACTTCCTTGGCATAGGCGTCGGCATCAGCGCCGGACTTGCCCAGCTTTTCGGCGGCCCACAGGCCAAGCGCCTTGTTGCGGCGCGCCGAAGCCTTGAAGCGAAGTTCTTCGTCGAAGGCGAATTTGCGCTCAAAACCCTCTTCGCGGTCTTTCATGCTGCTCATGGCTTCCCTCCGGTGAAATCGATTCGCGTTGGCGGTGGATATGTGTGGTGCCGCAGCACAAACCAAAAGGGCGCGGGTCGGTCAATATGCTACATCACTTGCTGCGCTGCGGCATTTCATTCCTGAAACCGGTCGATCGAAAGGATTTGCCGATTGAGCAAACGCTGTGATTGGGATAGACCCGGCATTGAACCCTACCCGTCGCCGCACTAATTCAGGCAGACGGACAGGAACTGGTCGCTTGCCGCCTGCCCCCAATCCAGAGAAAAAATACGATGAAAAATCGCCGCCGCATTTATGAAGGCAAGGCCAAGATCCTCTATGAGGGACCAGAACCGGGCACGCTTATCCAGTTTTTCAAGGATGATGCCACCGCGTTCAACAAGAAGAAACACGAGGTCATCGACGGCAAGGGTGTGCTCAACAACCGCATTTCCGAGTACATCTTCAATCATCTGAACCGCATGGGCATTCCGACCCACTTTATCCGCCGGCTCAACATGCGCGAGCAGCTGATCAAGGAAGTCGAGATCATTCCGCTCGAAGTGGTTGTGCGCAATGTCGCCGCCGGTTCGCTGTCCAAGCGCCTCGGCATCGAGGAAGGCACCGTCCTGCCGCGCTCGATCATCGAATTCTATTACAAGGCCGACGCGCTCGACGATCCGATGGTGTCGGAAGAGCACATCACCGCGTTCGGCTGGGCTTCGCCGCAGGAGATCGACGACGTCATGGCGCTGGCCATCCGCGTCAACGACTTCCTTTCCGGCCTGTTCCTGGGTGTCGGCATCCAGCTCGTCGACTTCAAGATCGAATGCGGACGGCTGTTCGAAGGCGACATGATGCGCATCGTCGTTGCCGACGAGATCTCGCCGGATTCATGCCGGCTGTGGGACGTGGCCACGCAGGACAAGCTCGACAAGGACCGTTTCCGCCGCGACATGGGCGGCCTCGTCGAAGCCTATCAGGAAGTCGCCCGCCGCCTCGGCATCATGAACGAGAACGAGCCGCCGCGCCCGACCGGCCCGGTGCTCGTCGCCTCGACCGAAGGCATCAAAGGCAAGCCGCACTAGATCTTCTTTTTGACGCAATTCCGAATGGAAAACCGCTTCACACTTTTCCTCGAATTGCCAAGTCTTCGAACAGGAACCTGTCCAGCATGATCAAGGCCCGCATCACCGTCACCCTCAAGAACGGCGTGCTCGACCCCCAGGGAAAAGCCATAGAGCACGCTCTGTCGGGACTGGGTTTCGGCGGCGTCGGTCAGGTGCGGCAAGGCAAGGTGTTCGACCTGGAGCTTTCGGAGACCGACAAGGCCAAGGCCGAGGCCGATCTCAAGGCGATGTGCGACAAGCTGCTGGCGAACACGGTGATTGAGAACTATAGTGTCACGCTTACCTGAGGTTGTACCCGGGGGCTCGGATGCCGGAAGTCACTTATGAGCCGATGTACGAACTTCTCAAGAAAATCCATTCACGAATGGATCGGCTCGAGAATGGTCTCGGCGAGGTCAAGCATGAGGTTGTCGCGATCAGGTTGCAGGCGTTGGGTACGAAAGCGGACATTAGCGACATCTACGCGATAACAGGTCGCATCGATCAACGTCTCGAACGGATTGAGCAGCGCCTGGAGTTGCGCGAGTTGGCCGAAAAATCACAACCACCTTACGATCCAAGACCATGAGAAATGGCGGACGATCGACCATTGCAACCGGATTGCGCGTATTGGCATTAACGCTGGCCTTACCCGGGATGCTGGCTGCAGCGCTCTTGTTGCACGATTGGACGCGGCTTGCGACTGACTGGCACGACCTTCTATCTGGACCGAAGAGCGGGCTAGGCTGGTTCGGTTTGGCGATACTTGGGTTCGTGCTTCTTGTTTACTGTTGCCTGGCGCTGCTCGCGCGCCGCATCGAATCGTCTCAAAAGACCAAGGTACCAACGAAATGAAATCAGCCGTCGTTCTCTTGCCAGGCCTCAATCGCGACCGTGACATGATCGCGGCGCTGACCAAGATTTCCGGACAGGCGCCGGCCACCGTCTGGCAGACCGATACCGAAATCCCCGATGTCGACCTGATCGCCATCCCCGGCGGCTTCTCCTTCGGCGACTATCTGCGCTGCGGCGCTATTGCAGCGCGCATGCCGGTGATGCGGGCGGTGGCGGAAAAGGCCGCCAAGGGCGTCATGGTCATCGGCGTCTGTAACGGGTTCCAGATCCTGGTTGAGGCCGGCCTGTTGCCCGGCGCGCTGATGCGCAATTCCTCGCTGAAATTCGTCTGCCGGCAAGTGAAGCTCGAAATCGCCAACGCCAACACCATGTTCACCCGCCGCTACCAGCCGGGCCAGGTCATCCGCACCCCGGTGGCGCATCATGACGGCAATTATTTCGCCGATGCCGACACGCTTGCCCGCCTCGAAGGCGAAGGTCAGGTGGTGTTCCGCTATGCCGAGGGCACCAATCCCAACGGCTCGATCAACGACATTGCCGGTATTATCAGCGAGAAGGGCAATGTACTCGGCCTGATGCCGCATCCGGAAAACCTGATCGAGGCCGCGCATGGCGGCAGCGACGGCCGCGCACTATTCGAAGGCGCACTCGGCATTGCCGCCTGATATTTCTCGAAATCTTCAACGCGGGGGCGGCTGACCATGAAACTGACGATTGCTCGGGTGGCTTTCCTGACTGCCGCCGGCTTTGCACTGGCGTCCTGCCAGTCCAGCCCGAAGAGCGCGCCGGCGCCGGCAGGCAAGAGCGCTTCGCTGCTCGCCATGGAACAGGTGGCGATATCAGCCCACAAATGCTGGATCGCCAGCAAGGATCCCGCCTTCAAGTCGTATCAAATGGCCAATGAGCTGAATTCGTTCAGCGGCACGCCGCGCTTCCTGCTGGTGCCGGCCAAGCATTATGGCGGCAAGCCGTTGCTGGTCGTCCAGGCGCAAGGCAATTCCAGCCGCATCGACGTGTTCGGCCCGCTGATGGACGATCCGCTCGGCGCGCGCATCGGCTCCGATATTGCGCGCTGGCAGACGGGCAATCCCTCCTGTAACGCGGCCGCCTGACGCGTGAGCCGCTTCCTGCAGATTGCGGGATTGATCGTCGGTCTGTCCGGGCTTGTCCTGCAATTTTGCATCACCATACCGGCGTCGATGGAAGCCGGCCGCGGCTTTCTCGGCTCCATCGTCTTTCTGTTCAGCTTCTTCACCATCCTGACCAACATCGGCGCGGTTCTGGTCCACGTCTCGCTGCTCTCGCCTTCAGGCTATGCCTGGCTGCCTGCCTTCGCCGGATCGCGAATGCGCGCAGGCGTCGCTGTTTCGATCGCGCTGGTCTTCATCGTCTATGCCACGGTTCTGGCGCAGCTCTGGCAGCCGCAGGGCCTGTTCCTGCTCTGCGACGTGCTGCTGCACTACGTTACGCCGGTGCTGTTCGTGCTGTGGTGGCTGGTGGCGGGCGCCGACGGCAGGACGCGGTGGAGCGACATCTCCTGGTGGATGGCCTATCCGATCGCTTATCTCGCCTATACGCTGGCACGGGCGCCGATCGCAGGCGAAGTGCCCTACCCCTTCCTCGACGCCGCCAAGAACGGCGCGGCCAGCGTCGCGCTTTCGGCGCTGGCCGTCACCGGGGTTTTTCTGGTGCTGTGCATCCTCGCCGTACTTGTCGACAAGGGCGTCGCACGCCTCAGGGCGCCGGGCGTCCGTCGCTGACCGGAATGGCTCCAGGTCAGTCCCAGAAGCGCCGAATACCTTCGCGATAAGCGTCGCTGCGCGAGACACCGATATCCTTAAGCTGCTCGTCGGTCATTTCCAGCAAGGCCAGGCGGCCGCGGCGGCGCTCGAGCAACGCGCCGATCTGCTGAGTGAGTGACCTGACCACATGCACGATGCGGCTGACAAAGCCGCGCCGGCCCGACGAGCGCGGCCCGGCCAGTTCAGTTCCCGCATAGCGGATTGTCTCGATTGTGCTCATTGTCTTTCTACCAAGGTTGCAAATTGTACCCATTTATGGACAGCGCTCATATGTATTGACTCCTAAATCGGTGCAATATACAAAATTGTCACCATGACAAATTGGCTTCCCGATCTCACCGCCGGCTCCGGCCCGCTTTACCAGCGCCTTGCCGACAGCATCGAATCCGACATTGACAAGGGCGTCATCGACGCCGGGGCAAAGCTGCCGCCGCAGCGCGATCTCGCCTATGACATCGGCACCACCGTCGGCACGATCGGCCGGGCCTACCAGTTGCTGCGCGAGCGCGGGCTGGTGAGCGGCGAGGTCGGGCGCGGAACCTATGTGCTGGCCCAGCAATCGAAAGCGGCATCACCCGAATTCGCCGAGCCCGCCGTGCAAGGCACGCGCTATGTCGATGCGCCGCCCGGCAAACTGCGCTTCGACAGCACGGCCGCGCCCGATATCGGCCAGGGCGCCATTGTCGCCGATATGCTCTCGCGCACGGTGCAGGATCACCCGCATGAGATTTCCAGCTACACCAGGGACTTCCCGGACCGCTGGTTCGAAGCCGGTGCCCGCTGGCTGTCGCGAAATTCGTACCGTCCTGCCGCAGAGACCATCGTTCCCACGCTCGGCACCCATGCCGCTGTGATGGCGGCGATCGCGGCGCTGACCACGCCGGGCGATTATGTCGCCTTCGAACACCTCACCTATTCGCAGATCGCTCGCAGCGCCGGGCTTGTCGGGCGGCGCATTGCACTGGTCGCATCGGATGAGGACGGCCTCGACCCCGAGGATTTCGAGCGCGTCTGCGCGCAAAAGCACCCGAAAATGATTTTCCTGATGCCGACGGTGCAGAACCCGACGCTGGCGATCCTGTCGGTTTCGCGCCGCGAGGCGATCGCGCGTGTCGCGCGGGAGTACAATGTCATCCTCATCGAGGACGATCTCTATGGCGGGCTGACCGATGATACGACGCCACTCGTCGCCGAATATGCGCCCGAGCGCACCATCGTTGCCGGCGGCCTGTCGAAATCGGTCGCTGCCGGCGTTCGCGGCGGTTGGCTCTCCTGCCCGCCCTCCTATCGCCACCGCATCCGCGTCGCTCACAAGATGATGACCGGCGGCATGCCGTTCCTGCTGGCGGAAGTGAATGCGCGGCTGGTGCTGTCCGGGCAGGCTGGCGATATCCGCCGGCGCAGCATCGCCGAAATTGCCGCCCGCATCGCCATCGTGCGCGAGACATTGGCCGGCTTCGCCTTCAAGTCAAACGACAGCGTGCCCTTCGTCTGGCTGACCCTGCCCGATCCCTGGCTGTCCGGCACCTTCCGAAGTGCATGCCTCGAAAACGACGTGCTGCTCGACGACGAGGACGAATTCAAGGCCGGGCGCTCCGACCAGGTTTTCCACGGCGTTCGTTTCGGAGTCTCGCAGCCTATGCGGCGCGAGGAGATCGCCAGTGGCATCGCGGTGATCCGTCGGCTGCTGGAGGAAGGTCGCGCCGGCTACGACAGGTCGTCCTGACCCATTGACGCTTAACCGATTCTGGCGGCCCCGATCTCGCTCAGCCTTCTGCCTTGAAGTTTTTGGCTTCCTTCGCGCCCTTGTCCTTGCCGTGCTCCTCGGCCAGGTCCTTGGCCTGCTGCGGCGAAACGTCGGTGATCTCCGCAAGATGCATAGCTTCCTTGTCCGAGAGGCGATTGTCTTTCTTGCCTTGCTTGGTGGCCATGTCGAAATCTCCTGGTTGGTTGCAGACCTAACGGCCGGGATGCCATAGCGTTCCGCGACCACTCTCTCGGTGCTATCGTCGCCTTGTGGCTTTCCGGCGATTTTCGTCGGCGGATGGGGTGTATCGCGCCAAAGCTTGCGATAAGAGGGGACTCAGAAAATCCCCCTCTCCCACGGATACCAATCGCTGCCCATGACCATTTCCAATTCCGTGCCGATCACTCCCGAACTCATTGCCGCGCACGGGCTGAAGCCCGACGAATACCAGCGCATCCTCGATCTGGTCGGGCGCGAGCCGAGCTTCACCGAGCTCGGCATCTTCTCGGCGATGTGGAACGAGCACTGCTCCTACAAATCCTCGAAGAAATGGTTGCGCACGCTGCCGACCACCGGGCCGCAGGTCATCCAGGGCCCGGGCGAAAATGCCGGCGTGGTCGATATCGGCGATGGTGACTGCGTGGTCTTCAAGATGGAGAGCCACAACCACCCCTCCTACATCGAGCCCTATCAGGGTGCGGCAACCGGCGTCGGCGGCATATTGCGCGACGTCTTCACCATGGGCGCGCGGCCGATCGCGGCGATGAACGCGCTACGCTTCGGCGCGCCGGATCACCCCAAGACCAGGCATCTCGTGTCAGGCGTGGTGTCAGGCGTCGGCGGCTATGGCAACGCCTTCGGCGTGCCTACGGTCGGCGGCGAGGTCAATTTCGACGCCCGCTACAATGGCAACATCCTGGTCAACGCCTTTGCCGCCGGTCTTGCCAAGACCGATGCGATCTTCCTCTCGGAAGCCAAGGGCGTCGGCCTGCCGGTCGTCTATCTCGGCGCCAAGACCGGCCGCGACGGTGTCGGCGGCGCCACCATGGCGTCAGCCGAGTTCGACGACAAGATCGACGAGAAGCGGCCGACCGTGCAGGTCGGCGATCCCTTCACCGAAAAATGCCTGTTGGAGGCCTGCCTTGAACTGATGGCCTCGGGCGCGGTCATCGCCATCCAGGACATGGGGGCGGCCGGCCTCACCTGCTCGGCGGTCGAGATGGGCGCCAAGGGCGATCTCGGCATCGAGCTTCACCTCGATCAGGTGCCGGTGCGCGAAGAGCGCATGAGCGCCTATGAGATGATGCTGTCGGAAAGCCAGGAGCGCATGCTGATGGTGCTGCGCCCCGAGAAGGAAAAGGAAGCCGAGGCGATCTTCCACAAATGGGGCCTCGACTTCGCCATCGTCGGCAGCACCACCGACGATCTGCGTTTCCGAGTCATCCACCAGGGCGACGAGGTCGCCAATCTGCCGATCAAGGACCTTGGCGACAAGGCGCCGGAATATGACCGACCCTGGGTCGAGCCGCAGAAGCCGGCGGCACTGGCGGCTGGCGATGCACCAAAGGCCGATGTCGCCGACGCGCTGCTGAAGCTGCTCGGCGGGCCGGATTTGTCTTCGCGCCGCTGGGTGTGGGAGCAGTATGACACGCTGATCCAGGGCAATTCGCTGCAGCTGCCGGGCGGCGACGCAGGCGTGGTGCGCGTCGAGGGCCATCCGACCAAGGCGCTCGCCTTCTCCTCCGACGTCACACCGCGCTATTGCGAGGCCGACCCGTATGAGGGCGGCAAGCAGGCGGTAGCGGAATGCTGGCGCAACCTGACCGCCACCGGCGCGCTGCCGCTGGCGGCGACCGACAACCTCAATTTCGGCAATCCGGAGCGGCCGGAAATCATGGGCCAGCTGGTTGGCGCGGTGAAAGGCATTGGCGATGCCTGCCGGGCGCTCGGCTTCCCGATCGTGTCGGGCAATGTCTCGCTCTACAACGAGACCAACGGCCAGGGCATCCTGCCGACGCCGACCATTGGCGGCGTCGGGCTGATCGCCGACTGGTCGAAGATGACGCGCATCGGCTTTGCCGCCGAGGGCCAGATGATCCTGCTGGTCGGCGCACCCGCGACCTGGGGCAGCCATCTCGGCCAGTCCGCCTATTTCAGGGACATCCATGGCCGTACCGACGGGCCGCCCCCCCCGGTCGACCTCGCGCATGAAAAGCGCGTCGGCGACCATGTGCGCGGGCTGATCGCATCGGGCGTGGTGACGGCAGCGCATGACCTTTCCGATGGTGGCCTGGCGATAGCGCTGGCCGAAATGGCGATGGCATCCGGCATCGGCGCCACCATTCCCGGTCTTGCCGGCACCGACCCGATCCCGGTCTGGTTCGGCGAGGACCAGGGCCGCTACCTCCTGACGTTGTCGGTCGATCCGCAGAGCAAGGAATGGGACGCCATCCGCGAGGAGCAGAGCAAGCTCGGCATCTTCGCGCCATGGATCGGCTCAACCGGTGGACGCGAGCTGAAACTGGGCGACGCCAGGGCAATACCGGTGAGCGAGCTCGTGAGCGCCCACGAAGGCTGGTTCCCGCGCTTCATGGACAAGGCCAGTTGACCAGACTGGCCGCCCGGACGCTGATCGCAGTCGTCTTCTGGCCGTCGCTGTTCTTCCTCTGGTTTCTCGGCCCATTCGTCTTCTTCCTGCTGTCGACGACCTCGAGCGAGGTCTGTCCGCTGCTGGAAAGGCGTGAGCAGTTCCTTGAGGCGGCCAACGGCACGCTTCCGATGCTGGTCCTGCAGAACTTCATCTATGCGGTTCCGATCATCTGCCTGGTGCTTTGGATCCGGCTTTCGCCGGAGCCGGCGCGAGCAAGGCATGTCGTCACCTGTATCAAGCTTTTTATTGCCGCGGCGGTCATAGGGGCGCTGTGGGAATACGGCTCGTCGCTGGCCTGCGACGGCTATGGCCAGCCATTCTTTTCGCCACTGTGGCAAATGACGAGCTATCTCCCCATCGTCGGCCTGGTGATCAACATTCCGCTCTATGTCCTGACCTTCAGCCTTGGCCGGGGGTTCTCGACCCGCGACGACATCACCGAGGATGGTGTGGTCCACCCGTGGCAGGATGGCCCTTAGACACTCGGTCACGACAGAACGGCTTCAACCCGAACCAGAAAGGCTTTAGGCTTAGCCTCGAGTCACCCTCGTAAAAGCTGCCTAGCCGCCCAGAACAGGATTTTGCCATGGCAATGGATGCCCACGACATCGAAAAACTGATCAAGGACGGCATTCCGGACGCCAAGGTGACGATCCGCGACCTCGCCGGCGACGGCGATCACTATGCAGCCGAGGTGGTGGCCGAGAGCTTCCGGGGAAAGAGCCGCGTCCAGCAGCACCAGATGGTCTATGACGCGCTGAAGGGCAATATGGGCGGCGTGCTGCACGCACTGGCGCTGCAGACCAGCGTGCCGGACTGAAACCAGACTGGCCTACTGCGTCAGCTGCTGCCTGGCCGAAACGGACGTGATCGGCTTCACCGACACTGAAATGATTGGACCGGCCGGGTATTTTCCACCGACGATCATTCTTTTGCCGTCCGACAGCGCCGAGACCGCACCGTCGAGGAACAGGGCATTGCGGCATCCAAGTGCGTCGCGAAACAGCCGCGCGAAGCTGCCAAAACTCACTTCCGAACGCGAGATCGCCAGCACGACCGTGTTTTCGTCACGCACGCCGACGCCATTGCGGATGTAGCGAGAGCTGCCATCGGTCTCAAAGCGCGGATGAAGCGCGTCACCGATCACCAGCATCGGACCGGACTGCGTGGCGAAAGCGACGTCAGGCCTGGCGGCGGCATAGGCGCTGCTCTCCATGACGGCGGCCTTGCCGTCCTTGTCCACCAAAAAGACGCCGTTCGGCTTCAGGAAGAAGTTGCCTTCGGCATCGGCAAGGTTGAGCGGCGACTTTTCAATGCCGTTCTCAACCAGCAGGCCGACCGGCGACAGATCCACATGATACATGCCGCCATTCATGGCCAGCAGCACCGGCCTGCCCTCGCCGGCCATTGCTTTGTCGAAGGCCTCTAGCGAGCCAAACGGCTTGCCGTCGGCACCGGCATGGAAAACACCGATGCCGTCGGCGCGAAGATCGATCTCGCACACGACATAGGTCACCGCCTCGAAGGCGACATTCCGGCAAGGTGCCGGCAGGTCACCGCCAATGACCAAAGGCGGCGGCTCCGGGCGTTTTGGCCACCAGATGAAGGGCGTCACCACCAGGATGGCGATCAGAAAGGCGGCGCCATGTCGTTTTTTCATCATGTCCCGGAGGCTGCAATCGGTACGGAGGCTTGGCCCAAATCAGGCGATCGTTTGCGCCATTTCCGCGGCGGCGGCGCAAACATCTTGTTTCGGCCCATCTATGGGTTTATCTGAAGGCTATGCTTCGAGCCTGACTCCCACAGGCGTGAAAGGATATTCCATGAGCGGCATCAACGACTACATCGACAGCGAAGTGAAGGGCAACGACGTCGTCCTTTTCATGAAGGGCACGCCCGGCTTTCCGCAGTGCGGGTTTTCCGGCCAGGTGGTGCAGATCCTCGATTACATCGGCGCCGACTATAAGGGCGTCGACGTGTTGACCTCGGCCGAACTGCGCCAGGGCATCAAGGAATATTCGAACTGGCCGACGATTCCGCAGCTCTACGTCAAGGGCGAATTCGTCGGCGGCTGCGACATCATCCGCGAAATGTTCCAGGCGGGCGAACTGCAGACGTTCCTCGTCGAAAAGGGCGTCAGCGTCAAAGCCACCGCCTGATTCTGGTTTAGACCGGGGCGGCCCCCATCCCCGCAATATTACCTCCGCCTCACCCGGGGGAGGACGAACCGATGCGCCGGCATGCCGGCGCATATTCGTTTTGAGATTGGACCCGCCGTGGACCAGCAGTCACAAGCGCCGCAACAGGCAAGCAAATTGCCTATTCCGCGCTGGGAATTCATTGCGCTGTGCGCGGCGCTGATGGCGCTGAACTCGCTCGCCATCGACATCATGCTGCCGGCGCTGCAGCAGATCGGCGCCACGCTCGGCGTCGAAAATGAAAACCACCGCCAGTATGTGATCACCGCCTACATCTTAGGCTTCGGCGGCGGACAGCTTTTCTTCGGGCCGATCTCGGACCGGTTCGGGCGCCGCGCGCCGCTGGTCGTCGGGCTGGCGATCTACGTCGTGGCGGCTGCGGCTGCCGCCATCGCCCCGTCATTCGCCATCCTGCTCCTGTGCCGGCTTGTGCAAGGCATCGGTGCGGCGGCCACGCGCGTCATCGCCGTCTCGATCGTGCGCGACACGTTCGACGGCCGGCGCATGGCCGAGGTGATGTCGCTGATCTTCATGGTGTTCATGGCGATCCCGGTGATTGCTCCGGGCATCGGCCAGTTCATCATGCTGTTCGCAAGCTGGCACTGGATCTTCGTCACCATGGCGGTCGGGGCGCTGATCGTGTCGGCCTGGTCGCTGCTGCGGCTGCCGGAAACGCTGCATCCGGAATATCGCCGGCCGTTGACAGTATCATCGGTCCTCGGCGGTTTCCGCATCGTGCTCACCAACCGCATCGCGCTTTGCTACGCCTTTGCCAGTACCTTCATTTTCGCCGCCATGTTCGGCTTCATTGCCTCGGCACAGCAGATCTATGTCGACATTTTTCATGTCGGCGAGTTGTTTCCGCTCATCTTCGCGGGTGTCGCAGGCGTTCTCGCTTTTTCGAATTACCTCAACTCGCGCCTGGTCGGCCGCATCGGTATGCGCCGCCTGTCACAGAGCGCACTGCTTTTGTTCCTGGTGATCAGCCTTGCCTGGCTCACCGTTTCGCTTGAAATGAAGATGCCGCTCTGGCTGTTCATCGCCTTCTTCGCCAGCGCGATGCTGCCATTCGGTGCGCTCGGCGCCAATTTCAACGCACTCGCAATGGAGCCGCTCGGTCAACTGGCCGGCACGGCGTCGTCGATCCTGGGCTTCATGCAGACGTTTCTCGGCGGCATTCTCGGCACGCTGATCGGCCAGGCCTTCAACGGCACGGTGACTCCGCTGGCCGCGGGCTTTTGCAGCGTCTCGGTCGCGGCGCTGTTGATGATCCTCATCGCAGAGCGCGGCAAGATGTTCCAGCCGCACAACCCACCCGTTTCAGGGCACGTCACCGACCTGCATTAATTTTGGTCTGGAGCCTGGCGGCTTAACGCCAGGGCAGGAATTGACACTACTCAGCCCAGAGTTCCCTGCGCAATTCCTGCCAGCTTTCGCGGTCAGGCGCGACCAGGATGCCGCCATCGATATGCGAGGGCAGATAGGCGCTGCCGTCGATACGCGCCGTGTGGCCGCCGGCCTCGGCATGGATCAACACGCCGACCAGATGGTCCCACGGCATCAGCTTGTTGTAGACGACGAAATGCGCATGGCCGCTGGCGAGCAGCCGGTATTCATGCGCCGCGCAGCGATAGCCGAACTGCGACAGCGCCTTGGTCTGGTTGCGCGCCAGACGCGAGCGTTGCGGCTCAGCCAGATATTGCCAGGAAACCGAACCGGTCATCTGCGAGATCGGCACGGCGTCAGCGACATGCACCTTCTCCAGCGCGCCATGCGCGTGGCGGATATGGCTGCCGGCGCCCCTGGCGCCGATCAGCCAGTCCTTGCCCACGGGATCATGGATGATGCCGGCCACGGTCTCGCCCTTGACCACGACGCTGAGCATGACGCCGAACAGCGGCACACCGGAGGCGAAGTTGAAGGTGCCATCGACCGGGTCCACGACGAAGGCGAGGTCGGCATCGCCGAGGCCCTGGAGCAACGCCGGATTGTCGGAACAGGCCTCCTCGCCAACGATCATCGCCGTGGGATAGCGCTCCCGCAGCCTTGCCGTGATCAGCCGCTCGGCGTTGACGTCGGCCTCGGTCACCAGATCGGCGGCGGATGTCTTCTGGCGGACGTCACCCTCGCCCAGTCGGCGAAAGCGCGGCATGATTTCAACACTGGCGGCATCGGCAAGTAGCTCGGCCAGCCAGTCGATCGCATGGTCGTCAAATGTCATCGGAAATGTCTTGTCCTGCGGTGAGGCTGCCATTGAGCGCGGCAAAGTCGAACAGTTTTCTGTCCAGCAGATGCGAAGGCCTGGTGTTGGACAGCGCGCGCAGCATCGTGTCCTTTCGGCCCGGCATACGCTTTTCCATATCGTCCAGCATCGCCTTCGTGGCGTTGCGCTGCAGGCCTTCCTGGCTGCCGCAAAGATCGCAGGGAATGATCGGGAATTTCATCGCACCGGCGAATTTTTCCAGATCCGCCTCGGCGCAATAGCTCAACGGCCTCAGCACCATGACGTCGCCGTCATCGTTGAGCAGTTTTGGCGGCATGGCGGCAAGGCGGCCGCCGTGGAACAGGTTCATGAAGAAGGTTTCGAGGATGTCTTCTCGGTGGTGGCCGAGCACCAGCGCCGAACAGCCCTCTTCGCGCGCGATGCGGTAGAGATGGCCGCGCCGCAGCCGCGAGCACAGCGAACAATAGGTGCTGCCCTGGGGCAGCTTGTCGGTGACCACCGAATAGGTGTCCTGGTACTCGATGCGATGGGCAATGCCGTGCGCATCGAGATAATCCGGCAAGATGTGTTTCGGGAAATTCGGCTGACCCTGGTCGAGATTGCAGGCCAGAAGGTCGACCGGCAGCAGCCCGCGCCATTTGAGATCGAGCAGCACGGCGAGCAGGCCGTAGGAATCCTTGCCGCCCGACAGCGCCACCAGCCAGCGGTCGCCGGGCCTGACCATGGCGAAATCCTCGATCGCCTGGCGGGTCAGCCGCAACAGCCTCTTGCGCAGCTTGTTGAACTCGACCGAGGACGGCACATCGGCAAACAGCGGGTGAAAGCCGCCTTGGGCATCGGCAACCGGTTCAAGCAGATCGGCGTGTGGCAGCATGTTCATGGCGCGTCGGCCCAAATGTCTGTTAGGCAGGGATTAGCGCATCGGCCGCAAATCGCAAAGCGCGCCGCCCAAGAAAAAGGCCGCCTCGAGGGGCGGCCTTGATGTCTGCGGCAGAGAAGCCGATCAGCGCGAATAGAATTCGACGACCAGGTTCGGTTCCATCTGCACGGCGAACGGAACGTCCGCCAGGCCGGGGATGCGCGAGAAGGTCGCGACCATCTTGTTGTGATCGGCTTCGATGTAGTCCGGCACGTCGCGTTCGGCGAGGCCGACCGATTCCAGAACGATGACCAGCTGCTTCGACTTTTCGCGCACCTCGACGACGTCGCCCGGCTTGCAGCGGTACGAGCCGATGTTGACGCGCTTGCCGTTGACGTTGACGTGGCCATGGTTGACGAACTGGCGGGCGGCGAAAATGGTCGGCACGAACTTGGCGCGGTAGACGACCGCATCCAGACGCGACTCGAGCAGGCCGATCAGGTTCTCCGAGGTGTCGCCCTTGCGACGGTCGGCCTCTTCGTAGACCTTGCGGAACTGCTTTTCCGAAACGTCGCCATAGTGACCCTTCAGCTTCTGCTTGGCGCGCAGCTGCAGGCCGAAGTCGGAAAGCTTGCCCTTGCGGCGCTGGCCGTGCTGGCCGGGGCCGTATTCACGCTTGTTGACCGGGGACTTCGGGCGGCCCCAGATGTTTTCGCCGAGACGGCGGTCGATCTTGTACTTCGCGGATTCGCGCTTGCTCATCGCATTCCCTTTCAAAACAAACCACCCGGAACCTCATGGTCCGGGTGAAGGAAACGCGCCCTCCTCTGGCCTCCGTTTTCGAGACCTGACAGGGTTTTCCACGCAATGCGATGGAAAACCCACGGGACACGTCATTTCAAAACAAGACCAAGGAAACGATAAACCTGATTTCTCGGGGCTTGCCATGCAAAAGAAACAACCGGGCATTGCGGCCCGGTGTTGGTGGGCTCGTTAAACGGAGATTTAACCGGTGTCAAGCTCGCCGCTGGCAGCGGTTGCGGCAACTGTATAGCATTTCTGACGTTAAGTGCGGTGCCGGATGTGGCGGGTCGTTACCGACGGCATTAGGAAGGGACTGGAGCTAAAGGAGCCAGAAGTCGTATGAAAAAATTCTTCCTTTCGTTGGTAAGTGCAGCCGTCCTGGCAGGTTCGATGTCCATTGCCGTTCCCGAGCCGGCGATGGCCAGGCACTGGCACGGCCACAAACACCATCAGGTCTGCCGTATCGTGGTGAAGAAGAAGGTCGCCTGGCGGCACGGCCACAAGAGGGTCATCCGCTACAAGGTGAAGCGCTGCTGGTGGCGCTGGTAATTTCGGCTTCGGCCTGAAGTGAAGAGCCCGCGTTCTCGGCCGCGGGCTTTTGTTTTTGGATTGGTTCCGGACTCAATCCGCCGGCTTCTTCTGGGGCAGGCCCTTGCGCTTGGTCTCGGCGAATTCCTCGAGCTGCTTTTCACTCATCGATTCATACATTTCGCGTGCAGCGCCTATGAGTTCGCTTTTCCTGGTTTCGCCGCGTTTGGCCGAAAGCGCGGCGCCGGCGGCCTTTTGTTGCGCTTGTGATTTTGCAGGCATTTCGGTTCCTCCGTTGCTGCCTGAACAAGAAACGTTGCGCTCCGGCGACGGTTCCAGCGCTGGCGGTCAACTCTCAGTCCGCGCTTCGTGTTTCCCCAAGGCCGGCCCGCCTGCCGGCAAATCGGCCTTCCCGTGTCCGGAACGCCAGTGTAGGACGGCGCGATGAAATCGCTGACCGATCCCACACAGGCACTCGCTACCGGCCTCGCAAAGATCCGTACCGAGTTCCATGTGCCGGAGGGATTTCCGCCTGATGTAATGGCCCAGGCGCAGACGGCGGCCAAGCGCGTGCCCAACCAGCATGCCGACCGGACGGCGATGCCTTTCGTGACACTCGATCCGGCGACTTCCACCGACCTTGATCAGGCGTTTTCGATCGAGGCGAGCGGCAGCGACCTTCTGTTGCACTATGCCATTGCCGACGTGGCCTGGTTCGTCGAGGACGGCGACGCGGTCGACCTCGAAGCCTGGGCGCGGGGCGAGACCCTGTATTTGCCGGACGGCAAGGCCGGGCTCTATCCCCGGGTGATTGCCGAGGGTGCTGCGAGCTTGTTGCCCAGCGGACCGCGCCCGGCTGTTGTCTTCACGGTTCGGATCGCTGCGGACGGCGCGGTAAAGCTGGACGGCGCGGAGCGCGCAATCATTCAGACCCGCGCCAAGCTCGCCTATGACAGCGTGCTAGCTTCAGACGTTCCCACAGGCTTCGCCGAAATTGCGCGGCGCATGGCGGCAAACGAAGAGCGTCGTGGCGCTTCCCGCGTCGACCCGCCCGAGCAGGAGGTGGAACAGCTTGCCGACGGCACATTCCAGCTTTCGTTCAGACCGCTGCTGCAATCAGAGCAGGACAACGCCGCGCTTTCGCTGGCCGCCAACATGGCGATTGCCGACGCCATGCTGGCACACCGGACCGGGTTGTTCCGGGTGATGGCGCCGCCGGATGCTTCCAAGGTGCAAAGACTGCGCAACGCTGCACAGGCTCTCGGCCTGTCCTGGCCGGCGTCGACCAGCCTGCGCGACTATCAGCGAACCCTCGATCCCAGCAACAGGCAACAGGCAGCGCTGATGCTGGAAATCCGCCGTGCCGGTTCCGGTGCGTCCTATCAACCCTATGAGGAAGGCGTTGTCCCGTGGCACGAGGCGATGGCCGCGACCTATGCCCACGCCACCGCGCCGCTGAGACGGCTGGCAGACCGCTATGTCGTGCGCTGCGCGCTGGCAATCGCCAACGGGCAGCCGGTGCCGCAGGCCGTTGCCGATGCGTTCGCCAGACTGCCCAGGGTTATGGGGCGCGCGGATGCTCGCGCCTCACAGATCAACCACGCGGCCATCGACCTTGCAGAGGCAGTCATGCTGAAGGGACGTGAGGGTGAAATGTTCAAGGCCGTCGTCACCGACGTCGCCGACCAGCGTATGCGCGTTCAGCTCTCGGACATGCCTGTCGTTGCCAACGTAAAGGCCTCCGGGTCCGGACAAGGCGATGGCCTGACGCTAAGGCTGGTTTCGGCCGATCCGGAGCAACGCCGTATTGTCTTCGAACCAGCCTAGCGCGTGCTCAATCCAAAGCCCTGCATCAGCCGGCTGATCGCGAAATCGGCGTTTCCCGAGGTAAAGACAGCGATGTCGGGCTCGCTCTGTGGCAACGGCCCGTCGACTGCCGGAAGCAGCGACATCGCACGCCGCGCAATCGCCTCGGCGGGATCGAGCCAATCCACCGGCCAGGGTGCGGTCTTGCGCATGCGGTTGGCCAGGAACGGATAGTGTGTGCAGGCGAGCACGACGATATCGGTGCGCAAATCATCATGCTGGACGAAGCACGGTGCGATTTCGGCGCGCACCGCCTCCTCGTCGACGAAGCCCTCGCGCATATAGACTTCGGCCAATCCGGCCAGATTGTTGCTGCCGACCAGGCGGACATGGCATTTCTGCGCCCACTTGCCGATCAGGTCGCGCGTATATTGCCGCTTCACCGTGCCCGGCGTCGCCAGCACCGAAACCAGCCCGGAGCGGGTGCGCTCGGCCGCCGGCTTGATCGCCGGGACGGTGCCGACAAAGGGATGGCCGGGAAACCTGTCGCGCAGCGCATCGATCACCAGCGTCGAAGCGGTGTTGCAGGCGATGACCGAAATGGCTGGTGAAAACCGGTCCAGCAGCTCTGCGAAGAGATCGAGTATATGGGTCTGCAGCGCCGGCTCTTCCCAGGCGCCGTAGGGGAAAGCCGCATCGTCGGCGACATAGATGAAGCGCCGGTCGGGCATCAGCACGCGCGCTTCGCGCAGCACGGTCAACCCGCCAACGCCGGAATCGAACATCAGGATCGGGCGGTGGCTTGATCGATCGCTCATTGATGTCGGACCATGGAAAGAGGCTGGAGATCAGAAGGGGCTGGACGGAGATATGGCCGATGCCGTTCTATCCGCAACGGTCATGGTCTTGAAGTGGCGAATTCGGTCAAGTTTTGCGCAGCGCCCGCGAAGATCGCTTTTCGCGATTGCTCTACAGCCCGCGCTTGCCGAAACCCGCCGGCTTAGGCCGGCTCATCGGTTGGACAGACGGCACCGAGCGTGTGGCAGGTGCGGCGGCGCGCGCAGTGGATGGCGCAGCGCTGGTGGCCATCCGGCCGCCAGCCGACGGAACAGCGCCCTCGAAATCGAAAACCGATGTCAGCTCATCGATATTGCTGCCCGCCACCGGCTTTGCCACCAGGATCGTGCACCAAAGGCCAAAGATCGACAGCGCGAGCAGGTTGAGACCGCTGGACGTGTTTTCCGGATTGTTGAAATCGATGACCAGCAATGTGCCTGCCTGCAGAAAAGCGTAGATGGCGCAGAACACGATGTAGGACCACAGGATCCAGGCCTTGCCGTTGGCGTCGCGGCTGCGCCGCCAGGCAAAGTTGCCGCGCATGACAACAGCCAGGAGCGAAACGACGAGGACCGCGCCGGCCATCCCTTGCCGCGACGGGCCGGGCGCGGAATTGATGAAGCCTTCGAGACCCATCGTCCCCACAATGCATACCAGAGCCAACATGCCCTCGAGGAAGGCTAGGCCGAGGGAATAGAAGAAGAAGCGCATGCGGCCGATATTGGACGTGAACATTTGCCACTCCGCCGTTTTGACAACAATGGATGAGAAGCAAATAAAATTCGGTTACTTCAGCCGTTCGAAGCTTAGTGATTGCTAATCTTCTTTGTCTGCCAGGCGTTTTCGCGCGGCGGCCGGAAGCCGTCTCGGATCGTCTCCCGGCGAGCCGTCGCCGCGCGGCATGGCCGGCGAAAACCGGTCCAGCGACGAGATGATGCCGCGCAGCACCTTGAGTTCCGGCTCGGCGAAACCGGCGCGGGTCAAGACGGCGCGCAGATTGTCGACCATCTTGGGTTTCTTCGGCGCCGGGCGGAAATAGCCGCGCGCTTCGAGCGCGCCTTCGAGATAGGCAAACAGGCCGTGCAGCTCTTCCTTGCTCGCCGGCTTCATTTCGGGACTGGAGAAATTGGTCGCCGTCTCGTCCTCGAGGCTCGACTTCATCCATTCATAGGACATCAAAAGTACGGCCTGGGCGATGTTGAGCGACGAGAAGCCGGGGTCGACCGGAAAGGTGACGATCTCGTCGGCCAGCCCGACCTCGTCATTGTAGAGGCCGAAGCGCTCGCGCCCAAACAGGATCCCGGTGCGCTGACCGGCTATTTGGCGCGCCCTGAGCGCCCTGCCCGCCTCGACCGGACCGCGCACGGCTTTGAAGCCGTCGCGCTCGCGCGCCGTGGTGGCGAAGACGAAATTGAGATCGGCGACCGCGGACGCCAGATCGCCGAACACAGTGACGGCATCGATGACATGGTCGGCGCGGCTGGCGGCGGCGCGCGCCTTCTCGCTCGGCCAGCCATCGCGCGGGTTGACGAGCCTCAGTTCGGCAAGACCGAAATTGGCCATGGCGCGCGCGACCATGCCGATATTCTCGCCGAGCTGCGGCTCGACCAGAATGATCGCCGGACCGGCTGCGGGGACGTTTTCAGGCGATTGCGGGGCGGACATGATCTCAATGAACTGCTGTTTGCGGCTTTTTCAGCGTTCCCTGCCACATCCGTCCGCCAAAATGAAGCTTTTGAAAAACAGCAGATAGACGCGCCACCCTCCACTTTGGTGGCCGATCGGCGTTTGCGCGGCCAAATAGGCTTTGATATACGCTCCGCATCCCCGGCCAAAAGCCATGCGGGCAAGGCCGTTCCGTTCCCCAAAAGCGAGGCATTCTTTCCATGGCGAAGATCAAGGTGGCGAACCCGGTCGTCGAGCTCGACGGCGACGAGATGACCCGCATCATCTGGCAGTTCATCAAGGACAAGCTGATCCACCCTTATCTCGACCTGAAGCTTGAATATTACGACCTCGGCGTCGAGCACCGCGACGCCACCAACGATCAGGTGACCATCGATTCGGCCAACGCCATCAAGAAATGGGGCGTCGGCGTGAAATGCGCGACGATCACCCCCGACGAGCAGCGCGTCGAGGAATTCAAGCTGAAGAAGATGTGGAAGTCGCCGAACGGCACCATCCGCAACATTCTTGGCGGCACCATCTTCCGCGAGCCTATCATCATGAAGAACGTGCCGCGGCTGGTGCCCGGCTGGACCAAGCCGATCATCGTCGGCCGCCACGCCTTCGGCGACCAGTACCGCGCGACCGACTTCCGATTTCCCGGCAAGGGCAAGCTGACGATCAAATTCGTCGGCGAGGACGGCAAGGTGATCGAGCACGACGTGTACGACGCACCCGGTGCCGGCGTCGCCATGGCCATGTACAATCTCGACGAATCCATCCGCGAGTTCGCCCGCGCCTCGCTGAATTACGGCCTGCTGCGCAACTATCCGGTCTATCTCTCGACCAAGAACACCATCCTCAAAGCCTATGACGGCCGCTTCAAGGACATTTTCCAGGAGGTCTACGAGCAGGAGTTCGAGGCAGAGTTCAAGTCGAAGAAGCTGTGGTATGAGCACCGGCTGATCGACGACATGGTGGCCTCCGCTCTGAAATGGTCGGGCGGCTATGTCTGGGCCTGCAAGAACTATGACGGCGACGTCCAGTCCGACACGGTGGCCCAAGGTTTTGGTTCGCTCGGCCTGATGACCTCGGTGCTGATGACGCCGGACGGCAAGACGGTGGAAGCGGAAGCCGCGCACGGCACCGTCACCCGCCACTATCGCCAGCACCAGAAGGGCGAGGAAACCTCGACCAATTCGATCGCCTCTATCTTCGCCTGGACGCGGGGCCTCGCCCACCGCGCCAAGCTCGACGACAATGCCGAGCTGAAGCGCTTTGCCGACACGCTGGAGAAGGTCTGCATCCAGACCGTCGAGAGCGGCTTCATGACCAAGGACCTGTCGCTCCTGATCGGCCCCGACCAGCCCTGGCTGTCGACCACCGGTTTCCTCGACAAGATCGACGAGAACCTGCAGAAGGCGATGGCGTAAGCCGATAACGAAGGCTCCGAGAGGAGCCTTCTTTTTGGGCAGAACGAGGGGCTGATCGATGACCAGGCCGATCCTCTACGGCGCCGATTACAGCGTCTATGTCCGCATCGTGCGCCTGGCGCTGGCGGAAAAGGGTATCGACTACGAGCTTGTGCCGGTCGATATCTTCGCTGCCGATGGTAGTCCAGCCTGGTATCTGGAACATCACCCGTTTGGCCGCATCCCGGCCTTCGAGCATGACGGTTTTCGCCTGTTCGAAACCAGTGCTATCGCCCGCTATGTCGACGAGGCGTTCGACGGCCCGGCGCTGCGGCCGAAGGACCCGCGCGGCCGCGCGCGCATGAACCAGATCATCGGCATGCTCGACGCCTATGGCTACAGGTCAATGGTCTGGGATGTCGCCGTCGAGCGGCTGGAGAGCGCAGCGCCCGACGAGGCGCTGATCGCCAACGGACTGCGCCAGGCCGAAACGGTGCTCAGGGTGCTTGCCTCCCTCAAAGCGCCCGGGCCGTGGCTGCTCGGCGATCAGCTGACGTTGGCCGATCTGCACGCGGCGTCCATCATCGCCTATTTCCTCAAAGTTCCCGAAGGGCAGAATCTGCTCGCTGAATTTGCTGATATCCACGCCTGGTGGGAGCGAATTGCTGCCAGAAAAGCCTTTGCCATGACCGAAAAGGCCGATTGAGCGGCGCTGCAAAGTCGATGGGCTAGAAGCCTATCTCGGGCTTTGTCGACATCAGCCACAGAATGGCAAGAACGGCGGCGAATGCCGGGACGCCGCACGCTAACCAGATGCGAAACAGGCGCTTTTCCTCAAGGGGCAGCGGTGTGTTGTCGATGACCGCCTGCCGCGCCAGGTTGCGGATGCGGATCTGAACCCAGACCACCGGTAGCCAGAACAGGCCGGTCACGACATAGAGCAGCAGGGACAGCACGATCCAGCCTTCGGAAAGCGGCCAGCCCACGGCCTGCACCAGCAGCACGCCGGTGATGGGCTGCACGATGACGGCGGTCGCGGTAAAAATGGTGTCGGCGATGACGACGGTGCCGGCGACATGGGCAACGAGTTCGGCACGGCCGGTGCGCTGCGCCATCAGCATGAAGAAGGCGATGCCGGCGCCGGTGCCGAACAGGACCGTGGCGCCGATGATATGCGCCCAGCGCAGGAGATCGGCCCAGAGGTTCATCGCTCGTCCAAGATGGCCAACGCCACCAGGGCAAGGCAAAGCGAGGGTACCGCCTTGACGATAGCTCCCAGCGGATCGAGCCACAAATCGGGCGCAAGCGCGGTTGCTACGCCAAGATAGGCTAAGGTGATGGCGATCATCCCCAGCAACGCAAGGCGCGCCAAGGACCGCACGAGAACAGCGGCGCCGACAATGATGTCGGCAACACTTCCGGCAAGAACCATTCCGAGCGCCAGCGTGGGCGACAGGCCATGCGAGACAAGAATGCCGGCAGCAGCATCCTGCCTGGCAAACCCGACAATGCCGGAGACCAGCCAGAACAGCGAGAGGCAGCCGAATACGACTGGCTTCAGCAGCCAGAGCCGCGCGAACCAGCGCTCCTGAACATGGGCGGGCATGGCGGCCAGCGTTGACTCCAGCGGATGCAGCGGATGATCGGAAATCTCGCTCCACGACCTGGCGTTGCCGGTCACGCCGCGCGCCAGCGCGGCCAGGGCCGCGCTGCGCAAAGGCGATCGCCAGCCGAGCAGGCCGAGAACGTCGGCAACAACAGCCGCGATCCGGCCGAGAAAGGATGGCATCGGCACCACAGGGGCCGGCGGCAGGCCGAGCCACGCGCGGAACGCAACCAGCACATCGGCCAGCGATTGCGCATCGGTTTCGACGAGATCGACGGACAGACGCGGCGGCAGCGATCCGGCAACCGCGCGCGACACGGCCTCGGCAACATCGGTGACCGCGACGGTCTGGACCGGCTGACGCGCCATGACGGCAGGGACAAAACCGGGAAAAGCGGCAAGAGCGCGCAAAAGCGCCGTCCCACCATAGGCGGCGGGCGCAATCACCAGGCCCGGGCGCAGCATGGTCCACTCCAGCGAAGAATCTGCGACGGCCTTGTCGCCCTGCGCCTTGGTGCTGAAGAAAAGATCCGGCGAGGCGAGATCGGCGCCGATTGCCGAAATCTGTATGAAATGCCAGATACCGGCTTGTTCGCAGGCCGCGACAAGCGCCACTACCGCGCCGCGATGGATGGCGTCGAGACGGTCGCGCGGGCCGTCCTGCAGGGCGCCCGCCGCATTGACCACCGCATCCATACCGGCGACCAGCGGCAGCCAGTCCTCAGCGGCAAGCAGCAACGCCATGTCGGCCGCGATCCAGCGCACCGCCGGCCAGCGCCGCTCTGCGTCCTGCACATCGCGGCCAAGGCCAATCACCTGATGCCCGTCGCGAGCCAAGCGGCCGACGACGGCTTCGCCGATCAGTCCGTAGCCGCCGAGGACGAGCACCTTCTTGCGGGGACTATCGGGCATGGGGTGGCTTTCAGGCTGCCTCCAGCGCCGCCTTGACCGCGGCGATGGCATCATTCGCCTTCGAGGCATCCGGGCCGCCGGCTTGCGCCATGTCGGGCCGGCCGCCGCCGCCCTGCCCGCCGAGCGCTGCCGAAGCCACGCGCACCAGATCGACCGCGCTGAAGCGGCTAACGAGGTCGTCGGTGACAGCGACCACGACACTTGCCTTGTTGTCTTCGCCCGCGCCAACGAACACGACCACGCCGGAGCCGAGCGAGGTCTTGCCGGCATCGGCCAGCGGCTTCAGATCCTTCGGCGATACGCCGGAGACCGCCTTGCCGAGGAAGCCGACGCCGGCGACGGTTTCGTTGGCAGCCGGCGCATCGGCGGGCGACCCGCCGCCCAGCGCCAGTTTCTTGCGCGCTTCGCTCAGCTCCTTCTCGAGCTTCTTGCGCTCCTCGAGCAGCGTCTCGACACGCCCCGGCACGTCGGCAGGCGAAATCTTCAGCACTGCCGCCGTCGCCTTCAGGCGTCTGTCCTGCTCGTCGAGATATTTGCGCGCGGCTTCGCCGGTCAGCGCCTCGATGCGGCGCACGCCGGCGGCGACCGCGCTGTCGGAGACGACGCGGACAAGACCGATATCGCCGGTCGCGCGGACATGAGTGCCGCCGCAGAGCTCGACAGAATAGGGCCGATTGGCCTTGGCGCCGTGCACGCCGGTGCCCATCGACACGACGCGCACCTCGTCGCCGTATTTCTCCCCGAACAGCGCCATGGCGCCCTCGGCGATGGCATCGTCGACCGACATCAGGCGTGTCGTCACCGGGCTGTTCTGGACGACGATTTCGTTGGCCATGCGCTCGACCTCTTCGAGGTCTTCGGCCGAGATCGGCTTGTTGTGCGAAATGTCGAAGCGCAGGCGTTCGGGCGCGACCAGCGAGCCCTTCTGCGCGACATGGGTGCCCAGCACCTCGCGCAGCGCCTCATGGATCAGATGCGTCGCCGAATGGTTGGCGCGCAGCCTGGTGCGGCGTGCATGGTCGACCTTCAGTTCGACAGATGCACCGGTCTTGACCGAGCCGCTCGCCACCTTGCCCAGATGCACGAACAGCCCGTCGGCCTTCTTCTGCGTGTCGGAGATCTCGATCGAAAAACCTTCGCCTGAGATCACGCCGGTGTCGCCCATCTGGCCGCCGGACTCGCCATAGAACGGCGTCTGGTTGACGACGACCGCCACCGCATCGCCCTTGCCAGCGCTGTCGACGGTCTTGCCGTCCTTGACCAGCGCCTGGATGAGGCCTTCCGCAGCTTCAGTTTCGTAGCCGAGGAATTCGGTGGCGCCGGTCTGTTCGCGCACGGAAAACCACACCGTTTCGGTGGCGGCCTCGCCGGACCCGGTCCAATGCTTGCGTGCCTCGGCCTTCTGCTGCTCCATCGCATGGGTGAAGCCGGCAAGATCGACCGAGATGCTGCGCTGGCGCAGCGCGTCCTGCGTCAAATCGAGCGGGAAGCCGTACGTGTCGTAGAGCCTGAAGGCGGTCTCGCCATCCAGCATGTCGCCAGCATGCAACGTCTCGGTCGCCTCGGAGAGCAAACCGAGGCCGCGCACCAGCGTCTTGCGGAAGCGTGTCTCCTCGAGCTTCAGCGTCTCGGTGATCAGCTGTTCGCCGCGCAGCAGTTCGGGATAGGCCTGGCCCATCTCGCGCACCAGCGCCGGCACGAGCTTCCACATCAGCGGCTCCTTGGCGCCGAGCAGCTGCGCATGGCGCATGGCGCGGCGCATGATGCGGCGCAGCACGTAGCCACGGCCTTCGTTCGAGGGCAACACGCCATCGGCCACCAGGAAGGAAGAGGAACGCAGGTGATCGGCAATGACGCGGTAGGACGCCACAGTCTCCTTGTCAGGCCCCTGCCCGAGCGCGGACGACGCCGCATCGATCAGATGACGGAACAAATCGGTCTCAAAAACGCTCTCCACCCCTTGCAGGATGGACGCCATGCGCTCCAGGCCCATGCCCGTGTCGATCGACGGCCGCGGCAGGTCGATGCGCTCTTCCTTGGTGACCTGCTCATACTGCATGAACACCAGGTTCCAGAATTCGAGGAAGCGATCGCCATCCTCCTCCGGGCTGCCGGGAGGGCCGCCCCAGATGTGCTCGCCACGGTCGATGAAGATCTCCGAGCACGGACCGCAGGGTCCGGTGTCACCCATCGCCCAGAAATTGTCCGAGGTCGGGATACGGATGATGCGGTCGTCGGAGAAGCCGGTGATCTTCTTCCAGAAGCCGGCCGCCTCGTCATCGGTGTGATAGACGGTGACCAGCAGCTTGTCCTTGTTCAGCCCGAACTCCTTGGTGATCAGGTTCCAGGCCAACTCGATGGCGCGCTCCTTGAAATAGTCGCCGAAGGAGAAGTTGCCGAGCATCTCGAAGAAGGTCAGGTGGCGCGCGGTGTAGCCGACATTGTCGAGGTCGTTGTGCTTGCCGCCGGCGCGCACGCTCTTCTGCGCGGTGGTGGCGCGCGAATAGGGCCGCTTCTCGAGACCGGTGAAGACGTTCTTGAACTGCACCATGCCGGCATTGGTGAACATCAATGTCGGGTCGTTGCGCGGCACCAGCGGGCTCGAGGCCACGACTTCGTGGCCCTCCTTGCGGAAATAGTCGAGGAATGTCGACCGGATCTCGTTCACGCCACTCATGACTGCTGCCTTTTCGCGAAAACCGCCGGCACGGCCGGCGGAAACTGGTCTCTGCTTTTTAGAAGATCGACTTGGCCTTTTAGCGGGCAGGCTTCACCCTGTCCAGAAACTCGGAATTGGGCCAATCCGGCAGCTGCCAGGCTGCCTTCACGCTTGCCCAAAAACGAAAACCGCCGGCTCGAAGGCCGGCGGTTTGGAACGCAAAACTAAGAACTCGGTTACATAAGCATCAGATAATAGACTGGATTTATGGCCGAACTCTGACCATTGCCCTACATGGCGCCGGATTCTTCCTCGAAGCCGTCGTCTTCGCCGCGCTCAGGGCCGCCATTTTCGAGGAATTTCTCGGCGATCAGCCCGGCATTCTGCCGCAGCGCCAATTCGATCTCGCGCGCCGTGTCGGGATTGTCGCGCAGGAACAGTTTGGCGTTCTCGCGGCCCTGACCGAGGCGCTGCGAATTGTAGGAGAACCAGGCGCCTGACTTCTCGACCACGCCGGCCTTGACGCCGAGGTCGACCAGCTCGCCGGTCTTGGAGACGCCCTCGCCATACATGATGTCGAACTCGACCACCTTGAAGGGCGGCGCCAGCTTGTTCTTGACCACCTTGACGCGGGTCTGGTTGCCGACGACCTCGTCGCGGTCCTTGACCGAGCCGATGCGGCGGATGTCGAGGCGGACCGAAGCGTAGAATTTCAGCGCGTTGCCGCCCGTCGTGGTTTCCGGCGACCCGAACATGACGCCGATCTTCATGCGGATCTGGTTGATGAAGATGACCATGGTGTTGGAGCGCGAGATCGAGGCGGTCAGCTTGCGCAGCGCCTGGCTCATCAGACGAGCCTGCAGGCCGGGCAGCGAATCGCCCATTTCTCCCTCGATTTCAGCGCGCGGCGTCAGCGCTGCGACCGAATCGACCACCAGCACGTCGATGGCGCCGGAACGCACCAGCGTGTCGCAGATCTCCAGCGCCTGCTCGCCGGTGTCGGGCTGCGAGATCAGCAGGTTTTCGAGATCGACACCAAGCTTGCGGGCATAGACCGGGTCGAGCGCGTGCTCGGCATCGACGAAGGCGCAGATGCCGCCCTTCTTCTGGGCTTCGGCCACCGTGTGCAGCGCCAGCGTCGTCTTGCCCGAGCTTTCCGGCCCGTAGATCTCGACGATGCGGCCGCGCGGCAGGCCGCCGACGCCAAGCGCGATGTCGAGGCCGAGCGATCCGGTCGGCACGGTTTCGATCTCGACGACCTGCTCATTAGCACCCAGCCGCATGATCGAGCCCTTGCCGAAGGCGCGCTCGATTTGCGACAGCGCCGCGTCCAGAGCCTTTGATTTGTCCACCGCTTTGTCCTCTACAAGCCGCAAAGAATTCTGAGCCATGATACATCACCCCTTGGTCGTCAATGAAGGCCGGACAATCCGTAATCCCTGCCCAGTTTGTACCTTTTTTGTTCTCGTTTGGCAAGAGGGGTCAAATATCTGAAAAACAATCTTTATCCGGATTTGTTCTTTTTTTGTCTCGTAGTTTCGCTTCGGGGATGCATCCCGCATTGGGTCAGGCGGTCCAGCTGTCTGGCTCCGACCGAATCGCCGGCTTGCCTGCGAAGCTCCGCCGCACAGCCTAGCGCTTGTGCGGCTCGAATAACAAAGGTCATATCGCCGGCATGGTGAAATCTGCAAAAATCCTCGCCGTCGGCGGCGCCCATATCGACCGGCGCGGCCAGGTGTCCGGCCCTTACGTGCCCGCGGCGTCCAACCCCGGCACCATGCGCGAAGATGTCGGCGGCGGCGTCTTCAACGCGCTGCGCAGCCTCGTTCGGCGCGGCGTCTCGGCCTCGCTTTTGTCGGTGCGCGGCGGCGATGCCTCGGCCGAGACGGTGTCGCGCGCCATCATTGAGGCCGGCATTGCCGACCTGTCGGCGGTGTTCCTCGACCGCACCACGCCAAGCTATACGGCGCTGATCGACCGCGAAGGCGAGCTGATCACCGGCTTTGCCGATATGGCGCTCTACGATTTGGCCTTCCCCAAACAGATCCGCCGCTCCAAGGTGCGCGAGGTGGTTGCCGAGGCCGATGCGGTGCTGTGCGACGCCAATCTGCCGTCTTCAGCACTTGAGCGGCTGGTGGGGCTCGCCGCCGGCAAGCCGGTCTATGCCATCGCTATCTCGCCGGCCAAGGTGGTGCGGCTGGTACCCGTGCTGAACGCGCTCGCGCAGGTCTTCATGAACCGGCGCGAGGCCGTGGTGCTGGCCGGCGTCAGTGCGAAAGCGAAGGAGCGCGAAATCGTCGACGGTTTGCGCTGCAGCGGCCTCAGGAGTGGCGTGGTGACGGCAGGCGATGGCCCGGTGCTGGGCTTCGACGAAGCCGGCGCCTTCTCGATCCTGCCGCCGACGCCGAGAAAGGTCGCCGACGTCACCGGCGCCGGCGATGCGCTGGCCGGTGCTAGCATCGCTGCCCTGCTACGCGGTCTGGCCTTGCGGCAGGCCCTGCGCGAGGGCGTGGCTGCGGCAACGCTCGCCATCGAAAGTGCGGATGCCGTGCCGGCCTTTACCGCCGCGACCTTTGCCGAGGCGCTGGCCCTTGTGCCCGACGCGCGGGAAATGGCATGAGGGCGGCCAATTGCCATCGCCGGAACGCGACGTCCAAGGGGACGCGCGGCACTCCGGATCGGAGACCGTCATGACCCCGCAAAGCGCCCGACCCTTCATCGACATCCACCCGCCGGTGGCCGAGGCGCTCGCCGCCGGCCGCCCCGTGGTGGCCCTGGAAAGCACCATCATCACCCATGGCATGCCCTACCCCGACAACGGCGCAATGGCCGCCAATGTCGAGAAGATCATATTGGACAATGGCGCGGTGCCGGCGACGATCGCCGTGGTCGCCGGGCGCATCAAGATCGGCCTGTCGGACGGCGAGCGCGAATCGCTCGCCATGACCGGCGACGCCATGAAGCTGTCGCGCGCCGATCTCGGCTTTGCGGTGGCGCAAGGCCGCACCGGCGGCACCACCGTCGCCGCCACCATGATCGCGGCCGACATGGTCGGGATCAAGGTGTTCGCCACCGGCGGCATTGGCGGCGTGCACAAGGGTGCGGAAAAGAGCTTCGACATCTCGGCCGACCTCGACGAACTGGCGCGCACGCCGGTCATCGTCGTCTCGGCCGGCGCCAAGGCGATCCTCGATATCGAAAAGACGCTGGAGGTGCTGGAGACGCGCGGCGTGCCGGTGATCGGCCATGGCTGCGAAACGATGCCGGCCTTCTGGTCGCGCCAATCGCGCTTCCGCGCCCCGCTGACCCTGCACAAGCCTGAAGAGATCGCCCACTTCTACAAAACGCGGCAGGCGCTGGGCCTCGCCGGCGGCATGCTGATCGCCAACCCGGTGCCGCAGGATGACGAAATCCCGGCCGGCGAGATGGCCGGCTATATCGAGGCCGCGCAGAAAGCCGCGGAAGCGCAGAACGTGACGGGAAAGGCGGTGACGCCGTTCCTGCTGGGGAAGATACTGGAACTGACGGGCGGCCGGAGCCTCAAGACCAACATTGCGCTGGTCGAGAACAATGCGGCGCTGGCGGCGAGGATCGCGAGGGCGCTGTAGGGCGCTGCCGTCGACGCCGGCGGGACAGCACCCCCCTCTGCCCTGCCGGGCATCTCCCCGCAAGGGGGGAGATTGGCAGCTTGGTCGACCGCGCCTTTCTTTCAACGTTCAAAATTGGCGAAAGCCGATGCGACATCCGATCTCCCCCCTTCTTGCGGGGGAGATGGCCGGCAGGCCAGAGGGGGGTGTGAAGGAACTCGACGCTACCGGTTCACTTCCCCGCCCGCAGACCCGCCTCATAAGCCCGCCGCGCCCATACAATCATCTCGTCGGGATCGTCAAACGCGCTGTCGGGAATGCTCCAGTACGGCATCGCGACCAGTTTGCCGTGGCGCGTGCCGGTATAGGTCCACTGCTTGCAACCGGCCGCTTCGAAGTCGGGGGCGCTTTGCTCGTCGGCCTTGAGCAGCAGTTCGCCACGCAGCACGATGGCGACGATGATGCCGTCGAAATAGATGCCCTTGCCGCCGAACAGTTTGCGGATCGAGACCGGGCCAAGGCCCTCGAACAGTTCGGCGATGCGTTCATTGTCCATGCCGCAATCATGTCATCGCGATCTTGCCTTGTCATTGCCGCAACCAAGATCATGCTGACAAGTTGAGAGCCATCCGTCGGAGTTTTGCCATGCCGCTTCTGCTCAAAGGATCCTGCCGCTGCGATGCCGTCCACTTCGAGGTGGAAAGCCACACGCCGGTGCCGTTCATGCTGTGCTACTGCTCGATCTGCCGCAAGCAGCAGGGCGGCGGCGGTTTCGCCATCAATCTCGGCGCCGACTACAAGACACTGAAGATCAAGGGCAAGCGCAGCCTCGGCGTCTTTCGCGCTGAGATCGAGGATGACGAGCATCCAACGTGCGAGATTTCGTCGGGCGAGCGCAATTTCTGCAGGAAATGCGGCTCGGCGCTGTGGCTCTACGACCCGACATGGCCGGAGCTGGTACATCCCTTCGCTTCAGCCATCGACAGCGAACTGCCGAAACCGCCGGAAAAGGTGCACCTGATGCTGAAATACAAAGCGAGTTGGGTCGAGCCAGTGATTGGCAAGAAGGACAAGGTGTTCGACGTCTATCCCGAAGAATCTATCGCCGACTGGCACAAGCGGACAGGGATGTGGGAGAAGTGAGCCTTAAGGGCGATGCGTGAGGGCTACCCAGCGCTCAACCTGGGTCACATCCACTCCGTCGCATTGTGCCGCGACCAAAGGATGTTCCGCGTCATGTAGGTATACGTTTGGACGCTGATTGCCGGGTTGAAAAACAACGTTGGCATGCAGCAGCAACGAGCCTGGATACTCAGGAATCTCGTGCATCAAATAGCCAAAACAGAGTTCTTCTTCATACTGGCCACTGTCATATCCGTCTCGGTAGACATTCCAGCTCTTTTCGGAGACCGACATCCAGACGCCGAAACAGAACTCGTCGGCCAATTGAGGAACCGGCAAAGGCAACAAGCAACGAATAAACCGGTCTGTCTCTCCAGTGGCGTAGCTCACCACGCAAAAATCATCGTTCTTGCGGAACGTTGATCGGGCAACGTCATCGAACGTATCTGGATTTACCGGCGCGTCGAACGCCATGTCCATCGGAAGACCGGTAAATTCTTCACCGCAACAAGCACACCGCCAGCGATATGCCTCGGCGCTCATCGCCCGACGTTAAGCAGCGGTTGCCGCGCGCGCCTCTGCCAGCGCTTTGAGATCGGCCGGCTTGAGCTCAACCGATTCGCCGCAGCCGCAGGCCGAACTCTGGTTCGGGTTGTGGAAGGTGAAGCCGGTGCGCAGCGTCGTCTGCTCGAAATCCATCTCGGTGCCGAACAGGAAAAGGGCAGCCTCAGGCGCGACATAGACATGGGCGCCGTCGCGCTCGATGTGGTCGTCCTTGGTGTTGGGCTCGGTCACCAGATCGACCGTGTATTCCATGCCGGCGCAGCCGCCCTTCTTGATGCCAAGGCGAATGCCATGCGCGTTGTCGCGGGTGGCAACGATCTCGCGCACCCGGTCGGCGGCCTTTTCGGTCATCGTGATGACGGCGAAGCGTCCCATTCTTTTTCCTCTTCCATTCCATGCAGGTTCAAGGCCTGCCGAATGATTCCTCACCTAAAATGGTGAAGTTTTACCACTGGTGCAAGTGCGCCAGCCTAGTACCAACCCACCGCCACCTGCGCCTCTTCCGACATGCGGTCGGGGGACCAGGGCGGGTCGAAGGTCATGTTGACCTCGACGCCGGAGACGCCTTCGACGGCACCGACGGCGTTTTCCACCCAGCCCGGCATTTCGCCGGCCACCGGGCAACCGGGCGCGGTCAGCGTCATGTCGATCTTGACCGAGCGGTCGTCCTCGATGTCGATCCTGTAGATCAGGCCGAGCTCGTAGATGTCGGCCGGGATTTCCGGGTCGTAGACGGTCTTCAGCGCCGAGACGATGTCGTCGGTCAGCCGCGCCAGTTCGTCGGCGGGAATGGCCGAGGCGGAAACCAGCGGATTGTTGACAGCTGCTTCCGGGGCGGTCTCGGTGGTGTGGCTCGCATCATCCATGGTCATCATCCAAAGAACTTGCGCGCTTTCTCAAGCGCATCGGCCAAAGCATCGACTTCGGCCCTGGTATTATACATGCCGAACGATGCCCTGCATGTGGAGGTTACGCCAAAGCGTTTCAACAGCGGCTGGGCGCAATGGGTTCCGGCGCGAACCGCCACGCCTTGCCTGTCTATCACCATCGACACGTCATGGGCGTGAATACCCTGCAATTCGAACGAGATGATGGCGCCCTTGCCCGGCGCATCGCCGAAGATGCGCAGCGAATTGATGGCGCGCAGCCGCTCATGGGCATAGGTCTTGAGATCGGCCTCATGGGCGGCGATACGCTCGCGGCCGACCTTCTCCATGTACTCAAGCGCTGCACCCAGGCCGATCGCCTGCACAATCGGCGGCGTGCCGGCCTCGAACCGGTGCGGCGGCTCGTTGTAGGTGACGATATCCTCCGTCACCTCCTCGATCATCTCGCCGCCGCCCATGAAGGGGCGCATGCCCTGCAGAATGTCCTTCTTGCCGTAGAGCACGCCGATGCCGGAGGGACCGTAGACCTTGTGGCCGGTGAAGACGAAGAAATCGCAGTCGAGATCCTGAACGTCGATCGGCATATGGACAGCGCTCTGGCTGCCGTCGACAAGCACCGGAATGCCGCGTGCATGCGCAATGCGCACGATCTCCTTGATCGGCGTTACCGTGCCCAGCGCATTCGACATCTGGGTGATGGCGACGAGCCTGGTCTTGGCTGTCAGGCGCTTTTCGAATTCCTCGATGTGGAAGGCGCCGAGATCGTCGACCGGAATCCAGACCAGCTTTGCGCCCTGCCGCTCGCGGATGAAATGCCACGGCACGATGTTGGAGTGATGTTCCATGATCGACAGCACGATCTCGTCGCCCTCACCGATATTGGGCATGCCGTAGCCATAGGCGACGGTGTTGATGGCGGCGGTGGTGTTCGAGGTGAAGACGATGTTGTCGGTGCTTGGCGCGTTGAGGAAACGGCGCACCGTTTCTCGCGCCTTTTCATAGGCGTCGGTCGCGGCGTTGGAAAGGAAATGCAGGCCACGGTGGACGTTGGCGTATTCCTGGGAATAGGCGTGCTGGATGGTGTCGAGCACCACCTGCGGCTTCTGTGCCGATGCGCCATTGTCGAGATAGACCAGCGGTTTGCCATAGACTTCACGCGACAGGATCGGGAAGTCGCGGCGGATCGCCTCGACGTCATAGGGGGTGTTTTCGACTTTCTGGTCCATTTCGAAGTCCTTTGCGGCCAAGGCCGCGATCCTTCCAACACCCCTCATCCGACCTCGCTTCGCGAGGCCACCAAGGTCGGGCGCTCACCCGTGCGCTGCGAACCACTCGTCGAGCCGCGTCTCCAGCGCCTCGACGATCGCCTCGTCGTCCAGTTCCTCGATCACTTCCGCCACGAACGCCTTGACCAGCAGGCCGCGGGCGCTCTTCTCGTCTATGCCGCGCGCCATCAGGTAGAAGAGATGGTTGTGGTCGATCTCGGTGACGGTCGCACCGTGGCCGCAGACGACGTCGTCAGCAAAAATTTCCAGCTCCGGCTTGGTCGAGAACTCGCCATCGTCGGACAGAAGCAGCGTGTTGCAGGCCATCTTGGCGTTGGTCTTCTGCGCGTACTGATGGACGTTGATGCGGCCCTGGAAGACGCCGCGCGCCTTGCCGGTTACGACGTTACGGATCACTTCCGTCGAGGTGGTGTGGGGCACGGCATGGTCGAGCACCATGGTGACGTCGGTGTGGGTGTCGCCGGCCAGCAGATTGATGCCGCGCAGTTTGAAATCAGCGCCTTCGCCAGTGGTCCTGACCACGATCTCCTGGCGAACAAGCTTGCCGCCGGCATTCATGAAGAACACGGTCAGCTTCGAATTCTTGCCGAGATGCGCCTTGAACTGCGCAAGATGCGTGGCGGTCTCCGGCTGTTCCTGCACGATCAGCCACGTCACCTCTGCGCCTTCGCCCAGCACGAGCTGGCTGACCGAGCTGGCCAGTGCTGCGCCTTCGCCGGCCTGGCGCTCGACGATAGCCGCTTTGGCGCCCGCGCCGACACGCACGGGAAAGCGCACATGCAGCTGGCCGCCGGCCTGCAGGTTCTGCAATTCGATCGGCTTTTCAAGTTCCGCGCCATCGGCGATGTCGACGAAATAGCCATCGGCGACAAAGGCGGTGTTCAGCGCACCGATGGCGTCATCGCTGCCATAGGGATCGAGGCCGGGCGCAATCGAGCCGTCGGTCAGCTTTTCCGACAGGCGATGGACGGTCACGCCTTCGATCGTGGGAAACTTCGCGTTCGAGACGCCGTTCAGGACGGCCAACACTGCGGAGCCCTCGACGATGGGCGCCAGCGCCTTGGCGGCGGCGGCCGGATCGAAGTCCGGCACCGAAGTCAGCAGCCGGCGCAGATCCGTATAGTGCCAGGATTCGATGCGGCGCGTCGGCAGGCCGTGCTTGATCGCCTCGATGGCGTCGTCGCGCTTCAGCATCACCGCGCCGTCGCCCGGCAGCAGCGACAGCCGCTCGCCGAAGGCGTCGATCAGCGCGGTTTCGGCCTGCGTTCGCTGGGGTTGTGTATGCATATTCATCAGTGTTGCCTTGCCTTCTGGCATCTCACGCGGCTTCGCCGATCACGCCGGCATAGCCATTGGCTTCCAGATCGAGCGCCAGCGACTTGTCGCCGGACTTGATCACCTGGCCCTTGTAAAGCACGTGTACCGAATCCGGCACGATGTGCTCGAGCAGGCGCTGGTAGTGGGTGATGACGACGATGGCGCGGTCGGGCGAACGCAGCGCATTGACGCCGTCGGAGACGATCTTCAGCGCGTCGATGTCGAGGCCGGAATCGGTCTCGTCGAGGACGCAGAGCCTCGGCTCCAGGAGTTTCATCTGCAGGATTTCGGCGCGCTTCTTCTCGCCGCCGGAGAAACCGACATTGAGCGGCCGCTTCAGCATCGCCATGTCCATGTTGAGCGAGGCGGCGGCGTCCTTCACCCGCTTCAGGAATTCCGGGATCTTCAGCGGCTCCTCGCCACGCGCCTTGCGCTGCTCGTTCATCGCCACTTTGAGGAATTCCATGGTGGCGACGCCCGGTATCTCCATCGGATACTGGAAGGCGAGGAAAATGCCTGCGGTGGCGCGCTCGGCCGGGTCCATTTCGAGGATCGACTGGCCGTTGTAGAGGATGTCGCCCTCGGTCACCTCATAGTCCTCGCGGCCGGCCAGGATATAGGACAGCGTCGACTTGCCCGAGCCGTTCGGGCCCATAATGGCGGCGACCTCGCCGGCTTTCACCGTCAGGTCGAGGCCGCGGATGATCTCGGTGCCGTCATCGACGATGCGGGCATGCAGGTTTCTGATCTCAAGCATTTCTTCTTTCCTGGATATTGTATCGTCGGTCAGCCGACCGAACCCTCAAGGCTGATGCCGATCAGCTTCTGCGCTTCGACCGCGAACTCCATCGGCAGCTGCTGGATGACGTCCTTGACGAAGCCGTTGACGATCAGCGCGATCGCCTCTTCCTCGGGGATACCGCGCTGCATGACGTAGAATTTCTGGTCCTCGGAAATCTTCGACGTCGTCGCTTCATGCTCGAACTGCGCCGTCGAGTTCTTGGCTTCCATGTAAGGCACAGTGTGCGCGCCGCACTGGTCGCCGATCAGCAGCGAGTCGCAATTGGTGAAGTTGCGGGCGTTGGTCGCCTTGCGGTGTGCCGAGACCTGGCCGCGATAGGTGTTCTGCGAGAAGCCGGCGGCAATGCCCTTGGAGATGATGCGGCTCGAAGTGTTCTTGCCGAGATGGATCATCTTGGTGCCGCTGTCGACCTGCTGGTAGCCGTTCGACACGGCGATCGAATAGAACTCGCCCGAGGAATCGTCGCCGCGCAGGATGCAGCTTGGATATTTCCAGGTGATGGCCGAACCGGTCTCGACCTGCGTCCACGAGATCTTCGAACGGTCGCCACGGCAGTCGCCGCGCTTCGTGACGAAATTGTAGATGCCGCCCTTGCCCTCGGCGTCGCCGGGGTACCAGTTCTGCACCGTCGAGTATTTGATCTCGGCATCGTCGAGCGCGACCAGTTCGACGACGGCCGCATGCAGCTGGTTCTCGTCGCGCTGCGGCGCCGTGCAGCCTTCGAGATAGGAGACGTAAGCCCCCTCCTCGGCGATGATCAGCGTGCGCTCGAACTGGCCGGTGTTCTTTTCGTTCATGCGGAAATAGGTCGACAGCTCCATCGGGCAGCGCACGCCCTTGGGCACGAAGACGAACGAACCGTCGGTGAACACGGCCGAGTTCAGCGTGGCGTAGAAATTGTCGGAGGTCGGCACGACCGAGCCGAGATATTTCTGCACCAGCTCGGGATGCTCGCGTATGGCTTCCGAGATCGAGCAGAAGATGACGCCGGCCTGCGCCAGCTCCTTCTTGAAGGTGGTGACGACGGAAACGGAATCGAACACCGCATCGACGGCGACGCGGCCCGATTTGTAGACATTGTCGCTGGCTTCCTCGAATTCCGACATGTCGGTCTTCTGCACGCCGGCGAGGATTTCCTGTTCCTTCAGCGGAATGCCGAGCTTCTCATAGACCTTCAGGATTTCGGGATCGACGTCGCTGAGCGACGTTGGGCCGGGCGTGCTCTTGGGCGCCGCGTAGTAGTAGATGTCCTGGAAGTCGATCTTGGGATAGTTGACGCGCGCCCAGGTCGGCTCTTCCAGCGTCAGCCAGCGCCGATAAGCCTCCAGACGCCATTCCAGCATCCAGGACGGTTCATCCTTCTTGGCCGAGATGAAGCGAATAATGTCTTCGCTCAGGCCCTTGGGGGCCTTGTCGACGGCGATCTCGGTCTGGAATCCGTATTTGTATTGGTCGACGTCGATCTTTCGGACCCGATCGATCGTGTCCTGCACAGCAGGCATAAGCGTTCTCCATCCACGCCGGGGTCAAGGCCCGACAGTTTTCAAACTATGGCATCGCGGACGGCTGCCCCTCAGGGCGCGTCCAGCGACGTAAGTTCCATATAGTGCGTCTCGTCCGGGAATTCACCCGGCCACTTGCAAACGCACGGCTCTACCAGGCCCAAAGACCTGAATTCCTCTTCGCCGCCTCAGGCGGCTTGTTCCCTGCCCGCCCGGCGCTGGGCGATCCCTGCCAGCGCCGAACGAAACAGCTCGATATCGGCAGCACTCGTTGCGTGGCCGATGGACACGCGCAAAGCGCCGAGACTGTCACCGTAACCCATGGCTTTCAGCACATGGCTCGGCCCGACCTTGCCCGACGAACAGGCCGATCCCGCCGACAGGGCCACGCCGGCCAGATCGAAAGCGATCTGCGCCGTCTCGGCCTTGACGCCGGGAATAGCGAAGAATGTCGTATTGGCAAGCCTTGGCGCGCCGGTTCCGAAGATTTCCGCGTCCGGCACCAGCTTTTTTATGATGGTCTCGACCTCGTCGCGGCGCTGGGCGACCGCTTCCATGGCTTGCAGCCCAGCCAGAGCCTGCCGCGCCGCCGCCCCGAAACCGGCAATTGCGGCCAGGTTTTCCGTACCGCCGCGATAACCCTTTTCCTGGCCGCCACCATTGATCAGCGGCTTCGGCATCATCAGGTCCGCCGCTGCAACAATCGCGCCAACGCCCTTGGGACCGCCGATCTTGTGCGAGGACAGAATCAAATAGTCGGCGTAGGCAGCTGACATATCGATGGAAACGCGGCCCGCCGCCTGCACGGCGTCGACCACCAGAATGCCGCCCGCCGCCTTGACGATTGCAGCGACGGCCTGGACCGGCTGGATAACTCCGGTCTCGTTGTTGGCTGCATGGATGGCGACGAGCGGCAAGCCTTCGGCCTTGTCATGCGCGGCGAGAGCCGCCGCTAAAGCGCCGAGATCGGCGATACCATTGCCGTCGACGCCGATCCGGGTCACCTGAGGCGCGGGAAAGCGGCCGCCATTCAGCAGGCAAGGGTGATCGGCTTGCGAGACGTAGAGCCGGCCCATGCGCACCGCGCCGCGGCCCATCTGCCAGTCGGGGGTCAGCAGCGTCGAGGCGGCTTCCGTCGCGCCGGAGCTGAAGACGACATGTTCAGGCTTCGCGTTGACCAACGCGGCCACGTCCCGCCGCGCAGCGTCGATCAGCCGGCGCGCCGCGCGCCCCTCGGCATGCACCGATGACGGATTGGCGACGAGATCGAGCGCGGCAATCATCGCCTCGCGCGCCTCGGTGACGAGCGGCGCGCTGGCATTGTAGTCGAGATAGGCGCGTGTGGCGGCCATTTTCACTCAGTCGATCCCGTCAAAACCCATTCCATAGGGATAGCGCGTTATTTCCTTGAAATTGCAAGGCAAGACGTCCTATTTACGCGGCTTGCGGCGGGATGGCCGGGCCGTAGCGGCCAGCCATCCAGTTTTGAACAATTCTAAACTAGCTTCTAAGAAGACGCTCGCCCTGCGTCAAGGTCTGTGGAAGCGGGCCAGAGGAAGAGAGTTCCGGGCGCCGCGTATTGTATGCCATTTGGAGTATTTCATGCCTGAGGTCATTTTCACCGGTCCCGCCGGCCGCCTGGAGGGTCGCTACCAGCCTTCCAAGGAAAAGAGCGCGCCGATCGCCATCGTCCTGCACCCGCACCCACAGTTCGGCGGCACGATGAACAACAAGATCGTATATGACCTCTTCTACATGTTCCAGAAGCGCGACTTCACCACGCTTCGTTTCAATTTTCGCGGCATCGGCCGCAGCCAGGGCGAGTTCGACCACGGCACCGGCGAATTGTCGGATGCGGCGGCCGCACTCGACTGGGTGCAGTCGCTGCATCCGGATTCCAAGAGCTGCTGGGTCGCCGGCTATTCCTTCGGCGCGTGGATCGGCATGCAGCTTCTGATGCGCCGACCCGAGATCGAGGGTTTCATCTCGATCGCGCCGCAGCCCAACACCTATGATTTCTCGTTCCTGGCCCCCTGCCCGTCATCGGGCCTCATCATCCACGGCGATGCCGACAAGGTGGCGCCGCCCAAGGACGTACAGGGCCTGGTCGACAAGCTGCACACGCAAAAGGGCATCACCATCACGCAGAAGACCTTGCCCGGCGCCAACCATTTCTTCGCCAACGACGCCGACCTGCTGCTCGAGGAATGCGCCGACTATCTCGACCGGCGGCTGGCCGGCGAATTGTCCGATCCGCGCCCGAAGCGGCTGCGCTAGGACCGTTCGATCTGGCGCCATGCGCCGTCGTGCCTATGGTGGGCGCGACAATACCGTTTCGGCTGATCCATATGGTAAGGCGCGCCTGACATGTGGCGCGGCTTGGCTGAACGGTGCACAATGCCGGTTCAGCCAGCCGAAGAAAGCGTGACCGATCATGTACCAACCGCCCCATTTCGTAGAGACGCGCCAGGACGTCCTGCACGGGCTGATCCGCTCGCACCCGCTGGGATTACTGATCTCCAACGGCACTGACGGCCCCATTGCCAACGCCATTCCGTTCCTGCTCGACGCCGAGGCGGGGCCGAACGGCAGGCTGCGCGCGCATCTGGCCAAGGCCAATCCGCAATGGCGCCTGCTCGCCGACAATCCGGCTTCGCCCGTGCTGGTCGTCTTCCAGGGCGCCGACGCTTATGTGACGCCGTCCTGGTACGAGACCAAGCGCGAGACCGGCAAGGTCGTGCCGACCTGGAACTATGCCATCGTCCAGGTGCGCGGCACGGTCAAAGTGATCGATGATTCCGCCTGGATCGCGCAGCAGATTTCCGATCTGACGCTGTCGCAGGAAGGCGCCCGCAAGGAGCCCTGGGCGGTGACCGACGCGCCGCCGACCTTCATCCAGTCGCAGATCAAGGGCATCATCGGGCTGGAGATCGAGATCGCCGAGATCAGCGGCAAGTGGAAGGTCAGCCAGAACCGCCCTGTCGCCGACCGTGTCGGTGTCGCCGAAGGGCTGAAGAAGGAAGCCGCCGGCGCGCCTGATATGGCGAGGCTGGTGCGGAGTTGGGGCGGCATCGACGGCAAATAGCCAAGCGGCTAAATATGGCTGGATGCAAAGGGCAGGCAATTCAAGGGTTTGCCCGGGCTGCCCCAATGCCGAGATTCGTTTGCCGCGGTGCCCCGTTGCGGTCTGCTTTGCGAGCCCACCGGAACAGCCGGAACGTCGTTTTAGGGACCGGCAATCCATCTGTCGTGTGACGGAAGATAAACCCCAGCCGCGTAAAGACCAGCGCGCTGGCGATGGCAACGGCACAACCGAGACCGAAGCCGGCGACGGTGTCGCTCGGATAGTGTGCGCCGACAAAAATCCGGGTCGACGCGACAGCCAAGGTCACGGCCAGCAGCATCCATTTTCGCTGCGGCAACATCATCAGCGCCAGTCCGAAAATGACGCCCATGGTCGTGGCATGGCCGGACGGGAAACTGGCAAAGCTCGCCTCCATGGCAAAAGGATGCAGCGACAGATCGCCGAGCCTGCTGAAATTCATCGGCCTGGCTCTTCCCACGCCGTATTTCAGCACATTGACGACCAGGGCGGACGCCGCGATCGAACCCAGCACCATGAAAGCAAAGCAGGTCCAGCTGTAGAGGGCCATCCGCGCACGCCTGGAAAGACTGCGCCAATCCGTGAGATTCGCGGCGATCAGCACCAGTGCCGACGGGATGAGGTACCAGCCGCCCAGGCCGAAGACGGTGAAAAAGCCTGTGAAGCGTTTGAAGCCGGGCGACCACTGCCTCACCATGGCTCCTGCCGCGTCGTCAAAACGGATCGCAACCGCAATCGTCAGCAAAAGCCAGGCCAAAGCCCAGACCGACCACAGGATTTTCGGGTAGCGGGCCGGCCGCGTCGCCAGGCGCCGCCGCACGATCCGAAACGTATCGCGGAAATTGTCGAGAGACTGCCGGAGCATGGCAGTCACCCCTGCACCCGCCGGCGATGGCGACTTCATCAACATGCGGGGCTCGAAGCGATCATCGAAGAGGTATCAGTTCGCCACACGGTACAGGCCAAGCGACAATTTATCACCTGACGAATAGTTGATACCATCGACTTCGGCGACGCGGCTGGCCTTCTTGCCTTGCCCTGCCAGCAGGTCATCCAGCTTTTGCTCGTCACCGACGGGCGCCAGGCCCAGCGCACAGGCCGGGTCGTCAAGCAGATGTTGCGCAACCCCGTCGACATCGGTCAGTACCGTCTTTGTGCCTACCAAAAATACCAGGCTCGGTTCGTGATATTCAGCGGAGGCGAGTACGCTTGTCTCACACGGACGAACGGCGCGAACCACCGCCTCGATTTCCCGGCTCATCCAAATCGGTTTCAGTGACGGGACGATGACACCGAACAGCAGGGCGTAGGTTATACCGGCGCAAACCGCTGTCGCGCCGATGCGGACGAGCGGCACCTGCAGCCGGCGCGAAAAGGCGAGATATCCGGCGCCAAGGGCCGCCGCGGCGGCTGGCACACTCCACCATGAGAAGGCATGCCTCAGATAGAGGGGCGCTCCAATGCAGACCGCCGCCAGACCGAGGCTGACCACGGCCAGACCGAATGCCGTGGACCACCACAGCCAGTTTTGCCAGCGCCTGAGCGGCGCATTGGCCTCTTGCGGCTTCAGCGTCAAAAGCCAGCCGATGAGCAGCGCGACGCCGGGATAGGCCGGCAGCACATAATGCGGCAGTTTGGTCGGGATCAGCTCGAAGACGAGCCAGAACGGAATGTACCAGGCGAGGCAGAAGCGCAGGCGCGGATCGTCGCGCAGGCGATTGAGCGCCTGCAGCCCGGCGCCGAGCGACACCAGGCCGAACGGCCACATGAACAGCGAATAGGTCAGCACGTAGAAACCAGGCGGAATGCCATGCGATTCCTCGCCTTGCGCGACCTTGCCCAGCATGTCCTTGCCGACCGCCTGCTGCAGGAAAGCGCCGTGGCTTTTCCAGGTGATGAGGGCAAGCCACGGCAGCACGATCAAGACCACCAGAATCAGCCCGCGCCCCGTTTTCAGCTTCGCCAGCCAGCGCCAGTCGCGCTCGAAAGCAACCAAGGTCACCACCGTCAGCGCCGAGAGCAATGGCGCTATCGGCCCCTTGATGAGGATCGCCGCGCCTTGCGCGGCCCAGAAAACCCACGGCAGATGGCCGGCGACGGCCTCGTTGCGGCGTGATGCCAGATAGACCTGCGCCAGCGCGCCTTGCGCCAGAACGCAACAGGCGAGCAGCATGGCGTCGGTCTTGGCGTCGCGGCCTTCGAAAGCGGTGGCGAAAATCGCCGCCATGATGAGGCCGGCGGCCAGGCCGGCATTGGCGCTGAACAGATTGGCTCCCGTCCAGGCAATCGCGACAACGGCGATGGCGATGCCCAGCGCCGAGACCAGCCGGTAGACCCAGATCGGCGCCTGCGCGCCCTCGCCGCTCAGCGTTACCGCCGCCGATTGCAGCCAGTAGATGCCGATCGGCTTCTGGTAGCGCGACGCCTCCTGGAAGCGGATGTCGACATAGTCTCCGCTTTCGGCCATCTGCTTGGTGGCCTGGACGAAGCGCGGCTCGTCGCGGTCGAGTGGCGGCATGGAGGCAAGTCCCGACGCCGTCATCATCAGGCTGAACAGGAAGAGAAAAAGATAGTTCCTGCTCATTTCACACCGGACAGGGTTGGATTTTGGGCGCCGCTCAGTCGACCTTGGTCATCGCCGCCTTGCGCTCATTGGCGATGAGCCAGAGATTTCTGACATAGATGAACATGCCCATCGCCTGGCCGGCGATGAACACCGGGTCCTGGCGCTGGATGGCGTAAACCAGCAACAGGCCGCCGCCGAACAGCGAAAAGAACCAGAAAGCGACCGGCACCACGCTGCGCTTGGCCTTTTCCGAAGCGAGCCATTGCACGACGAAGCGCATCGTGAAGAAGAACTGGGCGACGAAGCCGAGCAGGATCCAGGCGTCGAACTGTTTAACGAACACCTGATGCAGCCAGGTCGCCAATTCCTGAAACACGTTAGCCATGCGTGATTTCCTCTACCTTTGGCATTCTGCGGCGCCTACGCCGAAGCCACCAGACGCCGGCGAGATCGAGTGCGCCCTGCAAGCCGCGGTCGAAGATTCCGTAGTTCGACTTGCCGTGGCGGCGCGAGCGGTCGACGACGTCGCAGTGCACGACGCGAAAACCTTCCTGGATGACCAGCGCCGGAACAAAACGATGCGTGCCGTCGAAGAACGGCAGTTTGCGCAGGATATCGGCATGGATCGCCTTAAGGCCGCAACCGGTGTCGCGGGTGTCGTCATGCAGGATCGCGCCACGCAGCCAGTTGGCGAAACGCGACGCCAATTGCTTGATCTTGCTGTCGCGGCGCTTCAGTCGCTGCCCTTGCGCGGCGCCGAAGCCGGCCCCGGCCTGGCGCAGCGCATCGACCAGCACCGGGATATATTGCGGGTCGTTCTGGCCATCGCCATCGATGGTGGCGACGATGGCGCCGCGCGCCGCCCAGGCGCCGGAGCGCACCGAAAGCGACTGGCCGGCGGACTTTTCGTGCCGCAGCTGGCGGAGCGGAAATGGGCGTTTGGCCGCCTCGGCGGCAAGCACCGAAGCCGTATCGTCGGTCGAACCGTCATTGACGATGATGATTTCGAAGTCGCGCCCGGTCATGGCAGCCTCGATCTCGTCGATCAGAAGCGGCAGGTTCGCCGCCTCGTTGCGGCAAGGAATGACGATGGATATCAATGCGTCCGGCATATGTCGCGTCGGGCTCTGTCACAGGATATGGCATTTTGGTGGATGCCGTGCGGTGCCGTTCCAGCGGATCGAAGGTTGCAAGAACCCGTTGGCGCGGCGCCTCATTACGCCAGCCTACACGATGAAGCAAGCATGGCGGATGTCTTGCGCGCGGACGTGAAAACCGGATTCCCCCCCTTGCTGATCGCGACCTTCGATTTGGCGCGCGATCGAACGCAAAACCGGAAACCACTTTTGCTGATCGCGACCCTTTGATTTGGCGCGCGATCGAACGCAAAACCGGAAACCACTTTTGCTGATCGCGACCCTTTGATTTGGCGCGCGATCGAACGCAAAACCGGAAACCACTTTTGCTGATCGCGCTTGGATGCTAAACGCCCGCGTTCATATCACGCCGGGCGATTGGGGCCTGGCGCTTTCAGGAAGAAAAAATGTCCGCCTTCAAATCCGATTTCCTGCGCATCATGAGCGAGCGCGGTTTCATCCACCAGATTTCGGATGAGACCGGGCTGGACCAGCTTTTCGCCAAGGAAACGGTGAGCGCCTATATCGGCTTCGACGCCACCGCCAAAAGCCTGCATGCCGGCTCGCTGATCCAGATCATGATGCTGCATTGGCTGCAGCAGACCGGCCACCGGCCGATCGCGCTGATGGGCGGTGGCACCTCGATGATCGGCGACCCGTCCTTCAAGGACGAGGCACGCAAGCTGCTCACCCCGCACGACATCGATAACAATCTCGTCGGCATCCGCCGCAATTTCGCACCTTACCTGCAGTTCGGCAGCGGACCGGCCGATGCGGTCATGGTCAACAACGCCGACTGGCTGATGCAGATCAACTACGTCAACTTCCTGCGCGATGTCGGCCGGCATTTCTCCGTCAACCGCATGCTGGCCTTCGATTCCGTGAAGCTCAGGCTCGACCGCGAGCAGTCGCTGTCCTTCCTCGAATTCAACTACATGATCCTGCAAGCCTACGACTTCGTCGAGCTCTACAAGCGCGTCGGCTGCCGGTTGCAGATGGGCGGCTCGGACCAGTGGGGCAACATTGTCAACGGCATCGACCTCGGGCACCGCATGGAGGGCGTGCAGCTCTTCGCCATGACGACACCGCTGCTCACCACCTCGTCCGGCGCCAAGATGGGCAAATCCGCCTCGGGCGCGATCTGGCTCGATAGCGACATGCTCTCGCCTTACGAGTTCTGGCAGTACTGGCGCAACACCGAGGACGCCGATGTCGGCCGCTTCCTGAAACTCTACACGAGGCTGCCTCTGGACGAGGTGGCGCGCCTGGCGAAGCTCGGCGGCTCGGAGATCAACGAGGCGAAGAAGATCCTCGCCACCGAGATCACCGCCATGCTGCATGGCCGCGGCGCGGCCGAGACTGCCAGCGAGACGGCGCGCAAGACCTTCGAGGAGGGCGTGACCGCCGAAACCCTGCCGACCGTCGAGGTGGATGGCGCAACGCTGGAGGCCGGCATCGGCATCCTGTCGCTGCTGGTCACAGCAGGCCTTGCCGGGTCCAACGGCGAGGCGCGCCGGCACATACAGGGTGGCGCCGTGCGCCTCAACGATCACCCGGTGGCGGACGACCGGCGGATGGTGACACCTCAGGATCTGAGTCCGGAAAACGTCGCAAAGCTTTCATTGGGCAAGAAAAAGCACGTTCTGGTGCGGCCGCTGTGACGGACCCTACCGATATTCGAAGATCGACCGGAAAATGCCCGGCGCGATCACCGATAGCGGGTTGATGTCCAGAACCGGCTTGTTGGCATTGCCCTTGAGCCGGTAGGTGACGCCGATCAGGCCGCGGTCGCGGCCATTGCCGAGCAGAGCGCCGACCAGCGGCAATTCACCGAAGATGCGGTTGAGGCCATAGGCCGGCATGAACGTGCCGGTCATGTCCATATTGTTGTTCTGGTCGTAGAGCGTGCCCTGGAAAGTGGTGCCGATGCGCGGACCGCGCAGCACACCATTGGCCAGCTTCAGGTAACCGGGCCCCTTGTCGATCTCGGTAAAGCCGCGCTCGAACTTCACCCGCGAGGTGTCGATCTTGCCTTTGACCGCTTCGTTCAGGCTGCGGCTGTCGCCGACCGGCGTGGTGGAGACGATCGAGGCGAGCTTGGGTTCATTGACGATGAAGAAGTTGCTGGAATCGACCTGACCCCGCATCGGCCCGTCGGCCGCGCCGCTGAGCGCGAGCGTGATCGAGCCGCCTTCCATGTGTTCGTAGATGTTGAGGAAGCGCAATATGGCGCCGGCGTCGGCAGACTTCATGTTGAGCGCCCGGGCGCCGTTGCCCGCAGTGTTGCTGATGGTGATGGCAGCACCCGAACTTGCCGTGGCGCTGACCTTGAGCCCGTTCACCCTGGAGCCGGCGGCGCTGTAGTCGAGCTTCAGATTCGACAGGACCTCGTCGTGGAACCCGGTCAGCGAATTGATATCGGCGCTGACCGAAACCGCATCCGTGCCGGTGGTCTTGGTGGCGGTGTCGACGTCGGAGGTGAACTGCTTGATCAGCGCGCGGGCATCGAGCGCATTGCCGCTGACGTCGACGGCAAAGCCGTTGCCCGACCGCTTCACCGTCACGGCGACGTCGTCGCCCCGGTTCAAAGCGACCTTGCTGAAGCGGGCCGACGACAGCGCGCCCTTGACCAGGACGACATCGCCCTCGACCGAGAAGCTCTTTCCATCGAGGTCGAAGTCGGACAGCGTTGTCGTATCGCCGGACTTGGCCATGGTGAAGGTGGCATTGGCAGGGATGCCCGGCCCCTTGCTCCAGCCGGCCCAGGGAATGTCCAGCCTGGCGCTGGTCAGGTCGACCGCAACGTTCTGATTGCCGCCCTCGCCGCTCTTGTCGATCGCCACCTTGATGGTGCCGGAAATCAGCGGCGACAGGCCAGGCATGGCGATGGCACGTGTCTTGTCGTCGAGCACAAGCGCCACTTTGCGGCTGCGCGGCGGTCCGTCATCCCTGAGCGGCTCGACCAGATCGAGTTCGGCCGGAATGCCGTTCAGCTTCGCGTCGGCCGAGATCACCGCCTTGTCGGGGCCGACCTCGATCGAACCGTCGGCATCGGTCACCGTCTGGTCTTCGAACGGCTTGGCCAATGACAGGTTTTGATAGTCGAGCGACACCAGCCAATCGAGCTTCGACGTGTCGACGCCGGACTGCAGCGGGATGTCGGCCTTGACGTGGCCGGTCACCGTGCCGGACAGGTCGTCAGGCGCAATGCCGACATGGCGCATGGCGTTGATCGGCTCATAGGAAGCAAGCTCGGCGATGGCCGGCGCTTCGCCGGCGACGTCGATTTCGAGCGCGCCGATCACCGGCGGGTGGTTCGCCGCCTTCACCGCCAGCGTGCCATTGCTTGCCGCCACGGTGCGGCCGCTCGGCATATAGACGCTGCCCGACGACAGCGCGATGTCGACATCGTTTCCGTGGAAGGAAACGACGCCAATGGCATCGCGGATCGGCGGGATGCGGCCGGCAGTGTCGAAGCGCGAGCCCTCGACCTGGAATCGGCCGAACACCTCGTCAGCCGAAAGCGGCACGCCGTTGCCGAGTCGCCCCGGCACGACCTGGAACTGCAGGTTGGCGTCGACGACGCGGCCGCCAAACAGGTTCTGCAACACCCACAGCCGGGCATTCTTGGCCGAAAACCAGGGCCACAATTGCTTGACATGCGAGACCGGCATGTCGTGGACGTTGAGCGACAGCGAGATGCCCGGCGGCCCGTTGTCGATGAAGGCAAGTGCGGCTGTGCCCAGCACCTCGCTGCCCGATCCCGATCTGACGCCGATCTGTTCGGCGACGAGCTTGCGGCTTTTGACCTGATAGACGCCGGCGATGCGGGCGAAGAAATTCAGCGCCGGCTCGGGCGATTCCGCCGGCGCCAGCGTCGAGCCGTCGCTGGTCAGGTCGTAGCGGTAGGAAGGCTCCTCGCCAGCCGCGCCGGTCGGGGGCTTTGGCCCGATCGAGCCGGCGAAGTTGAATGTCGAACGCCCGGTCTTCAAAACCAGCCTACCGACATCGATCTTGTTGGAGCCGGAGACAAGCGTGGCGTCGACATCGACATCGGCCGCCAACAGCCCGCGTGCGCCGAGGTCGAGCACCGAGCCGGTAAGCGAGAGTGAGGCCGTCAGTCGGGAATCGCTGTCGCCCGAGCCTTCGGTCCCCGTCAGCCTCAAAGCGATCGCGCCGGTTTTCCCACCGGCCCCTGGCGTTGTCTCTGGAATGGGCGCCATGTCGATGGCCGCATTCAACGCAGTGACCCGCAGGGATGTCGTATCGCGGGTAGCGGTGGCGGTGACCGTGAGCGCCCGGCCATCGATATCCGCGTTGGACGAGAACTCCATCCTGCCCGGGCCCGACTGAAGCACGGTGGCATTGGCAATGTTGACCAGCTTGACCGAGCCAGCCTCGGGCAGTTCGAACTGGACATTTTTGAGATCGATGCGGCGCATCGAATCCTCACGCACGGCATCGAGCGCATGGTTGACGTGGCCGAAGACAGCGGCTGCCAGCTTTTCCGGATCGATGAGGCCGTCTTGATTGCGCAGCGCGGCTGTCCAGTCGCCCCCCGACGGCATTGCCGCGGTGACAATATGGGCGTCGGAAATCCTGGCGCTGGTCAGCCGCACCTCGCCCGAAAACAACGGTATCAGCCGGATGCCGAAACGGACGCGCCCGGCATCGGCCATCGGCTTGCCGTCGGCGGTCTTCACGCTGACGTCCTTGACCTGCAGCGCAATGAAGCTCGACCCGTCCAGTGTCAGGCGGGCCGGGCCGACGGCGACATTGACGTCGAAACCGGCGAGTTTCTCGATCGCCGTTTCGGCTTCCGCCCGCAGCCGCTCGCTGCCGATGCCGGTGGCGCCGATGACATAGACGGCAGCGGCGACCAGCAGCACCAGGGCCGCGACGCCGGCAAACAGGCGGGCAAGGATGCGAAAGCCGCGGCCGATGCGTGCCTTGCCCAGCGGCGGCACGCGGCAGGCAGACGGGAAAGTCCCCAGGTCGGTGATCTCGTCACGCCTGAACCGGATTTTCTCGTGCTGCGGTTCTTCCTGATCCACGCAATTTTCCGTTGTACGAATTCGATCGTGGACGAGTCCCCGCTCGACACTATAACGATGCAGCCTAGAGCATGATGCCGAAAAGTGTGATGCGGTTTTCTCGGACAAACGGTTTCCGTTTGTCCAGGCATCATGCTCTATCTCATTGATTCAGGGCCGCGTAACCTCAAACAAGGGCATCGATATGGCTGACCTCGACATTGGCGATGTTGCGCCGCAATTCGACCTTCCGCGCGATGGCGGCGGCTCGCTCAGCCTTGCCACGTTGCGGGGAAAGCCCGTCGTACTTTACTTCTATCCGCAGGACGACACCACAAGTTGCACCAATGAGGCGATCAGCTTTTCGCAGCTGAAGCCGGAGTTCGAAAAGGCCGGCGCCGTCGTGGTCGGCCTGTCGCCGGACAGTGTGAAGAAGCACGACAAGTTCAAAACCAAATACGATCTCACCGTCGATCTGGTTGCCGACGAGGAGCGCAAAGTCATCGAGGCCTACAATCTGTGGGTCCAAAAGACGATGTATGGCCGCAACTATATGGGCGTGGAACGAGCGACGTTCCTGATCAGCAAGGACGGCCGCATCGCCGGCATCTGGCGCAAGGTCCGCGTGAAGGGGCACGCCGAAGCGGTGCTGGAGGCGGTGCGCGCGCTCTGATGGCGCCGCCGATCTCGCCGTTCCGCCCACAACCCACCGTTCGTCTTGCGCGCAATCCTTGCCGGCCGACTGCACGGCAAAACTTTGTTAACCCTAATAATGTGTAATCAGGCTTCGTTGGTGTCTTAACGAAAGCTTGGTCCCGTGAACCCAACCGGTCAGTCAGCGGTCTTCGGCAGGCGCAAAGAGCCCCATACGGTCATTATCGCCCGGGGCAATGAGATAAGACACTTCACCATCCGGCCGTGGCTCGTCGCGTTTCTCGGCTCGGCACTGGCGGCAATCGCCATCGGCTACCTTATGGCGACCTCCTATCTGGTGCTGCGCGACGATTTGATCGGCGCCACCACGGCGCGGCAGGCGCGCATGCAGCAGGCCTATGAGGATCGCATCTCGGCATTGCGCGCGCAGGTCGATCGCATCACCAGCCGCCAGCTTCTCGACCAGAAACTGATGGAAACCAAGGTCAGCGAATTGCTCGAGCGGCAGAGCCAGCTCAGCCAGCGCCATGGCCGCCTCGGCCCGATTCTGGAACGGGCGGAAAATGAAGTCGGAACGCCGCCCGCCGCGGATGTGGCGGCAAAGCCCGACGAGCATGCCGAACTGACCGGCGGCGAGCCTCTGGCCTATTCGGTCGCCAGCCTCGGCTCAGGCGACACCAGGCCGTTCTCGCTGTGGTCGACCCGCTCCGATCCGCTGCCCAGCGAGACGGCGGCGGATCGTGCCGACAAACTGTTCGTCTCGATCAACGAATCGCTGAAGAATATCGAGACACAGCAGCTCACCCGCATCGCCACCCTTGCCGACAATGCCTACAAGAACGCCGATGCCATCACCCAGGCGCTTGAGGCGGCCGGCCTGCCGGTCGACAGCGATTTCGGCAAAAACGAAAGCGATGTCGGCGGGCCGCTGATCCCGCTGGACTCCTCGATGATGTTCGACAGCAAGGTCAAGGAGCTCGACGAGGCGCTGGATACGCTCGATCAGCTGAAGAAAGAGGCACGGCGGCTGCCGTTGGCCAACCCCGCGCCCGGCCACTCCATCACCAGCCCGTTCGGCGTGCGCACCGACCCGATCCTCGGCACCGCCGCCCTGCATTCGGGCATGGATTTCCGCGCGCCGGTCGGCATGGCGGCCAAGGTCACGGCTGCGGGCGTTGTAACCAAAGCCGGCTGGAACGGCGGCTATGGCCGCATGGTCGAGGTCGACCACGGCAACGGCTTTGCCACCCGCTATGGGCATTTGAGCGAAATCGATGTGGCCGTGGGCCAGAAGCTCGCGGCCGGAGACATCGTCGGCAAGACCGGCAGCAGCGGCCGCTCGACCGGCCCGCATCTGCACTACGAAGTCCGCCATAATGGCGAAGCCATCGACCCGCTGCGCTTCCTGACCGTCGGCAAGAAGGTCGAGCAGTATCTGTAGGTTGGCACCCTATTCTCACCTGAAACGTTCCCGTCCCGACTGATTCCTGCGACCCGCTTATCCCTGCGCCGGACGGACCACCCGTGGTGTGAATGCACTCACGACGCGTAACGCACCCGCAACCACTCCCCTCTGAACTGCCCACCGCTCGCGGCAGAGCCCCATTGACTCTCATATAGTTGTAGGATGATATGTATCACCCTATAGCCCTACTTCGTTGACGGCTACTAATGACTATCTACGCCCTTTCGCCAGACATTCTCAGCGCTCTGCAAGGTGCTGTCGGAACGAATGGCGTCACCGTCGATGCCGCCGGCATGGCGAAATATCTCGGCGACTGGTCGGGCGATCATCATGGCGCAGCGCTTGCCGTGCTGAGGCCGGCTTCGGTGGCCGAGGTTCAGGCGGTGGTGCGGCTGTGCGCCTTGCTGGGACTCGGTATCATCCCGCAAGGCGGCAATACCGGCCTGGTGGCCGGCGCGATCGACGTCGACACCGCGAACTCCGTGGTCGTCAGCCTCGAGCGGCTGAACACCATCCGCCGAGTCGATGCCGACAACTTTGTGCTACAGGCCGATGCCGGCTGCATCCTGCAAACCATCAAGGATGCAGCCGACGCGCAGGATTGCCTGTTCCCGCTGGCGCTCGGCGCGCAAGGCAGTTGCCAGATCGGCGGCAATGCGGCGAGCAATGCCGGTGGGATCAATGTGCTGCGCTATGGCATGGCGCGCGACCTCATCCTCGGCCTTGAAGTGGTGCTGCCGGACGGCGAGTTGTGGAACGGCTTTTCCGGCCTGCGCAAGAACAACGCCGGCTATGATCTGAAGCAGCTTTTCATCGGCTCGGAAGGCACGCTCGGCATCATCACCGGCGTCGAACTGAAGCTGTTTCCCAAGCCGGTGCGGACCGAAACCGCCTATGTCGGCCTTGCCTCGTTCGAAGCCGCGATCGCGCTGTTCCGGCAGGTGCGCCGCACCTCGGCCGATCTGATGTCGGCCTTCGAGATCATCGGTTCCGAATGCATCGCGCTGGCGCGACTGATCGACGCCAACACGGTGTCGCCGGTCGAGGCTCCCGTGCATGTGCTGATCGAACTGTCGGCCAGTGCGGCGATCGACCTTCGAACCCTGCTGGTCGATTTCCTGGCCGAGGCCATGGAAAGCGGCCAGGTCATCGATGCCGTGCTTGCCGAAAGCAGCGCCCAGGCAAAATCCTTCTGGGCCATTCGCGAAGGGCTGGTCGAGGGCCAGGCCAAGCGCGGCTATCATGTGCGCACCGATCTTTCGGTGCGGATCTCGGATATCCCTGCCCTCATCGATCAGGCCCGCCGCTTTGTGGCGCAGGATCATCAGGGATGGCTGCCGCTGGCCTACGGCCACGCCGGTGATGGCAACATTCATTTCAACGTGCTGCCGCCGCAAGGGCTCGACGAGCGCGAGGTCCGCACCCGGGGCACAGAGATCACCGCCGGGCTCTACCGGATTGCCAATTCGCTCGGCGGCTCGATCAGCGCCGAGCATGGCATCGGCCGCACCCGCCACCGCACCTTCATGGCAGGCCTGGCGCCTGCCCATCGCCGGCTCATCGGCACGTTGAAGAACGCCCTCGACCCGCAGGGCCTGATGAACCCCGGCTGCCTTCTGCCGGCAACGGAGACCGCTCCATGAAGCAAAGATTGGCCGCCATCGGCACTGTCGAAACGCTGCCGCACCGTGTCGCGACCTTCCTCGGCCGCGAGATTGAATCGGGCGATCTCAGCCCTGGCACGCGGCTGCCGACGGAACAGGAGCTGTCCGAAAAATTCGGCGTCAGCCGCAATGTGGTGCGCGAGGCGATCGCGCAGCTGCGGGCCGACGGCATGATTGAGGCGCGGCAGGGCATCGGCGCCTTCGTGCTGGCGCCGGAGCAGCGGGCCTCGATTCGCATCGACGGCGAAGCGCTCCGGGAAGGCCAGAATATGGAGCGGCTGTTCGAGCTGCGATGCATCCTCGAAGCCGAGTCCGCCGCGCTTGCGGCCGTACGGCGCGACCAGGACCATCTCGACGCCATCAAGGCCGCACTCGACCGCATGAGCGGCGAGGAGCGCTGGGAGGAAGGCAGCATCGACGCCGATCTCCTGTTCCACCGCGAGATCGCGCGCGCCACCGGCAACAGCTACATCCACACCTTCATCTCCTTCGTCTGCGAGCAGATCCGCCGCTCGATCTATTACGCGCGGCAGACCAACCCGCTGCACGATCTGGTTGAGATCAATGTCGGCGAGCATGTGCGCATCTACGAGGCGCTGGTCGCCGGCGATGCCGCAGCCGCAGAGGCGGCGATGCGCGCCCACATCATCGGCGCGGCCGAGCGCGTCGGCGTCAAGCTGCCGGCGGCGCGGCGCAGCAGCAAGGGGATTTAGCCATGCCGCTCGGCACCGCTTACGCGATTTCAGATGTCTGCCTGCTGGTCGAGGACATCGGACGGACAGTCGACTTCTATGTCGACAAACTCGGCTTCCGGCTGCGCCGCCGCGCCGAAGGCTTTGCCGATTTCCATGGCGAGGGCGTGACGCTGGCAGCGTGGGAGATCGATCACATCAACCAGCATACCGGTGTGTCGAAGCTCAGATCGCCGCGCCATGCGCACAAGGTCTGCGTGGCGGTAAGGCTCGACAAGGCGGCCGACATCGACCGTCTGCATGGCGAGCTCAGCGCCAGGGGCGTGCCATTCTACGGGCCGCCGGAAAACTATGTCTGGAACGCGCGTTGCGCCTATTTCACCGACCCGGACGACACGCTCTGGGAATTATACGCCTGGCTCGACGGCGGCCCTGGCGACTACCACGACGAACAGCCGTAGACGACCCGCGCCGTCGGGAGCGGCGCGCAATGAACAGAGAAACTCTTGCAACAGGAGCGAAAAATGAGTGGGAATTTCGATATGAACCGCCGCAGCTTTGTGAAATCCGGCATCGCCGCCGTGGCAGCTGCATCCACCGGCATGCAGCTGGTGCTGACGCCGGGAGCCAAGGCAGCCGGCAAGGTTGTCATCCAGTACGACTGGCTGATGTCGAACGGCCAGATGGGCGACATCGCCGCCGTCGCCAATGGTTACTTCAAGGATGCAGACCTCGAGGTGGAGTTCAGCCCCGGCGGGCCGAATTCCGCGACCGTGCCGCCGGTCGTCTCGGGTTCGGCACAGCTCGGCCAGTTCTCCGAGACACCGCAGCTTTATGCGGCGCGGGCCAGCGGCGTGCCGGTGAAAATCATCGCCTGCGGTTTCCGCACCGGCCCCTATGCCTTCACCTCAAAGCCCGCCAAGCCGATCCGAAGCGCAGCCGACCTCAAGGGCAAGAAGATCGGCATCCAGCCGACGGCGCGTTTCGTCATCGACGAAATCCTGTCGAAGAACGGCATCGACCCGGCTGACGTTACCGTCGTCAACGTCGGCTTCGACAAGGCGCCGCTGGTGCGCGGCGACGTCGACGCCATTGGCGGCTGGATCACCAACACGCAGGCGTTGAGCGTCGTCGGCGACGACCGCATCGACCTTCTGGTGCGCGATCTCGGCCTGAATTCCTATGCCGACGTCTATTTCGCCACCGATGCGGCGATCGAGAAGGATGCGGACACGCTGGCAAAGTTCATCGGCGCGGTCGGCAAGGGCTGGGGCTGGGTGCATGCCAACCCGCTGGAAGCAGTGAAGAAAATGGTCGCCGCCTACCCCGAAATGGACCAGGGCTGGGAAGAAAAGACCGTCAATCTGATCCTGAAACTGTCCTTCGACGGCGCAACGGCCAAGGACGGTTGGGGAACCTTCGACCCGGCCTCGATCGAAGAGCAGCTGGCGCTGCTCGACAAGGTCGGCCAGTACCCCAATGGACGGCCGGCCGCGGCTGACGTCTACACGACGAAAATCCTCGAACTGTCGGCCGCCGACCGGCCGAAGCTCGACGCGCCCGCCGCCTAGAGCATGATCCCAAAAAGTGGGAACCGGTTTTTGGAAAAGATCATGCTCCAGCAAAAAGTTAGATCAGCATTACGATCAAACGTCATGCTGATCTAATGGCGAACGCGATCGAGGCGAATAGGCTCGATGTCGGCTATGGCCGCCGGCATTCGGCCGTCAAAGTGCTCACCGGCCTCGACTTGACCGTCGCGGCCGGCTCGTTTCTGTCGATCCTCGGGCCATCGGGCTGCGGCAAGTCGACCTTGCTCCGGGTTGTCGCCGACCTGCTCGACCCGCTCGGCGGCACGATCAGCGTGCTTGGCGACACGCCGCACGCTGTGCGCTCGCGCCGCGATGTCGGTTTCGTCTTCCAGGATTCGACGCTGCTGCCATGGCGCAGCGTACGCGACAATGTGCGGTTGCCGCTCGGCATCGGGCAAGGCAGCTTGACCCGCCAGATCGAGGACCGCAGCGACGAGCTGCTGGAGCTGATGGGTCTTGGCGGATTTGGCGAGCGCCTGCCGCATCAGCTTTCCGGCGGCCAACGGCAGCGCGTGGCAATCGCCCGCGCCCTGCTCGGACAACCGAAGCTGTTGTTGATGGACGAGCCGTTCGGCGCGCTCGACGAGATCACCCGCGACCGCCTCAATGACGAATTGCTGGCGCTGTGGCGGCGCACCGGCACCACCATCCTGTTCGTCACCCATTCTATCGCCGAAGCCGCCTATCTCGGCGAGCGCGTGATCGTGCTTGCCGCGAATCCCGGGCGTCTGGTCAAGGATCTGGACATGCGGCCGTTCAAGCAGGACGGCAACCGCTGCAAGCGCGAAGACCCGGCAATCGTGGCCGCGATGGCGCAACTGCGTACCGCCCTGGAGCAGGCCTCATGAGACAGGCGCCCTTGCCGCCAATGCTGGCCATCGCGCTGCCCATTCTGGGCGCTGCCTCGATCGTGCTGACCTGGCAGTTCCTGCTGCCCTGGCTCGGCGTGCCGGCCTATATCGTGCCGACGCCGACAGCGATTTTTGGCGTGTTCCAGAAAAGCTTGTCGCTGCTGCTCGGCAATCTCTGGCCGACCTTGATCGAGGCGCTGTCCGGCTTCATCATCGGCAATCTTGCCGGCGTGCTTTTGGCGGTGCTCTTCGTGCACAACCGCGTCCTGCAGGCTGCCTATTTCCCGATCGTGCTGTTCTTCAACACCATCCCGATCCTGGCGCTGTCGCCGATCATCATGCTGATCTTCGGGCTGGGCATGACGCCGAAGATCGTCATTGCTGCCGTGATCTGTTTCTTCCCGACGCTGGTCAACATGATCCGCGGCCTGGATTCGGCAAGCAGCAACGAGCACGAGCTGTTCCGGGTGCTGTCGGCGACGCGCTGGGAGGTGTTCTGGAGCCTGCGCCTGCCGCGCGCGCTGCCGATGCTGTTTTCCTCGCTGCGCATCGCCTCGGCCACCGCCGTCATCGGCGCCATTGTCGGCGAATGGATCGGCTCCGACAAAGGGCTCGGCGCGCTGATCATCCAGGCGAGCTTCAACTACCAGTCGGACCGGCTCTATGCGGCGATCGTGCTGTCGTCGGGCCTGTCGATCGTGCTGTTCTGCGTTGTGGTGCTGATCGAACGGCGGATCATCAAGTACTGAGCGTTTCGAAGCTCGGGATGGCGGGGCTGATGGCGGCGGATCTCGATTGTCCGGTTGAGAGTGCCGGCACCAATATCGGTCGCGGCACTTCCCGTCACGACTGACCGGTCAGGATTTGACATGGATGTCTCGCGGAAACTTGGTCAGCGTCTCGTTGCCCGTCTCGGTCACCAGGATGGTCTCGCTGACCTCGATGCCCCAGCCGTCCATCCACATGCCGAGAATGGAATGAACGACATTGCCCGGCTGCAGCATCGTCTTGTCGCCGGGTCTCAGGCTGATCGTATGCTCGCCCCAATCCGGCGGATAGGCGACGCCGATGGAATAGCCGATGCGCGATTCCTTCTTCAGCCCATGGCGCTGGATGACCTTGCGCCAGGCGGCCTCGACCGCTTCGGCTGATGTGCCTGGCTTCACCGCATCGAGCACCGCATCCATGCCTTCGATCACCGCCTTTGCCGTGTCCGCGACACGCGTCGGCGTCTTGCCGAGCTGCATGGTCCTGGCGAGGCCGGCGGCGTAGCGGCGGCAGACGCCGGCGAGTTCGAGCGCAATCGTCTCGTCCTTGCCGAAGCGGCGGTCGCTCCACATGATATGCGGCGCGGACGCGTTTTCACCGCCAAGGATTGTCGGTGGCAGCGCCGTGATATCGCCAGCAAAGTCCGGGCTGCCGGCGATCTGCGCCGCCTGAATGGCGGTGATCGCATCGCATTCGCGCACGCCAGGCGCGATGACTTCGAAGGCCCGTGCGACAGCCGCTTCGGCCAAGGTCGACGCCTTGCGCAGATAGGCGATCTCGGGTGCCGACTTGACCGCACGGATCCAGTTCACCAGCAGATCGGCGTCATGCCATTTCGCATTGGGCAGGCTGGTGACGAGCCGCGCATGGGCCTTCGGCGAGAAATAGTACGCCTCAAGCTCGATGCCGATATGTCTGCCACCCCAGCCCTTGGCGACGATCCAGGCGGCGATCCAGTCCATCGGATGACGGTCGGCGCGCTGGACATGGTCTTCCGGGAAGCCGACGACATTCTCCGGCTTCATCCAGGCGGTCAGCAGACCGCCGGCCGCATCCATGGCGCGACCGATCCAGACCGGCTCGGCATCCTGCTCAATCGGAACCAGAACCACCTGCGGCGTGTAGAACGACCAGCCGTCATAGCCGGTGATGTAATGCTGGTTGGCGACGTCATTGACGACAAGCAGTTCGAGCCCGCGCTTGCCCATCTCGGAGCGAATTTTTTTGAGCCGCTGCCTGTACTCGTCGCGCGCAAAAGGCAGTTCGATCATCGTTTTTCCCTGCTGAACCATCGGCCGGGCGAGCCCCGCGCCCGCCTGATGTCATGCACCATTGCGGTGGTTTCAGCCCGACCGCAATCGGCCAGCGCAGCCATGGGACCGGTCCTGCACAACGGTCCGGAACCGTCACAAATTATTTTTGAATTCCATTTGACTGAATAAATTGCCTATGCAAGTCTCACCTCTCCCAGGGAGAGGGAAATGGCACTGCGAGGGACCAATCAGGAGTTCGGGCGGCCTTACAACCGGCGCATAGTGCTGGAGTCCATCCGCCTGCACGGCCCCATTGCCCGCGGCGACATTGCCAGCCGCGTCGGCCTCACCGTCCAGACCGTGTCGACCATCGTTCGCGAGTTGGAAGAACACGGCTATCTGCTCTCGCTGCGCGAAGAGCCACGCGGTCGCGGACTGCCGCCGGCGACGCTCAGGATCAATCCGGAAGGCGGCTATGCCGTCGGCGTCCACCTCACCCCGATGGGGATCGACGCAGCGCTGATCAATCTCAGTGGCGATGTCATCGAGAGCGTGCATCGTGAGGCGCCGCACGCGACGCCCGACCTAGCCTTCGAGCTGATCGGTGCCATGGTGCCGGAATTGACCGCATTGCGGCCCGGCGGCCGCGTGCTCGGCATCGGTATGGCGCTGCCCGGGCCGTTCGGGGTGGAATCGATGAGCTTCGTAGGCCCGACGACCATGGCTGGCTGGAAGGATGTGGCGCTGCAGGATCGGCTGACGGCATCGACCCGGCTGCCGGCCTTCTTCGAAACCGACATGGCGGCGGCCGCCATGGGCGAACGCCTCTATGGTCTCGGCGCCGGCTTTTCCGAATATTACTACCTCTATTTCGGCGTCGGTCTGGGCGGCGCCATCGTCCATGAGGGCGCGGTGATGCGTGGCGCCTGGGGCAATGCCGGCGAGATCGGCCACATCCCCGCTATTCCCGGCGGCGAACTCTGTCCCTGTGGCAACCATGGCTGCCTCGAACGCTACCTCTCGCTCGAGGCGCTGCGCCGGCGCAACATCGGCGAAGCCGCCTGGGTGGCCGAAGTCGCGCCGATCTTCCGCAACGCCATTGTCACCATCGAGAACCTGTTCGACCCGGAGACCGTGATCCTCGGCGGGCTCGCTCCCACCGACCTCCTGGAAGAACTGGTCGGCGCGGCGGCACAGCTTCCCAATTCGATCTCGGCGCGACGCGACCGCAAGACGCCGCGCGTCATGGTCGCAACCGGCGGCCAGCATTCGGTCCTGCGCGGCGCCGCCGCATTGGCGGTGTCCGGCGTGCTGTCGCCGCGTTTCGGCCAGATGTTCATCGCTGAGCGCGAGCGCCGGTCCGACCTCATGCAGAGCAAAGGAGTGGCGGCATGACCGAACCGCTGCTGGTACTCGAAAACGTCACCAAGAACTACGGCGCCATCCAGGCGCTGAGGGGCATCAGCTTCTCGATCGGCAAGGGCGAGGTCGTGGCTCTGCTCGGCGACAATGGCGCGGGCAAGTCGACGCTGGTCAAGATCATCGCCGGCGGCCTCGAGCCGAGCTCCGGCCGCATACTGTTCGAGGGCAAGGAATTCCTGGCGAAATCGCCGGCCGAGGCCAAGGCTGCCGGCATCGAGACCGTCTACCAGGACCTGTCGCTCTGCACCAATGTCGACGTCGTCGCCAATTTCTTCATGGGCCGCGAGATCACCCGCAAGGTTCTCGGCATTCCGATCCTCGACGAGCGTGCCATGGAAGCCGTGGTCGGCAAGGCGCTGGCAAGTGCCGGCACCCGCATTCCGTCGCTGCGCACCAATGTCGAGCACCTCTCGGGCGGACAGCGCCAGGCCATCGAGCTCAACCGCTTTGTGCATTGGGGCGGCAAGCTCGTGCTGCTCGACGAGCCGTTCGCGGCACTCGGCGTCGAGCAGACCAGGCGCGGCCTCGACATGATCTGCCAGGTGGCCAACCAGGGCATCGGCGTCGTCATCATCACCCACATCATGCAGCAGGCCTTCCAGGTCGCCGACCGGATCGTGGTGATCCGGCAAGGCGTCGTGGCCGGCGATGTCGCACGCAACAAAACAAGTCCCGATGCGGTGATCAACATGATCACCGGTGAGACGCTTGCCGGTGCCGGACCGGCGAGCTGAGGGACAAAAGAGGGGTCCGGTATAAAAGAGGAGCGAACGACATGAAGCGACTATTAGTTCTTGTCTTCGGTATCCTGGCACTGGCTCTTGCCTCGCTCACGCCGGCAATGTCCCAGACCAAGGGCACCGTCTACTATATGGTTCCGACCCTGCTCGATGAATTCCAGACCGGCTCGGTGAGCGCGTTGGAACTGTTCCTCAAGCAGGTCGGCTATGAGGTGAAGACACTCAACGCCGACAACAAGACCGATGCGCAGCAATCGCAGATGAACGACGTCATCGCGCTGAAGCCGGCGGCGATCATCCTGGCCGCCGTCGATTTCAACGCGCTGAAACCGTCCATCGAAGCCGCTCGTGCCGCCGGCATCCCGGTGGTGGAGTTCGACCGCCAGATCACCTCGACCCCGTCCGATTTCACCTCGGTGGCGGGCACGGTCGAAATCGGCTACGTCGCCGCCGACCAGGCGCAGAAGCTTCTGACCGCCAAGAACGGTTCGGTGAAGGGCAAGATCCTTCAGGTGCTCGGCGATCCCGGCGACCCCTACACGCTCGACATCCAGAAGGGTTTCGAGGAGAAGATGAAGGCGTTCCCGGACGTCAAGATCATCTCGCTGCCCGCCATGCAGTGGGAAGCGAGCAATGCCGGCACCATCGTTGCCGACCAGATGCTGGCCAACCCCGACATCGACCTGATCTTCAGTCATGCCGCGCATCTGTCGGTCGCTGCCGTCGCCTCGCTCGAGGCCGCCGGCAAGAAGCCGGGTGACGTCTTGCTGATGAGCTCGAACGGCGCTCCGGTCGGCCTCGACCTGATCCGCAAGGGCTGGCTCAATGTCGAAGTCGAGCAGCCGCTCTATGCGCAGGCCGCTGCCGTCGCCATGTTCATGGACAAGATCGTCGGCAAGCAGGAAATCAAGCCCGGCGAGTATGACGTGCTCGGTTTGAAGTCGACCGTGACCAAGGAAGCCTGGGGCCCCAACATCAAGATCCCGGGCGCCGCCATCACCAAGGAAAACGTCGACAATCCGGCCTTCTGGGGCAACCAGAAACCGCCGACGGACACGATCAAGCCGGTCGAATAGTCACGTGCCAAGCGCTCCGGGCCATTGCGGCCCGGAGCCTGCCCTTTCACAACGCCGCGTCCCAGGGACGCCGTGGCGAATTTGAATCCGCGCCTGAACCCGACGAAATCGACCTGATTTCACGGCGGCGCCAACCGGATCAGCCCATGAACCCGCGCACCCGCAAAGCCCTGGAGTTCGTCCTCGACAACCTCGTCTGGTTCATGCTGGTCTTTGTGTTGATCGTCTTTTCCATCTTCGTCCCGAACTATTTCCAGCTCGGGATCTTTGCCAACATCATCGAGGCCTCGAGCGTGCTCGGCGTGATGTCGATCGGCCTGTCGCTGGTCATCATTGCCGGCCATATGGACCTGTCGGTGGAATCGGTGGCCGCACTCAGCGCCATGACGGTCGGCATCCTGTTCTGCTCATCGGGCATCGGCATGGGCATACAGCTCAATCCACAATGGTTGATGGTTCCGGTTTCGCTGCTGATCGCTCTGGCCGTCGGCGGCATCATCGGTGCCTTCAACGGCTATCTCGTGGTCAAGGTGAAGATGAGCGCCTTCATCATCACGCTGGCGTCCTACATCTGGGTGCGCGGCCTGGTGCTGGTGATCTCCGGCGGCCGCTCGGCGCAGGATCTGGCGCCGGCCATCCGCTGGTTCGGCATCCAGCGCCTCGCCGGTCTGCCACTGACCGCCTGGATCGCCGTCGCCTGTTTCGTCCTGTTCTCGCTGATCATGGCCAAGACGCCGTTCGGCCGGCACCTGATCATGATCGGCGGCAATGAAACCGCGACTTTCCGTGCCGGCATCCGCGTCAACCGCAATTTGATCATCGCCTTTGTGCTTGCCGGCGCCATTGCCGGCCTCGCCGGCTGGCTGCTCGCCATCCGCACCTCCGGCGCTACCGCCAATCTTGGCGTCGGGCTGCTGTTCAACGCCTTTGCCGCCGTCGTCATTGGCGGCGTCAGCCTGAAAGGCGGCGTCGGCACCCTGCCTGGCGTCTATGCCGGCGTGCTCCTGCTTTCCTCCATCAACACCGCGATCAATCTGATGGGCCTGCCAGCCAATTTCACCCAGGTGATCCACGGCCTGCTGGTGCTGGCCGCCGTGCTGCTAGACGCCTTCAAGCAAACCATTCGTCAAAGACTCGCATGAGAGGACGGCTCGCATGACCGGACGGCTGCAAGACAAGGTCGCGCTGATCGTCGGCAGCGCACGCGGCATCGGTAAAGGCATTGCGCAGCGCTTTGCGGAAGAAGGTGCAAGGTTGGTGCTGGCCGACAGCGAAACCGAGGCCGGACAAGCGAGCGCGGAAGAGCTTGGCGCTGCCTTCATCCGCACCGACATCTCGCAAATGGCGGACGCCGAGACCGCGGTGGCGCTGACGCTGAGCCGCCACGGCCGCCTCGACATCGTCGTTCAGAATGCCGGTATCTATCCCTGGCAGCTCATCGAAAACACCAGCCCCGACGATTGGGACCGGGTGATGGCGGTCAATCTGCGCGGTACCTTCAATGCCACGCTGGCAGCCTTGGGGCCGATGAAGGCGCAGCGTTACGGGCGCATGCTCTACACCTCGTCGATCACCGGCCCGCATGTCACCAGCCCCGGCCACGGCCATTACAGCGCAAGCAAGGCAGGCATCAACGGCTTCATCCGCTCGGCGGCGCTCGAATTTTCCGGCTACGGCATCACCGTCAACGGCGTCGAGCCCGGCAATATCCTCACCGAAGCGATCGAGCTGCATCGCGGCGCCGCCTACATCAAGAACATGGAGGATTCGATCCCGTTGGGACGTCTCGGCAGCCCGCGCGACGTCGCCAACGCCTTCCTGTTCCTGGCCTCCGACGACGCCAGCTACATCACCGGCACCACCATTGTCGTCGACGGCGGGCAATTGCTGCCCGAAGGCAAGGATTTCCGGCTACTTCCACCTTGAGCCTGCGGTCAGCGCCGATCAGCCGGACTTCTTGTATAGCAGGAGTTCGGGCCGATATTCGAAGTGCATGGTGTCGTAGTGGTACCAGCGCCCGCCCCAGATGAAGCCGTTTTTCTCAAACAGTTCGACCACCTCGAGCGGGATCCGGTTCTTGAATGGTATGTTTGCCTTCGGGTTGGTCTTGTTTCTGTTGTTGTACCAATAGTCGGAGAAACCGACATTGATATCGAAGGCCGCTCCAAAAGAGTGGACGCTCAACCGGTCCGTGCCGGCGATGGGTCGCCAGACAAAGCCGCCGCCGGGCTTGAGCCCGTAACGGCTCAACTCCGCGGGCAGCGCCTCCAGGGCATCAGAGACTTTGCTCAGCCGGTCGTTGATGCCGAAAACCCTGGTGACCTGCACGGTTTTCTTGCCGAGTTTCGGCAGCCATTTGACGTTGGCGATGTGATTGCCTACTTCCGCGGCACTTGCCCCGTAAAGCTTCTCGAAGAAGGCTTCGTTGCGGATACGGCCGGGATCGAAATCCTCCGCCGGGACCAAAACGCCTTCCGCTGCCGTCGGGTAGACGTAGCGAAACATGTCTTCGATGTCTGGGCTCTCCAGCAGCGCTTCGGCGTCGCGTAGCTTGCCGTCGTCCCACACCATGGTGGTGCCGTCGCTCCAGGTCAGGACATTGCCCTTGATGGTGAAAAGTCCGGGATAGGCCTTGAGCAGGGCCGCTTTAGCCGCCGGCTGGTCGACGCCATCGCCGGCAGCCGTCGCATAGGCGAAACGCCCAGCGCCGCAGATTGCCAGCAAGATTGCCAGCGGCAACAGCCAGCGCCCTGAATGGTCGATCATTTCTTGCCTCTCCCCAAGAGCCCAGTATGAGGTTGCTACCGAAGACCCCCTATCAAATCCAAATGATGGCAGCAGCTCCCTGCCCTATGTCTGGATCTCGTCCCCGTCATGGTGCCTGCCTTGCGATGGCTTTCATTCATCGTGCATTTAGCCAGGCTGCTATAGGATAGCTCGCGTGAATCATAAGGGAGACAAATCGTGTCAAAAACCTCCAATGCCGTGATCCGGATGGTGTTCACATTCATCTGTCTGGTTGGCCTCGCCTCGGCTGTTTCCGTTCTTTTCCCGGCCACCGCCTCGGCACAAAGGATGCAGCGATGCGCCGACGAAGGCGAAATCTGCCGCCTGCCCTATCCTGCGGAAGTTGTCTACGGCGCGCGCGGACAGACCACCTCGCGCTTTTTCGATCGTCCTGCCGTGCCTTGCTCGAACCGCATCTTTGGCGATCCCGCGCCCGGCCGTGAGAAGGCTTGCTATATCGTGAGGCGCGGCGGCGGTAACGATTATGGCGACAATGACGACAACTACGGCGATGACAATTACGGCGATGACGACTACGGCCAGGGTCGCGGCAGATGGGTGGCCTGCGCCAGGGAGAATCAGTACTGCGATTTCCGTGGACGCAAAATGGTGAGGTACGGCGCGCGCGGCCGGTTCACACAAGGCGTTTTCCGGAATGGAGTGCGTTGCAACAACGACTCCTTCGACGAGGATCCCGCTCCTCGTGCCAAGAAGACCTGCTTCGTTAGGCAGTAGACACTGGTGCCGGTATGAAGGCGGGTGCGGCCGGTGATGGCCGCGCCCGGCATTCCGGGATCTTGGTGGGCCGGGATCTTGGTGGGCCGGGATCTTGGTGGGCCGGGATCTTGGTGGGCGATGACGGGCTCGAACCGCCGACATCTTCGGTGTAAACGAAGCGCTCTACCAACTGAGCTAATCGCCCGCTCCGGCCGGACCTTTAAGCGGTCGGAACAGGCTTCGCAAGGCCAAATGATCAGTGATGAGTTTAGCCGCATAGCGGTTTTCGGGGCCAAATTGCCGCCTGTCAAAAAACCTTCTCCTGTTTGCGTTTATGCTGCGCAGCTACGCTTGACACCCGGTGGCGAACCCCTTATCCACCGCCCCAACGACGAACACGGCTGACACGTGCTCGTCAATGCGCGGGTGTAGCTCAGTTGGTTAGAGTGCCGGCCTGTCACGCCGGAGGTCGCGGGTTCGAGCCCCGTCACTCGCGCCATTTCTCTTCAAGGGTCACGATCCTTGGTGGCGGAGAAATGTCGACGTTGATGTCAAAAATGTCTCCTTGAATGCGTTAGTTCAGATCGATCCCTTGCAGCGATCAATGCTGCGCCGGGTGCAGGTCAGTCGGCTAGAGTGCAGGCTTGTCACGCCGGAGGTCGCGGGCTCGAGCCCCGCTCGCACCATTTCCCTCGATGCCTTCCGATTCCCGCCTGTAGATCAGGCGGACGACGAGGCCGAGGTATCCAAGCTGAAGAATAACCATTGCAAGAACAGCCCAGCCGAGCGCCTTCCAGATGGATCCAGTTGCCATTTCGGCCCAGATCGCAACGATGAACGACGTTGCGAACATGCCCACCAGAAACTGCGGAAAATACATAATGGCCCAGCACCCAATGTTTCGGCTATTCGGGCGGCAGCTAAGAGCCCGCCGCTTCATTTTTAGAAGCGGCGGGCCCCAATCGCCCCCCGGCTTGCCAGGAGCGACAGATGCCCCCGGCATTGCTGACAGTGCAATTGCGGTGCCAGATGTGGCGGCCCATTACGGGACACCTATGCCAATGGCGCAAGACCGGATTGCCGATTAACATTATCTGTGGCTAATATGCCACCCTGGTCGGGAAGGGACCAAGGTGGCGAGGTTTTTGAAAGGCTTGTTGGCAGCGACGCTGGTGGCGTCGGCAGGCCGATGCCGGTCCAAAGACACCAACAAGCAAGCAGATCTTCGAAGACGCATTGAGGACGATCAGCGCCCAGATGTATTCCGGCATCCTGAGCCAGGAATGCATGCACGGACGGCGCTACCCGCAAAGCCGCATCGAGAACGGTTTCAAAAGGCACTTCGAGGAAATGAGGCTGCGGTTGATCGCGAATGGGTACACGATCGTGCCCAATGTGACAGAGAGCAACTCACAGTGGACTCATTCGGAGGTGGCTTTTGACGCCAGACGGCGGCTTGGCATCCCGCCCCAATTCGGTTGCCTTAATGCATATTGGCTCGACGACGATCCAGACTGGTAAGGTCCAATATCGGACGTGGTCGAGATCAAACCTTCGCCAGCAGCGCCTCGACCTCTTGCAGCGTCGGCATGGATGGCGCCGTGCCTGGCCGCGTCACCGAAATGCCGGCGACGGCGCAGGCGAAGCGCACGGCTTGCAGCGGCTCCACGCCCTTGGCAAGTGCGGCGGCCAGGCCGCCATTGAAGGCATCGCCCGCACCGGTGGTTTCGACCACGGGGCCGGCACTGACCACGGGAACATGATCGGACCGATCCGCCGTGTGCAGAAGCGCACCTTTTTCACCAAGCGTGACGATGACCGAACCAACACCTTTCCCCAGCAGGCTGTCGGCGGCGCGGCGGGCGTCGTCGATGGAGGTAACCTTGATACCGGTCAGTTCCTCGGCCTCGGTCTCGTTGGGGGTGACATAGTCGCAAAGCGCGTAGATGCGATCCGGCAGTTTTGCCGCCGGCGCCGGATTGAGGATGGTGGTCACCCCTGCCCCGCGCGCGATCTCGAGGGCGCGTAGCGCCGCATCGATCGGCTGCTCGAGCTGGGTGACGAAAACGCCGGCCGAACCGATCAGGCCGGCATTGACCTGGATGTCTTCAGGCGAGATCAGCATCGCCGCACCCGGGCTGACGATGATGGCGTTGTTGCCGGTGGTTTCCTCGATGAAGATATAGGCGGCGCCCGTATAGCTCTCGGGCGTATCGATGACGGCTGATTTCACGCCGGCATCTTTCCAGGTCGCCTTGGCCATATCGGCAAAAGCATCCACGCCGAGCCGGGTCAGGAAGGTGACGTCGGCGCCAAGCTTGCCTGCCGCCACCGCCTGGTTCGAGCCCTTGCCGCCCGGCCCCAGCTTGAAGGAATTGCCAAGGATGGTCTCGCCCATGCGCGGCTGCCGATCGGCACGATAGGCGGTGTCGGCGACAAAGACGCCCAATATGACGACAGGCTTGCCGGATGCCATTGTGCTACTCCGCATCCGGCGGCACCACGCCCTTGCGGAAGGCAAAGCAGCCGTAGAAGCGAAGCTCGCCGGACTGGATGACGCAATAGGCTTTCTTGGCGCGCTCGTAGAAGGCGTAACGCTCAACCGAGATCATCGGCCAGGCTTTGCCCTCGGCCTTATCAATCTGTTTTTGCACCTCTTTTTGCACCGGCGGAATTTCGGCCGGCTTGCCGACGATCTCCATGCGGGCGGCAGCGTCGTCGACGAACGTGTCCAGCGGATAGAGCGACAGCACCGCCTTGACCACATCGGCCGCCGGCGCGTCGATGCGCAGGAGCTTGCCGAGCACGGTCTGCTTTGCCACCGAATCGGCCGGGAAATTGGTATCACAGATGATCAGGTCGTCGCCGTGTCCCATCGCCCGCAGCGCCTGAAGCACATCGGCGTTGAGCAATGGGTTGATCCCTTTGAGCATGGCAGTCCTCGTCAATAGGCTTGTTGAGCGAAAAAGCGGTTGGAGAATCAGAGCCGGTTGCCGGTCTCGGCGTCGAAGAGATGAACCTGGTCGAGCCGCGGCTTCAGATGCAACGTGTCACCCGGCTTGAAGTCGTGGCGTTCGCGAAACAGCGCCACCATCTCGCCGTCGCCGAAGCGCAGGAAGACCAGCGTTTCGGAACCGGTCGGCTCGACCACCGAAATCTTCGCCGGTACGCCGTCGGGATGGATTTCGAGATGTTCGGGGCGCACGCCGTAGACCACCGCCTGGCCCTCCCTGGCGGCGCTGCCGGCAGCGATCGGGAACAGCGTGCCCGCTATTTCGACCTTCTCGCCCTTCCTTACCACGCCCTTGAGCAGGTTCATCGACGGCGAGCCGATGAAGCCGGCGACAAACAGGTTGGCCGGCCGGTCGAACAGTTCTAGCGGCGCGCCGACCTGCTCGATACGCCCATCGCGCATGACCACGATCTTGTCAGCCATGGTCATGGCCTCGATCTGGTCATGGGTGACATAGATGGTGGTGGTCTTCAGCCGCTGGTGCAGTTCCTTGATCTCGGTGCGCATCTGCACGCGCAACTTGGCATCGAGATTGGACAGTGGCTCGTCGAACAGGAACACTTGCGGATTGCGCACAATGGCGCGGCCCATGGCGACGCGCTGTCGCTGGCCGCCGGAGAGCTGGCGCGGATAGCGCTTGAGGTAGGGATTGAGGTCGAGGATGTCGGCGGCGCGCTTGACCCGCTCGGCGACCACGGCCGGGTCGGTGCCGCGCAGCTTCAGCGCGAATGCCATGTTCTGCTCCACCGTCTTGTGCGGATAGAGCGCATAGTTCTGGAACACCATGGCGATGTCGCGTTTGGCCGGCGGCAGATTGTTGACGATGCGCTCACCGATGGCGATCGTGCCGCCCGAAACGGTTTCCAGACCGGCCACCATTCTGAGCAGCGTGGACTTGCCGCAGCCCGACGGGCCGACCAGCACCACGAACTGGCCATCGGCGATTTCGACGCTGACATCGTGCAGGACCTTGACGGTTCCGAACGCCTTGGCCACATTGGTGATCGCGACTTGAGCCATCGTCCCCCCTTTTCTCGCGGTGAAGCTAGCCATTGCCAACGGCAAGGGCAAGTCAGTATCTTATAGATAAAAAGCCATTCGTGTTGACAAGGTAATCGATTACGCGAATAGTGGCGAGTGCCAATCCGACAGTCGGATTTTTTCCCGAAAATCGGAGCTCCAGGCGACGCAGGGTGGGGTCCCACGTCCCCGTATGATAAAGGAGAACTGCCGACATTTCGGCGTCCTAGTGATTGGCATTTCAATTCACGACTGTGTTCTGGGAGGAATAGATGAGAGTCGGTCTGTACGAAAAACTCGTCCGCGCGGGTGCGACCCGGCGTGACATACTCAAAGGCGCGGCCTCGATGGCCGCAATCGCCGCCGCATCGGGCGCCGGGCTCGGCGCTTTCACGCGACCGGCTTCCGCCGCAAGCGAGCTGCGCTCGAAAATCCTGCAGATCCCCGGCGTCGGCAAGGGCCAGCCCACCGATTCCGACTTCCAGAAGGTCGGCGAGCTTTGTCTCGAAGCCACCAAGGCCAACGTCAAGGAAGGCGAATTCGCCGGTGTCGAGCTCACCTTCATGGGCCTCAACAACCAGAACCTTCACAATGTTTTGTTCCGCGGCTTCCTGAAACCGTGGGAGGCCTATACGGGCGCCAAAATCAGCTGGATCGACCTGGCGCAGGCTGACTACAACGCCCGCCTGCAGCAATCGATCGCCACCGGCACGGTCGATTTCGACATCATCGAGATGGGAGCGCCCTTCGAAGGCGATGTCTGCGGCAAGGGCCTGACCTCCGAAATGCCCGACTGGGTCAAAGAACAGATCGACATGAAGGATGTCGTAGCCTATCTCCAGCCGCCGGTCGGAACCTGGGACGGCAAGCAGTATCGCATCACCGTCGACGGCGACGCGCATAACTTCAACTACCGCACCGACGTGTTTGCCGATGCCGACCTCGCCAAGGCGTGGAAGGAGAGCGGCGCCACGACCGAATGGGGCGTGCCGAAGACCTGGCAGGAAGTCCAGGCGGTGACAAAATTCCTCAAGGGCAAGCAATTCAGTGGCCAGGACGTGTTTGGCTATCTCGATGCGCCCAAGGCCTGGGGCGGTTTCGGCTTCTACTTCCTCGGCAGCCGCGCCAGCGCCTATGCCAAGCATCCAGACGACAAGGCCTGGCTGTTCGATGCCGACACGATGAAGCCCCGCGTCAACAATCCGGCCTGGGTGCGCGCCATCCAGGACGTCATCGACGCGCTGCCGTCGGAACCGGCCGACCAGATCAATGCCGATCCGAACACCACTGCCTTCCAGCAGTTCCTGGCCGGCACCGGTTCGATGGTAACATGGTGGGGCGACGTCGGCTCCAACGTCAAGACCAATGATAGCTCGGTCGTCGGCGACGTCACCGGCTTCTCGATCCTGCCGGGATCCGACGACGTCTACAATTCCAAGACCGGCGCCTGGGACAAGCTCGCGAGCGGCCCGAACTATGCGCCGAACTGCGCCTATCTCGGCTGGGGCGTCTATGTCATGGCCCGCGTCGATACGGACGAAAAGAAGAAGAAGGCGGCATGGTCGGCCGCTGCCCATCTCGGCGGCAAGGACCTGTCGATCTGGACGGCGATGTATCCGTCGGGCTTCCAGCCTTATCGCAACTCGCATTTCGACATTCCCGAATGGGTGGCGGCAGGCTACGACGAGGCGTTCATCACCTCGTATCTGAAGTCGGAAGCCGACAGCTACAACCATCCGAATGCGGCGATCGAGCCGCGCATCCCCGGCATCTTCCAGTACTATTCCGCTGCCGAGGACATTCTGGCCAACACATTTGCCGGCAAGATGAAGGCGCAGGAAGGCGCCGACGCCATTGCCGCGGCCTGGGAGAAGCTGACCGACCAGATCGGCCGCGAAAACCAGGTCAAGCTCTACAAGGCCTCGCTCGGCATGTAGGCTGTTACCGTGAAATGGGTCCGGCGGCACAAAGCCGCCGGACCTGACCGGCTCGGGTCGGTCGCAGGCATAGTTTTGAACGGACGGGACGCGTGGCTGACCAGACCACCAATGAATGGCCGGCAAACGCCGGTCCAGCCGATCTGATCTCGCCGGGCCGCAAGCAGCTTGGCCTTGCCGTGATGGCCCTGGCCACGCTTGGCCTGCTGGCCGTGATCGCGCTGCAGATCCTCTACAAGAGTGAAGTCACCGCGCTCGGTTTCGAGACCTGGCGCCCCATCGTCTACGCCTATGTGCTGTGGGGCATGGCGCTCGGCGTCGGCCAGGTGCTGACACGCGGCGAAGACGGCCAGCGTGCGCTGTTCCTGCTGCCGGCACTGTTGTTCACCATTGCCATGGTGATCTTTCCGACGCTGTTCGGCTTCTATATCGCGCTGACCGACTGGAACCTGTCGTCCTTCGCCGGCCGCAAGTTCAACGGCTTCGACAATTTCTGGCAGATGCTGGCCGATCCCTACTACCGCAACGCGCTGTTCAACATGGTGCTCTATGTGCTCGCCGTGCTGGTCGAATATGTCATCGCCTTCGGCCTGGCGCTGCTGCTCAACGCACAGATCCGGGCGCGCAAATTCTTCCGTGTCGTCTTCCTGATGCCGCTGATGCTGTCGCCGGTCGCGGTGTCGTGGATGATCGGCAAATCGCTGATGGAGTACCGTTTCGGACCGGCGGCAACGCTGGCGCGTCATCTCGGCTGGGAAAACCCCGCCTTCTTCTCCAATCCGATAACCGCCCGCATCTCGATCATGGTGCTCGATGCCTGGACCTTCATTCCGTTCATGATGATCATGCTGCTTGCCGGCCTGCAGGCGATGTCGCGCGATGTGCTGGAGGCGGCGCGCGTCGACGGCGCCACGACCTGGCAGACCTTCTGGCAGGTCACTTTCCCGCTGATGCTGCCGGTGTCGGTAACGGCGGTGATCCTGCGCATCATCTTCAAGCTGAAGCTCGCCGACATCATCATCACCGTCACCTCGGGCGGCCCCGGCGGCGCCACGGATTCAGTGTCGAGCTTCATCTACCGCGAATACCGCGACCGTTCGAATGTCGGCTACGGCACCATGCTGGCGATGGCCTATCTCGTTATCATCGTCGTGTTTGTGACCTGGCTGTTGAAATTCGCCAACCGCTTCGTGCGCAACGTGAACTGACGGGGGAGCATGAGCGTCCAGACCACCGATTATGTCGCTTCCGAAATCCGCTCGCCGGTGGGCTTTTTGGCCAATCGAGTGTTCATCTATGGCGCGCTGGCGTTCTGGGCTTTCATCTGCCTGTTCCCGATCTACTGGACGATCACCACCTCGTTCAAGACGGCCGTGGACGTCACCCAGGGCCATCTGATCCCGTTCGTCGACTTCCAGCCGGACTGGAAAGGCTGGCGTTCGCTCGGCCTGTCGCCGGATTCGATCTTCCAGACGTCGACGGTGCGCGAGGAGTTCTTCAAGCGCTTCATGAATTCGGTCATCACCTCGGTCGGCGCATCGAGCCTGGCCATCGTCATCGGCAGCCTCGCCGCCTACGGGCTGACCCGCTACCGCTATCAGTTTGCCTGGTTCAAGAACGAGGACATCTCCTTCTTCTTCCTGTCGCAGCTAATCCTGCCGCCGGTGGTGCTGGCCCTGCCCTTCCTGGTGCTCTACCGCGAGGTCGGCCTGCTCGACACACGCATCGGGCTGATCCTGCTCTACACGTTGATGGTGCTGCCGATCGTCATCTGGATCATGCGCGACCAGTTCAACTCCATCCCCGTCGAGCTCGAGGAGGCCGCCCTTGTCGACGGCCTGTCGATCTGGGGCGCCTTTTTCCGCATCGTCATGCCGATCGCGCTGCCGGGCATGGTCGCCGCCTTCATCCTGGCGATGGTGCTGTGCTGGAACGAGTATTTCTTCGCCGCGCTTTTGACCTCGACAGACGCCAAGACAATCCCGGTCATGGTCGCGAGCCAGACCGGCTCGCAAGGCATCAACTGGTGGTCTATGGCGGCACTCGCCACCGCCGCCATTGCGCCACTCGCGGTGATCGGGATTGCCTTGGAGCGCTATCTCATCATGGGCATGACGGCGGGCGCGGTAAAATAGGATCCAATACAGGGCAGCGCGGCAAGGCCGCTTATTCCCCCATGAGCACCGACTTTATCCGGTCGCGGAACATTTCCGCGGTCTTGGCGGTGTCGAAGTCCCGTGTCTCAAACCGTTCGCCCTTCACCGTCGTCAGGACGACCGCGTAGGTTGGACCTCCACTGTCCCACTCGATTGTCCTCAGGCTGAAATCGGCTATGTCTCCCGGCAGCACATGATGCCTGCGTAGAAAGATCGGGTTGCGCAGCACGATGTCGATGCGCCCGCGGCGGACGATCCAGCGCACCGCCGGGCTGAAGATGGCTGCATAGATAAACGGGATGCCGACGGCATAGGCGCCGAGAATGATGAACAGAAAGAACGGGCTGGCGACGCTCAACGGCCAGACGCCGCGATAGAGCTCCCATGTCGGCATGACAAGGCAGAACAGGCCGGCAAGCCCGAAAAACAGACGCTTGGCGACATGCATCGGAATGTCGTGCCGCAACCGCCCGTCCCTGCTGATCTCGTCCATGCCACGCCCCCAAGCCGACGATGGCGGCGGAAGGTGAAAAAGCCGTAACGACGCGATCCTGAACGCGCGGCTGGTGGTCAGGGTTTCAAAATGGCGCGCAGATGATCGAGGATCATGGCGACACCTTTTTGCCCGAGTTCGGCAGACGCCTCCGGCGCGCTTGCCGTGTACCAGCTTGTGTTGTTTGCGAAATGTCCGGCATCCACCGCTTCCGGGCACAGCGCCAGCATCAGCGACGTCTCTCCGATACCGGCGTGGTCGAACGGGTACTTGCCGTTCATGGCCGCCGACATCAGCGGATGCACCTGCACCCAGTTGAAGAAATTTTCGCCGGCGGCGTGCCCGGCATAATAGTCAGCCATCTCGTTCGAGCCCCACCAGCCCTCGCCTCGCTGCCTTTCAAGGAAGCGGAAGATCGCCTGGCGGCCGGCAGTCTTGAAGGCGAGATCGGTCGGCATCCCGGCGACGAAATTCTCGGTCTGGTGGTGGATGAAGGCGTGGATGTTGCGGAAGCCGATGCGCAGCAGGCTGTAGAACAGCTCCTCGCCAAACGGCGCCAACTGATTGCCGCCGACCTGCACCGAACCGCTGCCTTCGGGTGCTGCCACCGCATAGCTCGCCGCGCCATAGTAGAAAGCCGGCAGGATGACGATGTCGCCCTCCTTCTCGTAGAGGTCCAGCGTCTTGATGACGACCAGCGTGTCCATGCCGACGGCCATGTGCTCGCCGTGATATTCGAGCACGCCGAGCGGCAGGACGACCGGCCAGTTCTCGGCGATTGCCTTGCGGATCTGGTGCGGCAGCATCAATTCGTAGCGCATCCCGCCTACTCCATGTTGGTGTGACGGGCGCGCATGACCTCCGACGACTGACCCGTCAGCCCCTTGAGCTTCAGCACCATCACCTCGAACAGCAGGAATAGCGCGCCTTCGAAGAGCGAGCCCATCGGCAGCAGCGACGTCTTTTGCGACCCCTTGTCACGCGCCATGGTCTGCGCCGCAATAAGCAAGGTGAAGTCGGCAAGTGCGGCAGCACTGCCTCCAGCCTCGGCGGTGAGCAGCAGCACCGTCGCGCCGGCCTGGCGGGCAACCTGCATCAAGGTGAGCACCGTCGTGGTCTCGCCCGGGCCGGAACTGACCAGGAAGACGTCACCGGGGCCAAGGGGTGGCGTGTTCATGTCGCCGACCACCGACACTTCGAGCCCCAAGTGATAGAGCCGCATGGCGAAACCCTTGAGCTGCAAGGCTTCGCGGCCGCAGCCATAGACGACGATCTTCTGCGCGCGGGCAAGCGTTTCGCAAGCAGTGTCGATGTCGGCTTCGTCGACCCGCGCCAGCACGACGCCCAGCTCTTGCAGGGCGGCTGCAAACATATCCGAGCCGGCATTCATCATCGGGGCCTCATCTGTCTGCCAGGGTTGTGGCCGGGGATTTCCGGTTGCGCAACTGCGGCGAAAGGCTTGTTTTTGTTCATGCTATCACCGCGAAAATGCGTGTCCAACGACGGCCGCGGCTTTTGCTGAGCAAGCGGCGTGATAGTGTCATGTCAGACAAATCAAACCCAGGAAATCTTAAGCGACATGAAGACACGGCATTTCGACCGCATCGGCAATGGCGGCCTCGACTTCACCGAGCTTGGCTTCGGCAGCGCGCCGCTCGGCAACCTCTATCGCGCCGTCCCCGACGAGGATGCCAATGCGACGCTGGAGGCCGCGTGGGCAACCGGCTGCCGCTACTACGACACGGCGCCGCTCTATGGCTTAGGCCTCGCGGAAACCCGGCTCAATGCCTTCCTGCGCGGCAAAAGCCGTGACGATTATGTACTGTCGAGCAAGGTCGGCCGCCTGCTGCGCGCCTGCCCTCCCGAACAGCGCACAGGCATCGGCAAATTTTTTGACACGCCGACGCGCCGCGAGGTCTACGACTACAGCTATGACGGCGTCATGCGCTCGTTCGAGGCCTCGCTGGAGCGCCTGGGCGTCGACCGCATCAACATTCTCTTTGTTCATGACCTCGACATCTTCACCCATGGCAGCAAGGAAGCGTCAGACCAGCGTATCGAGGAGTTCATGGCCTCGGGCTACAACGGACTGCTTGCTTTGCGCGACCAGGGCGTGATCAAGGCCTTCGGCGGCGGCATCAACGAATGGGAGGTTTGCCAGACGCTGGCGGAGCGCGGCGATTTCGACCTGTTCCTGCTGGCCGGGCGCTACACGCTGCTGGAGCAGGAGGCGCTTGCCACCTTCCTGCCGCTCTGTGAGAAGCGCGGCATCGGCATTGTGCTCGGCGGCCCCTACAATTCCGGCATACTGGCGACCGGGCCGAAGCCAGGCGCCTATTACAATTACTCCGAGGCGCCACAGGACATCATGGATCGCGTCAGGCGCATCGAGGCGGTCTGCAAGCGCCATGGCGTGCAGTTGATCGAGGCGGCGCTGCAGTTTCCGCTTCTGCACCCCTGCGTGGTGTCGGTCATCCCGGGCGGTCAGCGGCCAGGCGAGGTGGAAAGCAACCGTGCGCTGCTCGATGCAAAGCTGCCGGCAGCGCTATGGGCCGATCTCAAGCAGGAAGGTCTGATGCGCGCCGATGCTCCGGTGGGTTGAAGGCTCGCCTCAGCGGGCTGACGACCTGCCGTCGCCTCCCCCCGGATCGTAGGCAAAAGAAAAGCCGGGCGAGCCCGGCTTTTCAACATTCTCTGAAAAGAAAAAATGGTCTTAGTTGACCGCGTCCTTGAGGCCCTTGCCGGCCGAGAACTTCGGCACGGTACGCGCCGGAATCTTCACTTCCGCGCCAGTCTGTGGGTTGCGGCCAGTCGACGCCGCGCGCTTGGAGACGGTGAAATTTCCGAAGCCGACGAGCCGTACATCGCCGCCCTTCTTCAGTTCGCCAGTGATGACGGAGAACACCGCATCGACCGCCGACTGTGCGTCACCCTTCGAAATGCTCGCGGATTCAGCGACAGCGGAAACCAGTTCGTTCTTGTTCATAAAAATTCCCTTCCATGAGAAAAACCGGAACTCTTCGACTCATCCGGCAGGAAAGGGACTGTAGAAAGAAGCGTTCCCGCAACCAAGTCGAAAAGCGGGAAAAAAGTTGGAAAAAGCCCGGAAAAGGTGGGTTTTTCACATGAAAAAGCCGGGCGCAGGGCCCGGCTCTCTCTTTGTGCGCTGCAACTTTAGCTAAAACTAATGTGCAAGCGACTTTCCAGCATCGTCAACGGTATCGGCCGCAGCCGGCGGATTGACCGGCTCGACCCACTCGATCGGCTCCGGCATACGCACCAGCGCATGCCTCAGAACCTCGCCAACGCGCGAGACCGGAATGATCTCCATGCCGTTCTTCACATTGTCCGGAATCTCCGCCAGATCCTTGGCGTTGTCTTCCGGGATCAGCACCTTCTTGATGCCGCCGCGCAGCGCGGCGAGCAGCTTTTCCTTGAGGCCGCCGATCGGCAAGATGCGGCCGCGAAGCGTTATCTCGCCAGTCATCGCCACATCGGCCCGGACCGGGATACCCGTCAGCACCGATATGATTGCCGTGGCCATGGCTGCACCCGCAGACGGGCCATCCTTCGGCGTAGCGCCTTCCGGCAAGTGGACGTGGATGTCGCGCTTGTCGAACAAAGGCGGCTCGATGCCGAAATCGATGGCCCGCGAGCGGACATAAGACGCCGCCGCCGAGATCGATTCCTTCATCACGTCGCGCAGATTGCCGGTCACCGTCATGCGGCCCTTGCCGGGCATCATGACGCCTTCGACCGTCAGCAGCTCGCCACCGACTTCCGTCCAGGCAAGACCGGTCACGACACCGACCTGATCGTCAGCCTCGACCTGACCGAAGCGGTAACGCTGAACACCCAGATAGTCGGCGAGGTTCGCCGCCGTGATGCTCACCGTCTTCTTCTTCGTCTTCAGGATCTCGGTCACCGCCTTGCGCCCGAGCTTCATCAGCTCGCGCTCCAGGCTTCTGACGCCCGCTTCGCGGGTGTAGGTCTGGATGATGCCGCGGATCGCGTCCTCACTCACCGAAAATTCCTTCGGTTGCAGCGCGTGGTCGCGGACCACCTTGGGCATCAAATGCCGCTTGGCGATCTCGATCTTCTCGTCCTCGGTGTAGCCGGCGATACGGATGATCTCCATGCGGTCCATCAAGGGCGCAGGGATGTTCAGCGTGTTCGCCGTCGTCACGAACATCACGCTCGACAGGTCGTATTCGACCTCGAGGTAATGGTCCATGAACGTCGAGTTCTGCTCCGGATCGAGCACCTCGAGCAGAGCCGATGACGGATCGCCGCGGAAGTCCTGGCCCATCTTGTCGATTTCGTCGAGCAAGAAGAGCGGGTTGGACTTCTTGGCCTTCTTCATCGACTGGATGACCTTGCCGGGCATCGAACCGATATAGGTGCGGCGGTGACCACGGATCTCGGCCTCGTCACGCACGCCGCCGAGCGCCATGCGGATGAATTCGCGACCGGTCGCCTTGGCGATCGACTTGCCGAGCGAGGTCTTGCCGACGCCGGGAGGGCCGACGAGGCACAGGATCGGCCCCTTCAGCTTCTTCTGGCGGCTTTGCACGGCGAGATACTCGACGATGCGGTCCTTGACCTTGTCGAGGCCGAAATGATCGGTGTCGAGCACGTTCTGCGCAAACGCCAGGTCCTGCTTGACCTTGGAGTTCCTGCCCCACGGGATCGACAGGATCCAGTCGAGATAGTTGCGCACGACGGTCGATTCAGCCGACATCGGCGACATCGTCCGCAGCTTCTTCAGTTCGGCTTCCGCCTTTTCGCGGGCTTCCTTGGAGAGCTTGGTCTTCTTGATGCGCGCCTCGATCTCGGCGGCCTCGTCGCGGCCGTCCTCGCCTTCTCCGAGCTCCTTCTGGATCGCCTTCATCTGCTCGTTGAGGTAGTATTCGCGCTGCGTCTTCTCCATCTGGCGCTTGACGCGCGAGCGGATGCGCTTCTCCACCTGCAGGACAGAGATTTCGGCTTCCATGAAGCCCATCGCCTTTTCCAGCCGCTCCTTGACGGAAAGCGTGGCCAGCATCTCCTGCTTTTCAGGGATCTTGATGGCGAGGTGCGAAGCAACCGTATCGGCGAGCTTGGAATAGTCGTCGATCTGGCTGGCAGCGCCCACCACTTCGGGCGAGATCTTCTTGTTCAGCTTGACGTAGTTTTCGAAGTCGGTGACGACCGAACGCGCGAGCGCCTCGACCTCAACCTCTTCCTCCTCCGGCTCGACCAGCGCGGCAGCGCGGGCTTCGTGGAAGTCCGGACGGTCGGTGAACGAAACGATTTTTGCGCGCGAAGCGCCTTCGACCAGTACCTTGACGGTGCCGTCGGGCAGCTTCAGCAATTGCAGCACATTGGCGAGCGTGCCGATGTCGAAGATGGCATCGGGCTCGGGATCGTCATCGGCGGCATTCATCTGGGTGGCAAGCAGGATCTGCTTTTCCTGACCCATAACCTCTTCCAGCGCCTTGATCGACTTTTCACGCCCGACAAAGAGCGGAACGATCATGTGCGGGAACACCACGATGTCGCGCAGTGGGAGGACTGCGAAGACGCCGTCGCTGGGAGCCTTGGATATTTTGGCCATTGTCCAACCTTTCATGTCGCGGCCGCTAATTGAGCCAACCGCGAATCTCATATTAACGACCGTGGGTCGTTCCGCCTACCACCGTTTGTGACGGGAGTTTTACAGCACAGAATTCGGCACCACGGCCTTCCAGTGTTAGTTGGATGCACGAGGGGCAAAGATCAAGGGTTAACACGGTCCGTTCATCCACTCCGGCGCAAGGCTTGGTACCTCACCACAGCAAAACGGCGCCCAAGGGGCGCCGTTCCATAAAAAGGTTGGGCCAGATGCCATATCAGGCGCTGACGTTGCCCTTCTTTTCCTTCTGCTCGGAGTAGATGTAGAGCGGCCGGGCGCTGCCGGTCACCACCTCTTCCGAAATCACCACTTCGCGCACGCCTTCCAGAGCGGGCAGTTCGAACATGGTGTCGAGCAGGATCGCTTCCATGATCGAGCGCAGGCCGCGGGCGCCGGTCTTGCGCTCGATGGCGCGCTTGGCGATCGCCGACAGCGCATTCTCGTGGAAGGTCAGGTCGACACTCTCCATCTCGAACAGCCGCTGATACTGCTTGACCAGCGCGTTCTTCGGCTCGGTCAGGATCTGGATCAGCGCCGGCTCGTCGAGGTCTTCCAGCGTCGCCAGGACAGGCAGACGGCCGACAAACTCGGGAATGAGGCCGAATTTCAACAGATCCTCGGGCTCGACCAGGCGGAACACGTCGCCGGTGCGACGATCCTCGGGCGAAGCGACGATGGCGCCGAAGCCGATGGACGTCTTCCTGCCGCGATCCGAGATGATCTTGTCCAGCCCGGCGAAGGCGCCGCCGCAGATGAACAGGATGTTGGCGGTGTCGACCTGCAGGAATTCCTGCTGCGGATGCTTCCTGCCGCCCTGCGGCGGCACGGAGGCGACGGTGCCTTCCATGATCTTCAGCAGCGCCTGCTGCACGCCCTCGCCCGACACGTCGCGGGTGATCGAGGGATTGTCCGACTTGCGCGAAATCTTGTCGATTTCATCGATGTAGACGATGCCGCGCTGGGCGCGCTCGACATTGTAGTCGGCCGACTGCAGCAGCTTCAGAATGATGTTTTCGACGTCCTCGCCGACATAACCGGCTTCGGTCAGGGTCGTTGCGTCGGCCATGGTGAAGGGCACGTCGATGATGCGGGCCAGCGTCTGGGCCAGCAGCGTCTTGCCGCAGCCGGTCGGGCCGATCAGCAGGATGTTGGACTTCGCCAGTTCGACGTCATTGTTCTTGCCGGCATGCGCCAGGCGCTTGTAGTGGTTGTGCACGGCCACCGACAGCACGCGCTTGGCGTAGGGCTGGCCGATGACATAGTCGTCCAGGACCTTCAGGATCTCCTGCGGGGTCGGCACGCCCTCGCGCGACTTCACCATCGAGGTCTTGTTCTCCTCGCGGATGATGTCCATGCAGAGCTCGACGCACTCGTCGCAGATGAACACCGTTGGGCCGGCGATCAGCTTGCGCACTTCGTGCTGGCTTTTGCCGCAAAACGAGCAATAAAGCGTGTTCTTGGAATCACCGCTGTTGTTGCCGACTTTGCTCATCTTCCTGTCCTTTCATCGCCGCCCGCCGATGGTCTGGCTGACAGGGCGCATATTCTATCTATCGCGGGAATTCGCCGCCGCCAGTGTCCCGGCTCCCGCAACGCAATCCGTACGAAACACAAATCAGAAAGCGTAGCAATGATTCGCGCCAACCCCGCACAAAGCTAAGCCGTCGAAAATCAACATAGCATTAACGTAGGCAATCCCATCCGCCGAGGGAACAGCCAATTGTGGCCGAAATGCCGCAAATCCCAGCAAAAGCGCGTTATCTCGCCATCCAACTGCCATGCAGCCTTATGCGGCAGCGCCTTCGACCGGCTCGCGCGACGAAATGACCTTGTCGATGAGGCCGAAATCCCTGGCTTCGTCGGCGGTCATGAAATGGTCGCGGTCGAGAGTCCGTTCGATCTCCTCGTAGCTCTTGCCGGTGTGCTTGACATAAACCTCGTTGAGGCGGCGCTTCAGCTTGACGATGTCCATGGCGTGACGCTCGATGTCGGAAGCCTGGCCCTGGAAGCCGCCGGAAGGCTGGTGCACCATGATACGGGCGTTCGGCGTGGCAAAACGCATGTCCTTGTGGCCGGCGGTCAGAAGCAGCGAGCCCATCGAGGCCGCCTGGCCGATGCACAGCGTCGACACGGCCGGCTTGATGAACTGCATGGTGTCGTAGATCGCCATGCCCGACGTCACCACGCCACCCGGCGAGTTGATGTAGAGGTTGATCTCTTTCTTCGGGTTCTCGGCCTCGAGGAACAAAAGCTGTGCACAAACCAGCGTCGCCATGCCGTCTTCGACCGGGCCGGTGATGAAAATGATGCGCTCTTTCAGGAGGCGCGAGAAAATGTCGTAAGCCCGCTCGCCGCGATTGGTCTGCTCGACCACCATCGGAACGAGGTTCATGTAGGTTTCGACGGGGTTCTTCATGGACTATCCCTTTTTGGAGATGGGATTCCGGCGCCGGGAACGTAATCGGGCAGAATCGGTTCTGGAAGGTCAGGATGTAAATAGGATGCCGGCTCACCCTAGTGCAAGGCCGCCTTCTCCTAGCCATCTGGTTAAGTCGAATCAAGGTTTCCGCGCAAGGGGAAGCCCGAACGCGGCCGGCCCATGTTTTCGGGTGTAGCAATTCCTTAACCGCATCGCTTAACGAAATGCTTCGAAACCGCTTTCCCCTGCAGAACCATACCCTACAATTCAACGTTGAACCTGCGTTTTTCGCGTTCAAACAGGGGGAGTGCCATGATCAGGAAAACAGCTTCCTTGGCCATTGCCGGCCTTGCCGGTCTCGGCATGGTGTCCGAAGCGGTCGCCGGTGGCCGCGCCGTCGAATGTTACGAACCGGTGCACAGGCCGGCGCTCTATGACACCGTCTATGAAGACGTCATGGTCAGCCCAGGCGGGCAGTTGGTCGATTACGACCCGCCGATCTACGGCACGCTTGAGCGCGTTGAGCAGATCGTGCCGCCTCGAGTCACCTACGAGGTCGTGCCGGCCATCACCCGCACGGTCTACCGCACGGTCCAGGTCGACAATGGCGGCTATGCCTGGGAATGGCGCGTCATCCACGGCCGCAAGGTGTTGTGCAAGGTCTGGCGCAAGGCTCGCTATGCGCGTGTCGCAGAAACGGTAGAGATTGAACCCGCGCGTACCCGCCAGGTCGTGCTGCCGGCCGAATATGAGAGCGTCGCCCATGAAGTGCTGGTGCGGCCCGAACGGCGGCACGTCACCGAGATTGCCCCGTCATACCAAAGGGTGGCGCGCCGGGTCGTGGTGCAGGAAGGCTCGACCAGCTGGCGCCGCGTGCATATTGCGAGGGACTGCCAGGACTAGAGTTCGGGACTTCGTCGAGGGCTATTGAGGAGCTGACTTCGCGTTGGCCGCCATGACAACGTTGTTCCAGAACCGCACATATTCAAAATGCTGGTCGCGCGTCAGCCAGACCCTGTTGGCCGGATCGACCGGGTCTCCGCCAAGCAAGACCGGATTAAGTTCCGCAAGTTGCATTCCGGTGTGGGAGCTATTGACGTGCAGGGGCTTCAGCGTTCTGCGCCAATCGCCAAAATCCTCTGCAACATCAATTGCACGTTCCCAACTCATGCCGACGAATGGAATGAGAACCACGGGCATGGCCGGGGAGCGCGTGTCAAATCCATAGGCCTCCGCACTGCCGTCGGAGCCAAACAGAAGCAGTCCAGGCGCAAGCGTCTGAGCGCGGTATTCGCTGTTGAACGGCACCAATTGCTCCGCGCCCCAGGTAACGACAAGGTCTTCACCGCAAAGCCATTCGCCTTCGTCATGATGATTGAGAAAATCAACGTAAGACGAGGGAAGCGACCGTTTTAGCTTAGCGAATGACGTCTCTGCTGAAATGTCCGGCATAGTACCTGTCAGGTGGTTCAATTTTTTGATGCAGCCAAGGCCAACATACGGTCTGGCATTCCGCTAGCAAGCCGCGCTAGTGATCGGCATGACCGATTTGCCACCTTATCTCACCTTCGATCCCGCCAACCGCCGCCTGCGGCTCGATCCGCATGAGCCGGCGTTTTTCCAGAACCCTTATGACGCCTACGCCTTCCTGCATGGCGCCTCGAACGCCTTCTTCTGGGAGGAATTCGGCTTCTGGTGTTTTGGCGGCTTCGACGAGGTCAACCGGCTGCTGCGCGACCGCCGCTTCGGCCGGCAGAGCCCGACCGGCGTTCCAGACAGACGCGGCGTCGGCATGGACCGCTCGCATCTCAGAGCCTTCGACGGTATCGAGACGAATTCGATGCTGGAGCTGGAACCACCCGTGCACACCAGGCTGCGGACGCTGGTCAACCGCGCCTTCGTCTCGCGCCAGGTCGAACGGCTGAGGCCGCGGGTCGAAGCGCTGGCCAATGAGCTTATCGACCGCTTCGAACCGGACCAGGTCGATCTGCTGCCTGCCTTCGCCTCGCCCTTGCCGATCACCATCATTGCCGAAATGCTTGGCGTGCCGGTGGAGATGGGGCCGCAGCTGCTCGACTGGTCGCACCAGATGGTTGCCATGTACATGCACAGCCGCACGCGCGAGATCGAGGAAACGGCCAATCGTGCCGCGCGTGATTTTTCCGACTTTTTGCGCGGCTATGTCACTGAGAGGCGCAAGCAACCCGGCGACGATCTGTTGTCTTTGCTGATCGCAGCGCAGGAGGATGGCCAGAGGCTCTCCGAAGATGAGCTGGTGTCGTCCGCCATCCTGTTGCTCAATGCCGGCCACGAAGCAACGGTGCACCAGACCGGCAACGCCGTGCGCACGCTGCAGGCGCAAGGCGGCGATCCCGGCCGCTTCTTCACCTCGCCGGAGGCTACCGCGGCCACGGTCGAGGAATGCCTGCGGTTCGATGCGCCGCTGCACATGTTCACCCGCTATGCCTATCAGGAGATCGAGGTAACGCCGGGGGTTGTCGTACAACCGGGCGAGACGATCGGCCTGCTGCTCGGCATGGCCAACCATGACCCAGTCGCCTTTGCCGAACCTGGCGCCTTCCGGCCCAGCCGCGCCGACCAGAAGAACGTCTCGTTCGGCGCCGGCATCCATTTCTGCATCGGCGCGCCGCTGGCGCGGCTGGAATTGCAGGTGTCGCTGAAAACCCTGTTCGAGCGGCGGCCGCAACTTCATCTTGCGGAGGAGCCGCGCTTCCGCGACACTTACCACTTCCATGGGCTGGAAAGGCTCGCCGTCGGGTTCTGACGATTGCGGGCGCGGGGTTGCAAGATGAGACTGTTTTCAATGCGGGCGATCGCGTTCGCGCTGGTGCTGGCGTGCACGGGCATCGCCAGTGCGCTCGCTCAACAGCAACCGGAAAACATCCCGCAGGAAAACAGCGACGCCGTGGCGCGGGCAATGGCGGCGGGTCTGCTGGAACGCCAGACAGGTGCCGCGGTACCCGCGGACAAGTTCTGGGCCTACGAGGTCGATTTCAATCTCGACGGGTTCTCGGAACTCTATGTCTATGTTTCGGATCCCGCTTGCGACGGGGTGAAGTGCGGACTGTTCCTGTTCGTGCTGGAAGGCGACGGCTATCGCGAGGTTCTCGGCGATATTCCGGGCGCCAGGCTGACACCCCCGGACAGGGTCGCGCTCGGTGCTTTCAAGCGCAACAGCTTCATCGACCTGCAGCTCGACCAGAAGCTGTTTGGCTGGACGGGCGATCGCTATGCCGATGTCTCGAGCTTCCCTGCCACCTCGCTCGACGGTGCCGGTTTCATCGCTGCCTGCCAGAAAAGCAGGTCAAACGAGCAGCCCGAAGAGGGCGAGGCCGAAAAGGTCGCGGGCGAATGCCAATGCCAGTTCAACCGCTTTCAGGCGATCGGCTTCACACAGGCCGACCTCGATCAATATGCCGCCTCGCTCGGCGAGAAATTCGACTATCCGACGGGCGACAAGGAGAAGGCCTGGCTGGCCATCGCCACCAAGGCAAGCGACACCGCAACCGGTTGCGACATTATCGGCGCCAAGAGCCAGTGGCAGCCGGCCTACTTCAACCATGGCGACCAGACGCAAGAGAGACTGGAATTCAGTAACTTCATCGCCGCCTGTCCGGCTCAGGATTTCATCCTGGGCAACCGCAAGATCGGTTCGCCGGATCGGGCGCTTGGGCTCTGCGGCTGCCTGGCGCGCGAAATGCCGACGCAAGGCGTGAAGCAGGACGGGCTGGACCTGCTGACGCAATATTATCGCGATGAGATATCCGATAGTGATGTCGATGCCGGAAACACGGACCTTTTGGCCGAGCACGACAAGGCCTCAGACGCATGTCTCAGCCAATTTCCGGCGAAATAGTCGACCGCCGGCGGCAAGCGCCGGAATGATAAGGTCGAGCCTATGAGATTCGCGTTCCTACAAGAACCTCCCTTCTGCTTTACCGACCACTCCGGGGCACTGCACGGTTGCGACGCCAAGCTGGCGGAAAAGGTCTGCGCACTGCTGGCGGAGCCATTTTCACCGGTCGAGACTGAGTTTGCCGAACTGCTCCGCGGTCTGGTCGATGGTCGATGGGACATGACGACGGGCCTCTTCGTGTCGGAAGAGCGCGGGATGCTTGTCGACTTCACCCGGCCGATCTGGATGCTGGCTAACGGACTTCTGGTCGCCAAGGGCAACCCGCGTGCGTTCGACGGCTACCGATCCGTTGCCGGGGATCCGTCAGCCTTGATCGGCATCATATCAGGCCAGATCCAATACCAAACAGCCCTGCAAAACGGTGTTCCGCCCGAGCGCATCAAGGTCTTCGCCACGCAGGCTGAAGCGGCTGATGCCGTCGCTGCCGGTGCGGTGCACGCCTATGCCAGCGTCGCCATGGCGCATCGCGGCTATCTCGGCAGGCACCCCGATGCGCCGCTCAGTGTCATCGACGTTACCGCGGCGGAAAAACAGCCGGCTGCCGGTGCCTTTGCGCTGGCCAAGGGCAATGCGGCGTTGCGCCGGCGCATCGATTCCTGCCTCGGCGATGTGCTGGGCAGTGCCTGGCACCGCGAGATGATGAGCGAGTATGGATTTTCCGGCGCCGACATCGATCGCCTCCTGTGAATCCGACCGCTGGCTAGAGCTTGATCACGTACTCCTTGCGAGTCGTTTCAAGCACTTCCCAACTGCCCTTGAAGCCGGGCCTGAGCACGAAACTGTCGCCGGCGCGCACCGTGCGCGCCTCGCCGCCGTCCTCAGCTATCACTGAAACGCCGGACAGGATGTGGCAGAACTCCCATTCGTCATAGACGATGCGCCATTTGCCCGGCGTCGCTTCCCAGATGCCGGCGTAAAGGCCGCCCTCGCGCTCCTCGACATTCCAGGTGCGGAATTTCGGATCGCCTGCAATCAGGCGATCCGGCGCCGGCGCGCCATGCTCGGCGTCGACGCTGTCGACGCCGATGGACAGGAATTTTGGTTCAGCCATGATCAGACCTTGGCCAGAGCCTGTTCGAGATCGGCGACGATGTCGTTGACATCCTCGATGCCGATGGAGAGCCGCACCGTGTCCGGTCCCGCGCCGGCCTTGACCTTCTGCTCGTCGGAGAGCTGGCGATGCGTGGTTGAGGCCGGGTGGATGACCAGCGACTTGGTGTCGCCGACATTGGCCAGATGCGAGAATAGTTCGAGCGCCTCGACGAATTTGACGCCCGCCTCATAGCCACCCTTCAGGCCGAAGGTGAAGACGGCGCCGGCGCCCTGCGGCGAGTATTTCTTCTGCAGCGCGTTGTTCTTGTCAGAAGGCAGGCCGGGATAGTTCACCCAGGCGACCTTGAGGTGGTTTGACAGCCAGCCGGCGACGGTGACGGCATTGTCGCAATGACGCTGCATCCTGAGCGGCAAGGTTTCCAGACCGGTCAGGATCAGGAAGGCGTTGAAGGGCGAGATCGCCGGGCCGAGGTCGCGCAGGCCAAGCACGCGTGCGGCGATGGCGAAGGCGAAATTGCCGAAGGTTTCGTGCAGGACGAGGCCGCCATATTCCGGGCGCGGCTCCGACAGCATCGGGTATTTGCCCGATTTCGACCAGTCGAAGGTGCCGCCGTCGACAATGGCGCCGCCGATCGAATTGCCGTGACCGCCGATGAATTTGGTCAGCGAATGGACGACGATGTCGGCGCCATGCTCGATCGGCCGCACCAGATAGGGCGAGGCCAGCGTGTTGTCGACGATCAGCGGCAGGCCGTGCTTGCGGGCGATGTCGCCAATCTTCTCGATGTCGACGAAGGTGCCGCCCGGATTGGCCAGGCTCTCGATGAAGATCGCCTTGGTCTTGTCGTCGATCTGGCTCTCGAAGGTCGAGACGTCGTTGGTGTCGGCCCAGCGGACTTCCCAGCCGTAATTCTTGAAGGCATGGCCGAACTGGTTGATGGAGCCGCCATAAAGCCTTGTCGCGGCGACGAAATTATCGCCGGGCCGCATGAGATTGTGGAACACGATCACCTGCGCGGCATGGCCGGAAGCGACGGCGAGCGCGGCGGTGCCGCCTTCAAGCGCTGCGATCCGCTCCTCAAGCACCGCCTGGGTCGGGTTCATGATGCGGGTGTAGATGTTGCCGAAGGCCTTCAACCCGAACAGCGAGGCGGCATGGTCGGCATCGTCGAAGACGAAAGACGTCGTCTGGTAGATCGGCGTGGCGCGTGCGCCCGTCGCCGGGTCTGGCTTGGCGCCGGCATGGACGGCGAGCGTGTTGAAACCTGGCGTACGGGTCATCTAAACCTCCCTCTCCTGAAATCTTTTGATATCGCCGGGCATTCTTGGCGAAGCCGGGTGACGAATGCAAAGAAGAAAATACCTTTCCGCAGGCGATCCGGGACGAACGCCTCGGAATATCCGTTTCTTCCCGGAAAAATATTGCGCCGACGGCTGGCCGTTTACTTCTGGCGCACGCCGAAGCTCTGGAAGCCCTGGCGCATCAGCGGCTTCTTCGACGACAGGACGCCCGAGTTGACGCCGGTCCAGCCGATCTCGCCGGACAGCTTGCCGTATTCAATCTTCGGGCAGCGGTTCATCACCACCTTGATGCCGGCCGCCTCGGCTCGCGCGGCTGCCTCGTCATTGCGCACGCCAAGCTGCATCCATAGCACTTTTGGCAAAGGGGTCAGCTTCAGCACCTCATCGACAATGCCAGGCACAGCTGCGGAGGCCCGGAAAATGTCGACCATGTCGACTGGCTCCGGCAGATCGGCAAGGCTGGCATAGGTCATGCGGCCGAGGATTTCCTTGCCGGCCTGCCCAGGATTGATGGGGAACACCAAAAAGCCCTTGGCCAGCAGATATTTCAGCACGAAAAAGCTCGGCCTGACGTCGTTGGCCGACGCACCGACCATGGCGATGGTCTTCACAGAATTGAGGATGCCGCCGATATAGGCATTGTCGTAGGCGTCGTGGTTCATGCGGCAATCGCCTTCCTGCGGTAGTGATAGCGGTAAAGTTCACGGCTGAAGCCGAGCGAGGCATAGAGCGCGCGGCCCGGCGTGTTGTCGGCGACGACCTGCAGGCAGGCCGCCGAGACCCCTGCTCGCCGGGCCCAACCGATCAAACTGCCGACCGTCCTGCGGCCCAGGCCTTGCTGCCGAAACCGGGTGTCGGTCTCGACCGACTCCACCACAAGCAGTCCATCGCGGATACCGCCATAGGCCAAAGCGACAATTTCGCTGTAGTGCTCGCAGGACACGAACGCCTTGTCGCCGACGACCAGCCCAGGCATCTCGCGAAAGACGCGGCGATCGGTGTCGTCATAGGCGCCCATGCGGAACCGCGCCGAGAACCAGTCCTCATCAGGCGTCGGCGAAACGGTGACGTGCTCGTCGCTGATATCAGCCAGTTCGTCGATCGCGCCATAGAGATGGATGGTCCCGCCTTCGAAGGCGTAGCCGTGGCGTTCGAGCAGCGCGTCCATCTCGGCAGCGATGTCGGCAACCCGAAACAGTGGCGTCTGGCCGTGGCCGGCATAGAATGCCTCGGCGACGTTTAGCACTCTCTCAGGCGCGCCGCGCTTGCCGCGCAAGGGATTGACCGAGTTGCTGCGCCGGGTCCGGCCGCCGGAGCGCCTTAGAAGCCAGCCGTCGGCGACCGTCTCGACAGCCGCCGGCCATGCTTCGCGGCAAGCCTGTTCGCTCCGCCAATTGAGATCATCGTCGCCCATCGTCATTCGTCGCCTTCCCGCAGCGCCTCTTCCATAAACGCCTGCGGGTCGGTGCAGAAGTCGCGCATCATGCGAAAATGATCGGTATCGCTGAAATCGGTCGGATCAAGGCCGAAGCGGCTGATGCGAAACAATCGAGCGCTGGGACAAGCCATCAGCAGCGGCGAATGCGTGGCCATGATCACTTGCGCCGTGCCCGACTGGTCCATGCGCCGCAGCATCTTCAGCAACTCGATCTGCCGCGACGGCGACAGCGCGCTTTCGGGCTCGTCGAGGATGTAGATGCCTTGCCGGCGGCAGCGCTCCTCGAAGAAGCGGATGAAGCCCTCACCATGTGACCAGGACAGGAAGTCCGGCGGCGTCCCGCCGGATTCGCGCGCCGCCTCGTCGAGGTAGCGGGCGACCGAATAGAAGGATTCGGCGCGGAAGAACCAGCCGGCGGTAACCTTCGGCAGCCAGTGGCAGCGAAAAGTATCCGCCAGCCCGGCGCCGCTTTTGTCGATGGCCCGAGAATGGTCGACGGGCATGTAACCCTTTCCGCCGCCTGCCTCGTCGTAACCGGCCAGAGCGCCGATGGCTTCCAGCAGCGTCGATTTGCCGGTGCCGTTCTCGCCAACGATGATGGTGATCGGCGTGGTGAATTCCAGTTCGAACTCACCGCCACGAAACAGCGGCAGGTTCCAGGGATATTTCTCCCAGTCCTCGACCTTTGCGGGGTCGAGCAGGATGCGCTTGAGATAAGGCGCCTTCAGCCGCGTCAGTTGCTTGCGATAAGCCATTCGGACCGATCAGCCCGGCAGCGAGATGGTGCCGTCATCCGCGATCGGAAAGGCCGGATTGTGCGCGACTTCCCAGACATGGCCGTCGGCATCGGCGAAATAACCGTACCAGCCGCCCCAGAAGGCGCGCCCGGCCGGCTTGACGATTTTGCCGCCGGCCTTTTCGGCCATCGCAAGCACCTCGTCGACTTCAGCGTCGGTGCGGGTGTTGTAGGCGAGGTAGACGGCAGCTGGCCCCTTGGCGAAGGCGATGCCCGAATCCTCCTCGGCGCTGGCGCGCGGGAACAGGCCGAGAATGGCGCCGCCCATCTGGAAGAAGGCGACACCGTCGGTGATGCCGGCATGACGCTTGAGGCCCATGCTCTCATAAAAGCGCACGGCGCGGTCGAGATCGTCGGTGGCGATGGTGATGATGGAGATGCGTGGTTCCATGTTTTAGTCGTCCGTCCATTCCGGCTTGCGCTTGCCGATGAAGGCGCCGATGCCCTCCTCGGCGTCGCGCGCCAGCATGTTCTCGACCATGGTGCGGCCGGTAAAGGCATAGGCGTCGGCCAAGCCCATTTCGGCCTGCGCGTAAAAGGCTTCCTTGCCGGTCTTGACCACCAAAGATGATTTGGAAGCAATGGTTTGCGCGTATTTGGTGACGATCTGATTCAGGTATTCACGCGGCACGACGCGGTTGACCAGGCCGAATTCCTTGGCGGTTGCCGCGTCGATGGTCTCGCCGGTCAAAAGCATTTCCATGGCGTGCTTGCGCGAGACGTTGCGAGACAGCGCCACCATCGGTGTCGAACAGAACAGGCCGATGTTGACGCCCGGCGTGCAGAAGGTGGCCTCATGCGAGGCAATGGCGAGATCGCAGCTGGCGACCAGTTGCAGCCCGGCGGCGGTGGCGAGGCCGTCGACCTCGGCGATTATCGGCAGAGGATGGCGAACGATTGCCTGCATCAACGCCGCGCAGGCCGAAAATGTCTGCTCGAAAAACGCCTTGCCCTTATCCGCATCGGCGCGGCGCGCTGTCATTTCCTTGAGGTCATGGCCGGCACAAAAAACCTTTCCGGCCGCTGCCAGGACGACAACACGAACGGATTTGTTGGCCTTGGCCTGATCGAGTTCGGCACTCAGCGCCGCCATAGCGGAAAGCGACAATGCATTGGCGGGCGGGTTGGCGAGCGTCAGGCGCAGCACGCCCTTGTCCAGCCTTGCGATGACCGGCCCATCTATGGCAGCAGGTTTGATGGCAAGGATTTCGGCCATGATAAGGTCTCCGCGATTCCGCTGGCGCCGACAGACTATCTAATATCGGATCGGGTTTCATCAACACCCATCGCTTGCGCCAGAAGGGTGAAGGTGTTGCCAGAAACGCGCCAATGCGGTCATACAGGCCCGGAAAGAACGAGAGACCGACATGCCTGCCCAGGACGATCTCAAGCCGGTGCTGACGGCAGCCGAAGTCAATGCGCTGATGGCAAGTGTCTATCCGCAGCTTAACGACGAATTCGCGTCGTATGAGGCGCTCGACGTATTCCCTGGCGGCTGCACGGTGCGTCTCAACGCCAACGTGCGGCATCTGCGCCCCGGTGGCACGGTGTCCGGCCCCTGCCTGTTCACTCTGGCCGACATTGGCGGCTATGTCTGCGTGCTCAGCCACGCCGGACAGGATGCCCTATCGGTGACCACAAACCTCAACATCAATTTCATGCGCAAGGCCGAGGCCGGGCCGATCGACGGCCATTGCCGCATCCTCAAGCTGGGCAAGAGCCTGATGGTGTTCGATATCGACATTGTTGCCGGACCGGAGGGGCACACGGTAGCCCATGCCACGGGCACCTATTCGATCCCGCCGAAGCGGACGTGATGTTGAGTTTCAGACGAGATGTGTATATATATGCGCATAGGTGACCTTTGCTGGAACGTGACAGCCGCAAGATCGTAAAGCGCCTCAAGGATGAAGGTTTCGAGCTGATTTCGGTGCGAGGCTCGCATCACAAGTTCCGCAAGGGTCCGATTGTGTTGATTGTTCCCCATCCCGAGAAGGATCTGCCAACCGGCACCGCTCATGCTATCGCCAAGCAGGCAGGCTGGGTAAGAACGGTTTGAAGTTTACCGGAGATCGCCATGAAGAACTACTTCGCGTTGGTCGACAAAGACCCCGACAGCGCATTTGGCATCCGCTTTCCTGATATTCCTGGCTGTTTTTCGGCTGCGGACGAAGCAGAGGATATCGTGCCGAATGCGGTTGAAGCGCTACAACTATGGGCGGAAGATATGCCCGTTCCTGAACCGTCGAGTCACGAGGCGATCCTTGCGCTTCCCGACATACGCAATGCACTTACTGAAGGCGGTTATCTGGTCTCGGTGCCCCTCATCGACAATGACAGTGCGGTCGTGAGAGCGAATGTCACTTTTGAGCGCGGTGTGTTGCGGGCAATTGATGCGGCAGCGCGCGAACGGGGCATCACGCGATCGGCATTTCTCTCCAGTGCTGCCCGCAAGGAAATCGAGTCCAGGCACTAGAGATGCCTGAACTGCCTGGTGCAAGCGGAAATGGCGCAAGACTTTATGTGGTAAAATAATACCTTTTTACCAAACCTTTGATTCTATTACACTTAATGCGCTTGCAGACTTTTCCTTCGCCTTGACGCGCTCACTCCCCTCGCCTATAAGCCCTCCCGAAGCAGCGGCCCGCAAAGGCCGCCGTTTTGTTATTGGCGGCGGGCAGGTGCCTTGTCACCAATTCAAGCAACAAGAAACGCTTTCTCCATCGTTCGGGGAAGGTCCAAACCGAAAGTGACAAAATCCATGGCAACCTTTTCGCAGAAGCCTGCGGATGTGGTGAAGAAGTGGGTGCTGATCGACGCCGAGGGTCTCGTCGTCGGCCGTCTCGCCACTGTCATCGCCAATCATCTTCGCGGCAAGCACAAGCCCACCTTCACCCCGCATGTCGACGACGGTGACAACGTCATCGTCATCAATGCCGACAAGGTGGTGTTCACCGGCAAGAAATTCACCGACAAGGTCTATTACTGGCACACCGGCCACCCCGGCGGCATCAAGGAGCGCACCGCGCGCCAGCTGCTCGAGGGCCGTTTCCCCGAGCGTGTCGTCGAGAAGGCCGTTGAGCGCATGGTCCCGCGTGGCCCGCTCGGCCGTCGCCAGATGAAGAACCTGCGCGTCTATGCAGGCGCAGAGCATCCGCACGTCGCCCAGCAGCCCGAGACCCTCGACGTGGCCAAGCTGAATTCCAAGAACAAGAAGGTCGCATAAGATGGCTGAGCTTTCCTCGCTCGCAGAACTGGGCGCCGCCACCGGCAACACCAACACGCAGGCCGCGGCCCCCGTCCATGTCCAGAAGCTCGACAAGTCGGGCCGCGCCTATGCCACCGGCAAGCGCAAGAACGCCATTGCGCGCGTCTGGGTGAAGCCGGGCTCCGGCAAGATCGTCGTCAACGACAAGGAATTCGCAACCTATTTCGCGCGTCCGGTCCTGCAGATGATCCTCAACCAGCCGATCATCGCCTCCAACCGTTCGGGCCAGTACGACATCGTCGCCACCGTCATCGGCGGCGGCCTGTCCGGCCAGGCGGGTGCGGTTCGTCACGGCATCTCCAAGGCGCTGACCTACTACGAGCCGGCACTGCGCGCCGTGCTCAAGAAGGGCGGCTTCCTGACCCGCGACAGCCGTGTCGTCGAGCGCAAGAAGTACGGCAAGGCGAAGGCCCGCCGTTCCTTCCAGTTCTCGAAGCGCTAAGCGCTACGCAATTTGGATTATCGAAAAGGCCGCCTCGGGGCGGCCTTTTTTTGAGGTCTCGGCAATCACTCCACCCGCGCCTTCGGCGCGACCTCCCCATCGAGGGGAGGTAGGGGCCACGGCAGTTTCACCGTCGAACAATCCACTAAGCCAGGCAGTCCCATGGCGCGGGGACCTACCTCCCCTCGATGGGAGGTTGGCGCGCAGCGCCGGGTGGGGCGACGGCGCCGAATGCAGTTATTGGCCGCGTCCGGCCGGCGTCTTGATGTAGTCGATGAAGGCACGCAACGGCGCCGGCACCAGACGCCGCCCGGGATAATAGAGAAACGGTCCCGGAAAGCTTTGCCACCACGGCTTCAGTATGGGTTCCAGGACGCCGCTGTCGAAATGTGGGCGCACCCAATCTTCGAAGAGCCAAAGGATGCCTACGCCGGCAATCGCGGCATGGATATTGAGATCGACGCCGCCGCCAATGCCGACGATCAACGGCCCCGACGTATCGACCCGCACCACCTCGCCATCGCGCTCGAATTCCCAAGGCGTCATGGCTCCACTGGGGAAGCGGCCGCGCAGGCAGGCATGGCCAAGCAGTTCGCTGGGGTGTTGCGGCCGGCCATGACGATCGAGGTAGGCTGGCGCGGCAGAGGTGGTGAAGCGCTGGACGCGCGGTCCTATCGGCACCGCGATCATGTCCTGCTCCAGCCGTTCGTCGTAACGGATGCCGGCGTCGCAGCCGGCGGCAAGCAGATCGACAAAGCTCTCCTCCACGACCACCTCCAGCCGGATCGCCGGATAGGCGGCAAGGAAGCCCGGCACGATCTTGGGCAGCACCAGCCGTGACGCGCTGACGGGAACATTGAGCCGCAAAGTGCCGGCAGGCCGGTCGCGAAAACCGTTCACCACGTCCAGCGCTGCCTCGACTTCACCGAGCGCCGGGCCGAGCCGCGCCAGCAGGCCGCCACCGGCTTCGGTGAGCGCGACGCTGCGCGTGGTGCGGTTGAAGAGCCGCACACCCAGTTGGGTTTCCAGACGGCGAACGGCTTCGCTAAGCGCGGAGGCACTGCCTGCGGTCGATCGTGCGGCCTCGCGAAAACCGCCGGCGCGCGCCACGGCGAGGAATGCCTGGAGATCGTTGAGGTCAGCCGCCATTGTTCGCAAATCCGCACAAGTTGTTTCGATTATATCCGGTTATCGAGACAGCAGCCATGCTCTATCTCCAACGCCGAGACACAAGGAGAAGCAGCATGTCCAATATCGGCAAATCCGGCACCTATAAGCTCGGCGACCGCACGGTCCGTCGCCTCGGCTATGGCGCCATGCAACTTGCCGGGCCCCACGTGTTTGGTCCGCCCAAGGATCGCGACGCCGCGCTGGCGGTGCTGCGCGAGGCGGTGTCATCGGGCGTGGACCATATCGACACCTGCGACTATTACGGCCCGCACGTCACCAACCAGATTATTCGCGAAGCGCTCTCGCCTTATCCCGAAGATCTCGTCATCGTCACCAAGATCGGCGCCCGCCGCGGCAGCGATGCGTCCTGGCTGCCGGCTTCCTCGCCCGAGGAACTCACCCAGGCCGTGCACGACAACCTCAGGAATCTCGGACTTGAGGTGGTGGACGTCGTCAATCTGCGCATCATGTTCGGGATGGGGCCGACCGAGGGCTCGATCGAGGCGCAGCTGACTGCGCTTGCCGAGTTGCAGCGCAAGGGACTGGTGCGCCATATCGGCCTGAGCAACGTCACCCCTGCGCAGGTCGAGGAAGGGCGCCGGATCGCCGAGATCGTCTGCGTGCAGAACCACTACAATCTGGCGCATCGGGATGATGACGCCCTGATCGACAATCTTGCCCGCGACGGCATCGCCTATGTGCCGTTCTTCCCACTCGGCGGCTTCAACCCGCTGCAGTCCTCGACCTTGTCGGATGTGGCGGCGCGGCTCGGCGCGACGCCGATGCAGGTCGCGCTGGCCTGGTTGCTGCGCCGGGCGCCGAATATTCTCTTGATCCCGGGCACGTCATCTGTCGCGCATTTGCGGGAAAATCTGGCGGTGGCGGAGCTGGAGCTGTCCGCTGATGTACTCGATGAGCTGGACGGCGTGGCGAAGGCTGCTTGAGGCCAATCTCAGGGGCCTGGCAGTCACCCAACCCGCGCCTTCGGCGCGACCTCCCCATCGAGGGAAGGTAGGGGCGCGCGCTATATATTCGCCGCTCCGCTTCTTACAGACTAGGGCAGACCGACGTCGAACGAAGGTCTGCCGTGACGCCCGACCTCCCCTCGATGGGGGGAGGTCGGCGCGCAGCGCCGGGTGGGGTGATGGCGCCAACGTCAAACTTCTAATTGATACTCGCCGTATTCGCCGGCTCGGCCGGCTTTGCCTCATCGGCGTAAGGCACGCGAAACCCATTTGCCGCCAGCCAGTTAATCGCCGCCTTCGGTTCGTCGGTTTGGATGATGGTGGCGCCGCGCTCGGCCCAGAAGCCCCAGGTCTCGGCCGGCAGGCTGGCCGCGACCGCCAGTTCGTCACCGCGGCCGCCGGAGAGGAAGCCGCCCGGCTTGTTGACGATGGCGTAGGTGTCGGCCCAGATGTGCCAGCCGCCGCGCACCGACACCGCCCGCATGCGGGTGCTGAACAGCGGTCCGCCCGTCTGCGTCAGCGTCTCAGCCCCTGCCCGCCAGTTGATCAGCTCGATCGCGCCGGGCGCAAAAGCCTTGCCGACCTGCTCGGCGAAGGCAGCGTCCTGCACCGCATCGTCGGCGATGATCGGCATGAACTGGAAGCCGCCGCCAATGGCGTCCAGCGTCGTCTTGACGGTGTCGATCCGCTGGTGGTTCCACAGGTTTTCCTTGACGATCACCTGTTCGGCCATGCCGAGGTCGCGGGCGACACCGATCATACCGGGCAGCGCCTGGACATCGAGTTTGTTGTCGAGGTTGATCAGGATGCGATCCTTGGTCGCCAGCAGCATTTCGCGCAGCGTCGACACGGCTTCATCGGTGACGACGCCGGTGCCTTCGACCACCAGCCTGCAGCGTTTGAGTTCGGCCAGCGTGTAGTTGACCACCTCGCCCTTGCAGTTCGTGGTGCGGTCGAGCCAGCTGTCATGCATGACGACGAATTCGCCATCCTTCGAGCGCCTGATGTCGACCTCGACGATCTCAGCACCAATGGTAATCGCGCCTTCGACGGCGGCGAGGGAGTTTTCGGCATAGAGCGTCTTGCCGGCCTGCATACTGCCGGCGCGATGCGCGGCAATCATGACGTGGTCGCGCCACTGGTTGGCATGTTCGAAGCGGTCGAGGATCTGCCGGGCGCGGGTTTCGCCCGCCAATGCCTGGCCGGTGAAGGCCACAAGCGCTGTCGAGAGCAGAACGCTCAGCCATATGGTCCGCATCGAGAATCGCTCCTTGCAGGATCGACCCGGGGATAGGCGACGTCAGTGACAGGCCGGTGAACGAAGCCGGCTAGTGGATTGTCGCGCCGCTGCAACAAAGTCGTGCTGAAACCATGCCGGCAGCGCGCCGAAGCGGAATTGAGAAGGCAGCCTGTAGAACGCTACGGCGTTTCGCCACGCTGCGACTGGTATCTTGCGTGCCGGTTCTGTAGTTGTGGCAGCCCGATGAACAAAGAGGACCCATAATGGCGAACCAGACCATCGATAACGCCTTCACCGCCCGCTCCAAGACGGGGGCATCCTTCGAGCCGACCTATGCCGGCGCGCTGTCGTTCATGCGGCGCAAATACACCAAGGATGTAAAGGGCGCGGACGCGGTGGTATGGGGCATTCCCTTTGATGCCGCCGTCACCAACCGGCCGGGCGCGCGCTTTGGGCCGCAGGCGATCCGCCGCGCCTCGGCGATCCTCGACAACGACCCGCAATATCCATTCTCGCGCGACCTGTTCGAGCATCTGGCCGTTGTCGATTACGGCGATTGCCTGCTCGATTCGGGCAATCACCAGAAGACGCCAGGCACGATCGAGCGCGAGGCGGCAAAGATCCTGAAATCAGGCGCTTTCCTTTTGTCGCTCGGCGGCGACCATTTCGTCACCTGGCCGCTGCTCAAGGCGCATGCCGCCATCCACGGGCCGCTGGCGCTGGTGCAGTTCGACGCCCACCAGGACACCTGGCCGGATGACGGCAAGCGCATCGATCACGGCTCCTTCGTCGGCCGAGCCGTCAATGAAGGCATCATCGATCCCGACCGCTCGATCCAGATCGGCATCCGCACGCATGCGCCCGATACGTTCGGCATCAAGATCCTCTACGGCCACGAGATCGAGGAGATGCGGGCGTCAGACATCGCCTATGCCATTGTCGACCGCACCGGCGGCAGGAAGACCTATCTCACCTTCGACATCGACTGCCTCGACCCGGCCTTTGCGCCCGGCACCGGCACGCCGGTCGCCGGCGGACCATCCTCGGCAAAAATCCTGTCGACGCTGCGCCAGCTCGGCCAGGTCGATATAATCGGCGCCGATGTCGTCGAGGTTGCGCCGGCCTATGATCACGCCGATATAACGGCTATCGCCGGCTCGATGGTGGCCATGCACTATCTTGGCCTGGTGGCCGAACGAAAGGCGCGGGCCTTCGAGTTGAACAATGGCAATCACGGCGCGGCGAACCACGGCCAAGGCATATAGGTTTGAATTAGCAGGGAATTTGGCAGGGACATGAAACCGAAAATCTTCATCGACGGCGAACACGGCACCACCGGCCTGCAGATCAGGGCGCTGCTGGCCGAGCGCGGCGATCTCGAGATCATCTCAATCCCGACCGAGCGCCGCAAGGAAACGGCGGCGCGCGCCGAATTCCTCAATGCCGCCGATGTCGCGATCCTGTGCCTGCCGGATGCTGCCGCCAAGGAAAGCGTGTCGCTGATTGCCAACGACACCACCAAGGTGATCGACGCCTCGACGGCGCATCGCGTCGCCGAGGGCTGGGAATACGGCTTTGCCGAACTGGACAAGGGACAGGCCAGGACCATCGCCAACGCCAGGCGCGTCGCCAATCCCGGCTGCTGGCCGCAAGGACCGATCGCGACGCTGCGGCCGCTGGTGACGGCAGGCCTGCTGCCGCCGGATTTCCCTGTCACGGTCAACGGCATTTCGGGTTATTCGGGCGGCGGTCGGCCGATGATCGAGGAGTATGTCGCCCAGGGCGAGGATGCCTCGGAATTCCTGCCCTATGGGCTGACCCTGCAGCACAAGCACGTGCCGGAGCTCAGGACCTACGCAAAGCTGTCGCACGATCCGATCATGCAGCCGGCGGTCGGCAATTTCGCCCAAGGCATGATCACGGTGGTGCCGCTGCAGCTCGGCGGTCTCGACCATGTGCCGACCGGTGCTGAACTGCACGCTGCGATCGCCGACCATTTTGCCGCCATCCAAGGCGGCGTGGTCGAGGTGGCGCCCTACGCGCATATGGAGCGCATGCCGGAGATCAATCCGGAGGTCTATAACGGCACCAACCGCATGAAGGTCTATGTCTTTGCCAATGACGACAGGGCACAGGCGCTGCTGATTGCCGTCTACGACAATCTCGGCAAGGGCGCCTCGGGTGCGGCCGTGCAGAACATGGACCTGATGCTCGGCCTGTAAAAATAGACCATGCCTGCATTTCCAAGGCGCTGGAAGGTCAGCGCGCCTGAACTTATTGCCGAGACCTTTTCAAGCCGCATCTGGAAGGTGCGGCGCGAGGATGGTTCGCCAGCCATCGTCAAGGCGCTCAAACCTTTCGACGATGTCGAGGATGAGCTGCGCGGCGAACACTATCTCGCCTGGCGGCGCGGCGAAGGCGCGGTGCGGCTCTATGGCCGCGACGGCCACCGCATGCTGCTCGAATATGCCGGCGACACCCTGCTTGCCGAGGTTCTCGACAAAGACGGCGACAACGCCGCCACCGCAATCGCGGCCGAAGTGATGGCAAGATTGTTCTCGCCGTCGAAGCACTCTGCCCCACCGGACCTGCAACCGCTGCGGACACGGTTTGCCAGCCTGTTCAAGAAGGCCATGGCTGATCGCGACGCGGCGGAGCCGAGCCTTTACGTCAAGGCCGCCGCCATTGCGGACCGGCTGCTCGATGCCCCGCATGCGGTCGCGCCACTGCATGGCGACCTGCATCACGACAACATCCTGCACGGCGCGCGCGGCTGGCTGGCGATCGACCCCAAGGGCGTGCTCGGCGATCCCGGCTTCGACGCTGCCAACATGCTTTACAACCCGCTCGAGCGCGACGACCTCTGCCTCGATCCCGAACGCATCGCGAATATGGCCGAAATCTTTGGCAAGACGCTCGGCCAGACGCCGGCCGCCATCCTCGACCATGGCATCACCTGGGGCTGCCTGTCGGCCGCGTGGCATCATGAGGACAAGAATGCGGTCGACGAGAACCGCGAACTGTCGGTCGCCGAAGCGATCCGGAAGGTGCGGCTCAGCTTCTGACCCGACGCGATCACGTCATGGCAGCGACGTAACGACCGGCTTCGATTGCAACCCAGACAATCGCGGCGGCCAAGACACCGTAGACGATGTATCTGCGTTTCATGGGCGGCCGCGTCGGCAGCGGATAGGCGCCCTTGGTGCCGCGCCAGTGCGCGGCGGCAAAACCCAGCAGGACAAGCGCGACAGCCTGATGAGTCAGCGCCATGTGCAGCGGCACCTGCATCAACAGCGTGCCGATGCCGATCGAGGCCTGAACCAGCACCAGCAGAAACAGCAGCGTCGCGCGCCTTGCATGCGTCGTTCCCGGCTGGCGCGCCCGTGTCGCGATCATATGCCAGAGCGCGACGGCGAAGACCGTGTAGGCGCCAAGCCGGTGGACGAACTGCACCGTCTTCGGGTTCTCGAAGAAATTGCGCCACGCCGGTTCAAGCAGCAGCAGGTCGCTGGGGATGATCTTGCCGTCCATCAACGGCCAGGTGTTGTAGCTCAGGCCGGCGTCGAGCCCGGCGACCAGCCCGCCGAGATAGATCTGGATTAGTGCCAGCAGCACGATGAAGCAGGCGAGCTTTTGCGTCGACCGGTCGGCGGCGGGTTCGGAATGCGGCGCCAGGCCGCGCGCCACCACCATGGTGGCGGTGAAGATCAGCGCGGCAAGCGTTAGATGCGTCGCCAGCCGGTATTGGCTGACGGCGACGCGGTCGACAAGGCCGGAGGCCACCATCCACCAGCCGATGGCGCCTTGCAGGCCGCCAAGCAGCAGAATGCCGAGTAGTTTCGGCCCAAGGCCGCGCTCGATGCGGCGCGTCGCCCAGAAAACCAGCAGCGGCAGCCCAAAGACGAGGCCGACGCTGCGCGCAAGGATGCGGTGCGCCCATTCCCACCAGAAGATCGACTTGAAGGCGTCGAGGCTCATGCCCTTGTTGAGCTCGGCATATTGCGGGATCTTTTGGTAGAGCTGGAATTCCTCCTGCCACTCGGCGTCGTTGAGCGGCGGTATGACGCCGTGGATCGGCTTCCATTCGGTGATCGAAAGGCCGGAATTGGTGAGCCTGGTGGCGCCGCCAACGAGCACCAGCGCAAACAACACCAAGATCACGACATAGAGCCAGCCGCGCACCAGCGCCCGGTTGTTGAGGTCGCGGTCGCGGGCCGTGTAAGGCGCGGCAGCTGATATGGCAGCCATGGGCTAAGTCCCGGCAGTTGATGTGACGGAGTGGTGAACCATCGCAACCCGGCTGACAAGACCAGACGGCGCGGCACGCCGTCGCGCAGCAACTGGCGGGTTGCGCGGGCGCCTGCTTGGGCCTAAGCGAAGGCGGTCAACGAGAACGCCTCATGCCCATCCGCCTGAAAAAGCTGATCGGAACCTTCCTGCTGGTCGCGCTGGTCATCATCTATGCGCTGGTCGCGTCGATCATAGCGGTCGCGCAGTTGTCGGAATCCGGCCCGCTTGTGCACTTCCTGTTCTTCCTGTTCAGCGGCCTGCTCTGGGTGCTGCCGGCAATGGGCATCATCAAATGGCTGATCCTGGAGCCGCCGGTGAAGCGCTGAGGCAACCGTTTGCAGGTCGGCCTCACCTGAATATCGGCATAGCCTGGATCGTCACCATCTCAGATGGTCACCACCATCTCAGATGGTCACCACCATCTCAGATGGTCACCACCATCTCAGATGGTCACCACCATCTTGCCGGCATTGGCCAGCGGCGTCGTCACGCCCGACAGCATGGTGCGGATGTGGGCGACGCTCTGGTAGCGGCCATTGACCGAAATGCGCGGCAGCGCGTGCAGGAAGCCGGCATGCTCGGCATGCAGCACGCCATGTCGGGTGGTCACCGCCGAGGCGTAGCCGGCGTCGCGGGCGAAGCCCACTTCGCGGCAGCCGACAGCGCTGGCATAGCCATAGGGATAAGCGAGATGGCGCGGCACTTCGCCGAGCTGCGCCTGCAGCTGGCGCCTGACGTCGCCTATCTCGTGGCGCGCATCGGCTTCATCCAACCGCTTCAGATTGCGATGGTTGACCGTATGCGCGCCGATGGTCACCAGCCTGTGCCCGGCCATGGCGCGTATGTCGTCCCAGGTCATCAGCGTGCTTGAGCGCAGGCCATCGAGTTCGATGCCGTTCGAGCGCGCGAGGTTGCGCAGCACGGCGCGCTGATCCTCCTCGCGCACCTCAAGCGTCAGGTAGGCGTGCAAGCGCGCATTGGCTTGGAGCTTCTTGCCGTGGGTCGAGCAGTCGATCGAAACCGGCCCCTTCGGCGTCGCCAGCGTCAGCCGGTCGCGCGCGTTGACGATATCCTCGACGACGTCCCACCACAGGTCGGCGCTGCCGTCGATCAGGCCCGGCGCGACATAGATGGTGATCGGCGCGTAGTGCTTTTCCAGCACCGGCAGCGCTTCGGTCATGTTGTCGCGGTAGGCGTCGTCGGCGGTGATGGTGGCGAACTGGCCATCCTTGCCGCCGGCCTTGATGCGCTCGATCGCCTCGTCCAGCGTGACGAAGGCATAGCCCCTCGCCTTCATGTCGCCGACCAGGGCGTCGAGGAATCGCGGGGCAATGTTGAGGTGGCGGTTGACACCGTCGGGCTTCTCCGGCGTGGCGGTGACCCGGTGCAGCATCAGGATGGCGCCGATGCCGCCGACGAACGGTTTGGCCAGCGGTGCAAGGCCGGTAAAGCGGGCGATGTTAAGCGCCAGTTTCCGAACTGCCTCACCGCCGTCGATCATTCATTCACCTTTTGCGCCTAGGCTCAATCCAAGCACGGAACGCGCCGACGCGAACTCCCTGATCGCGACGAATACGCCTTAAGGATTGAGGTATGGTTGACGCCACCGCGTCATTTGACGGCAATCGGCTCGCCGCAAGCAAGGCGTCTGCGCGCGCGACGGCTTCCGACCAGACCATCCTGTCGGTGTCGATCGCCGACGCCGCGGCGCTGGCCGCCTACGCCGACTTCTGCCGTTCGGCGCTGTTTGCGCCGGCGCAGAGCGCTGCCTGGATCTGTGCATGGACAGCGCAAGCCAATCCCGATGCCATCGTCGCAACGCTGAAAATCGAGGACAGGCCGGTCTTCTCGCTGGCACTAGAAATCACGCCAACCGGTCCATTCCGCGTCGCCCGCTTCATGGGTGGGCGCCATGCCAACGGCAATTTCGCCGCCGCTGATAAAGCCTGGCTGGCAAAGGCCGATGCCTCGGTCGTCCGCACCCTTTTGACGGCAATCGCCAAGGCGCGTCCCGATATCGACCTTGTTGCGCTGGAAAGGCTGCTGCCCGACCTCGATGGCATTGCCAATCCATTGGCGGCATTCGCACATTTCCCCAGCCCCAATTTGTCGCTCGCCGTCGACCTCGATGGTGGCTTCGATGCGCTGCTGTCGCGTGCGAGTGGCAAGCGCAAGCGCAAGAAGCATCGTTCGCAGACGCGCAAGTTCGAGGCTGTCGGCAGTCATCGCCGCATCGAAGCGCGGACACCGGAAGAGGTGAACAGGCTGCTCGATGCCTTCTTCGCCATGAAGGAGTTCCGCTTCGCCAAGATGGGCATCGCCAATGTCTTCGGCGAGCCGGAGGTGCGTGCCTTCTTCCGCACTCTGTTCGCCAGCGCGCTGGGCGAGGAAAAACCGGCCTTCGTGCTACATGGGCTTGAGGTCGCCGGCAAGCTGCGCGCCATCACCGGCTCGAGCCGTTCGGGCAAACGCCTGATCTGCGAATTCGGCGCCATCGCCGAGGATGATCTCGGCCACACCAGCCCCGGCGACTTCCTGTTCTTCGACAACATCCAGGAAGCCTGCGAGACGGGCTTCGAAGTCTATGATTTCTCGGTCGGCGACGAACCGTACAAGCGGCTTTGGTGCGATATCGAGACCCAGCATTTCGAGGTCATGGTCCCCCTGACGCTGAAGGGTCGCGCGCTGGCGCTCGTCCTCCAGCAGGGGGCGCGGCTGAAAGCCTTCATCAAGAACAGCCCGACGATCTGGAAGCTAACCAAGATGCTGCGCCGCAAGGCGGCCGGGCAAACGGCAGCGCCGGCCACCGAGGATGAAAGCTAGCGCGGAATACCGCATTTTCGGGACGCCAAGTGCTGCTACGCGGCGATAAAATGCGGTGGCCGCCCTACCCTTCAAAAGTTGAGGGCTTCCCTGAGCGCCGGACCCGCCCTGACGCGCAGATCGAGGTCGGCTTCAATGTGGTCGATGTGATGCAGCATCAGCGCGCTGACCAGCCGGGAATCCCGGCGTTCCAGCGCACCGACGATGCCGGTGTGCTCGCTATGGCCGCAAGCAGACACGCCAGAGCGTCCGTAGAGAGCGATGACCAGCGACGAGCGGGCGACGAGTTCTTCCATGAAACGCTGCAGGATCGCATTGCCGGCCACCGAGGCGAGCAGCAGATGGAAATCGCCGGACGCCTTGATTTCGGCGCGCCGCGCGGTGGGGCCGCGCTCGGCAATGAAGCGGCCCTCCTCATCGAGTTGCGCCTTGAAGGCGGCGATGTCGGCGGCGGTGACGCGCTCGCAGGCCGCGATGGCGATGCCTGGTTCGATCAGCCGACGCGAGGCGAACACCTGGCGCGCTTCCTCCGGCGAAGGGTTGGCGACGAAGGCGCCGCGATTACGCTCGGTGCGCACCAGCCCTTCGAACGACAGCATCTGCAGGGCCGCCCGCGCCACGGTGCGTGACACCTCAAACAATGTGCCGACCTCGCCTTCCGACAATTTGGTGCCCGGCGTCAGCCGCCGGTCGACAATGGCGTCGCGCAGGTTGTCGCGGATCGCCTGGGCGCGATCCTGATTGGCGCTGTCAGCGGCATGGATATGATCGGCAATGTTCATGATGGCCCGTGTTCCCGCTTCCTTCTAACGCGACTCCCGCTCCGCGCACGAGAGCAAAGTGAATACAAAGCCAAAAAAGATTGCATACGATTTTTGTGCATTTCGCGCACAATAGCCCATAATTTGTGCAACGCACAAGCATGCCATTTCGAGCGGCACCGCCTCCGATTCCAGATTTTTCCGACAATTCAAGTGCTTGGCCCCGCGGCCGGAGATTGGCACGCATGATGCTTGGCTAATGCGAGCCAACCGGGGAAGCCTGATGTCCAAAGCCGCCGAAATCGACATCGTGTCCGTTTCGAAAGTCTATGGAACAACGACCGCCGTCGAAGACATCAGCCTGAAGATACCGGCCGGCACCTATTGCTGCCTGCTCGGCCCCTCCGGCTGCGGCAAGACCTCGACGCTGCGCATGATCGCAGGGCACGAAAGCATCTCGTCGGGGGATGTGCGGCTCGGCAACACCGTCGTCACCGACCTGCCGCCGGCCAAGCGCGGCACCGCGATGATGTTCCAGTCCTACGCCTTGTTCCCGCATCTCGACCTCATCGACAACGTCGCCTTCAGCCTGAAGATGAAGGGCATCGACAAGGAACAGCGCCGCGCCAAGGCCCTCGACATGCTCAAGCTGATGCAGATGGAGGCCTATGCGACGCGCAAGCCGGCGCAGCTTTCCGGCGGCCAGCAGCAGCGCGTCGCGCTGGCGCGCGCGCTGATCACCGACCCCGAGGCGCTTCTGCTCGACGAGCCGTTGTCGGCGCTCGATCCGTTCCTGAAGATCCGCATGCGCGCCGAGCTGAAGAAACTGCAGACCTCGCTAGGCATCACATTCGTCCACGTCACCCACAGTCAGGAGGAGGCCATGGCCCTAGCCGACCTGATCGTGGTTATGAACGATGGCCGCATCGAACAGGCGGCGCCTCCGCGTGACGTGTTCGAGCGGCCGGCCACGGCCTTTGTCGCCCGCTTCATGGGCGACCATAACGTCATCTCGGGCCGCGTCACCGGCGCACGCGACGGCATGGTGGTCTTCGACGTCAATGGCGGCGGCTCCCTTGCCGCAAGCGGCCAGGGCCAGGATGCGGGCGCACCGATCGACATCGCCATCCGCACCGACCATGTGCGCATCGGTGAAGCGCCCTCACCCGGCCTCGGCTTCACTGGCATCGTCTCAAACATCGAGTATCGCGGCCATTCCGTAAAGCTGTCTGTCAACGGCGCCGGCATCGACGACTTCACGGTGATCGTCGACGATTCTGATTTCTTCGCAAAGCCGGTCGCCGTCGGCGATGCCGTGCCGCTCGCCTGGGACTCCGAAGACGCCATCGTCCTCGGACGCCTTCATTCATGAATTCAACGAAGCAAAACAAAGACAGGGGAACTAACATGACAAACACTATAGAAACCAAGACTGGCATTTCGCGCCGCTCGCTGCTCAAGACGGGTGCCGCCGCCGTAGCCCTCGCCGCGGGCTCGGGCGTCATCACAGGCTTCCCGACCATCTGGGCGCAGTCCAACATCACGCTGCGCCAGTTCGGCACCGGCGTGTCGAACCTGAATGCCATTGCCGACAAGTGCAAGGCCGACCTCGGCATCACGCTGGAAATGACGGCGACCGATTCCGATGCCGCAGCTCAGCGCGCGGTGACCCAGCCCGACAGCTACGACATTGCCGACATCGAATACTGGATCTGCAAGAAGGTGTTCCCGAGCGGCGTGCTTCAGCCGATGGATGTCAGCAAGTTGAAATATTACGACGAGCTGGTGCCGCTCTTCAAAACCGGCAAGCTCACTCCCGATAGCGTCATCGCCCAGGGCACCGCGCCGCACACCGTCGGCTATGTCGAGGCGCAGGATTCAAAGACCTTCGCCAAGGCGCCGACCAACTGGTTCACCATGGTGCCGACCATCTACAACGCCGATACGTTGGGCATCCGGCCCGACCTCGTCGGCCGCGACATCACCACCTGGGCCGACATCATGGACCCGGCCTTCAAGGGCAAGACCGCGATTCTCAACATCCCATCCATCGGCATCATGGATGCGGCCATGATCATGGAGGCCACCGGCAACATCAAATATGCAGACAAGGGCAACATGACCAAGGAAGAAATCGACAAGACCATCGACTTCCTGATCAAAGCCAAGCAGGCGGGCCAGTTCCGTGCCTTCTGGAAGTCGTTCGACGAGAGCGTCAACCTGATGGCATCGGGCGAAGTGGTCATCCAGTCCATGTGGTCACCGGCGGTCGCTGCCGTGCGCTCGAAGGGCATCGCCTGCCGCTTCCAGCCGCTCAAGGAAGGCTACCGCTCATGGGGCGGCGGCCTTGGCCTTGCCGCGCATCTCAAGGGCGCCGAGCTCGACGCGGCCTACGAATACATCAACTGGTATACGTCGGGCTGGGTCGGCGGCTATCTCAATCGCCAGGGCTACTACTCGGCCAATATGGTCTCGGCCAAGAAGTTCATGTCCGAGGACGAATGGGGCTACTGGATCGAGGGCAAGCCCGCCAAGGGCGAGATCAAGGCACCGGATGGCACCGTCATGGAAAAGGCCGGCGCCGTGCGCGACGGCGGCTCGTTCGAAGAGCGCATGGGCAAGGTCGCCTGCTGGAACTCGGTCATGGACGAGGACCGCTACATGGTTAAGCGCTGGAACGAGTTTATCGCGGCGTAAGGGAGCAAGCAGCATCCCTCCTCTACCCCTTCTCCCCTCCCGGGAGAAGGGAACGCGGTTCAGGCCGCATCGCCAAACCCGAGAGCATTGATGACAGTCGCGCTCGAACGCCCCGCCATCGCCGCCGCCAGTCCCAGCAAGCGCAGCCGCTTCTCGCCCGGTGCCGTCGCGCCCTATCTGCAGTCAGCGCCGCTGGCACTCATCCTCGGTGCGTTCCTGCTGCTGCCCATCATCATGATCGCCGTCGTGTCTTTCTGGGATTACGACTTCGCTGCCATGTATCCTGATTTCCTGACGACGAACTATTCCGACGTGCTTGGCTCCTGGGTGACGTGGAAGACCTATCTCAATACCATCAAGTTCGCTGCCATCGTCTGGGCGCTGACGTTGTTCATAGGCTTCTGGGTCGCCTATTTCCTTGCCTTCCACATCCGCACCACGGCCATGCAAATGGTGCTGTTCCTGGTCTGCACGGTGCCGTTCCTGACCTCCAACATCATCCGCATGATCTCGTGGATCCCGGTGCTCGGCCGCAACGGGCTGATCAATTCGACGCTGGTGCACATGGGGCTGGTGCCGAAGCCGATCGAGTGGCTGCTCTATTCCGAATTCGCGGTCGTGCTGGCCATGGTGCATCTCTACACGCTGTTCATGGTGACGCCGATCTTCAATACGTTGATGCGCATCGACCGCTCGCTGTTCGAGGCGGCGCGCGATGCCGGCGCGTCCGGCTGGCAGGTGCTGTGGAACGTCGTCATCCCGCTGGCCAAGCCCGGCATGGCGATCGGCACGATCTTCGTCGTCACGCTGGTGATGGCCGATTTCTCCACCGTACAGGTGATGTCGGGCGGCCAGAGCGCATCGGTCGCACTGATGATGAAGAACCAGATGTCGCTGCTGCAGTATCCCGCAGCCGCCGCCAACGCGGTCGTGCTCCTGGTGCTGGTGCTGTTGATGGTCGCCGGCGTCCTGCGCATCGTCGACATCCGCAAGGAGCTTTGAGGTGAGCCACGAAAAACGCACCCTCGAATTCTATGTGCTTGCCGCCTTCTTCACTCTGTTCGTCCTGTTCCTCTATGGCCCGCTATCGGCGATCCTGATCCTTTCTTTCCAAGGCGAGACCGGCGGCCTCACCTTCCCGCTCAATGGCGTGTCGCTGCATTGGTTCGCCAATCTGTTCGAGCGCCAGGCGGTCGGCGATTTCGGCGGCAGCTTCAAGCGCTCGCTGGTGCTCGGCCTGATGGTGATGATCGTCACCGTCATCGTGTCGCTGCTGGCAGGGCTCGCTTTCCGGCAAAAATTTCGTGGCGCCACCGCGCTGTTCTACCTGGCGGTCGCCAGCCTCGTCGTACCCTCGATCATCATTTCATTGGGCATCGGCGTCGTCTTCCAGCAGGTCGGCTTTCGCCCGGCCTGGTACACGTCAGCCTTCGGCGCGCACCTCACCTGGACCTTGCCCTTCGGCGTGCTCATCATGTTCGCCGTCTTCAACCGCTTCTCGCCCGCCTATGAGGAAGCCGCGCGTGACCTGGGCGCCAACTCCTGGCAGACCTTCGCCCATGTCGTGCTGCCAATGATCGCGCCGAGCCTGATTGGCGTCGGCCTGTTCGGCTTCACGCTGTCCTATGACGAGTTCGCCCGTACGCTGATGACGTCGGGCACCTTCAACACGCTACCGCTCGAGATCTACGGCATGACCACCAATGTCACGACGCCGGTGCTCTACGCACTGGGCACCGTGACCACCGTGTTTTCCTTCCTGGTGATCCTGGCAACACTGGGCGCCATCCTCTATGTCGGCCGCAGGCGGGCCAGGGCTTGATTGTGCAAATACTGGTGGTGAACCCCAACACGACGGCGAGCATGACTGAGACGATCGCCGCGGCGGCGCGCGGCGTTGCCGGCGCGCGGACAGAGGTGATCGCGGTCACCTCCTCGATGGGGCCGGCCTCGATCGAGGGCTATTATGACGAAGCATTGGCCGTGCCCGGCCTTTTGCTGGAGATCGCCGCCGGCGAACGTGCCGGGGCGCAGGCCGCCATCATCGCCTGCTTCGACGATACCGGCCTGGACGCCGCACGCGCCATGGCCTCCATTCCGGTCATCGGCATCTGTGAGGCCGCACTCAGTGTCGCCTCGTACATTGCCCAGCGCTTCACAGTCGTAACGACGACCGAACGCTCGCGTGTCCCTGTCGAGGGGCTGGTGCAGCGCTACGGCATGGCCGGGCGCGCCCGCGTGCGCGCCGCCGACATTGCGGTCCTTGCCCTTGAGGATCCGACGTCGGGCGCCGTCGAGAAACTGCGCGGCGAGATTGCCTGTGCCATTGAGGAGGACCGTGCGGAGGCCATCGTGCTGGGCTGCGCCGGCATGGCCGACCTCGCCCACCAGTTGCAGGAGGAGTTCGACCTGCCGGTCATCGACGGCGTCGGCGCGGCGATCAAGCAGGCCGAGGCGCTGATCGCATTGGGGCTGTCGACCTCGAAGCGCGGTGCCTATGCCAGCCCGCTGGCCAAGTCCTATCGCGGTATGCTGAAATCCTTCTCGCCCGGGACTATCGCCGCAGAGTGAGCCATGAAGCCGACCATCCGTGCGCTGTCACTACAAGAACTGGCCGTTCTCATCGACTGGGCGGCAGCTGAAGGGTGGAACCCTGGCCTTGGCGATGCCGCCGCATTTCAGCCGACCGACCCTGAAGGCTTCATCGGCGCCTTTGTCGGCAACGAGATGATCGCCGCCATCTCGGCTGTCGCCTATGGCGGCAATTTCGGTTTCATCGGTCTCTACATCTGCCGACCAGACATGCGCGGCCAAGGCCACGGCAAAGCGGTCTGGAGCGCCGGCATGGCCAGGCTGGCCGGCCGAACAGTCGGGCTCGACGGCGTCGCGGCGCAGTTGGCCAACTACCGGCGCAGGGGATTCAGGCCAGCTTACGAAACCATCCGCTTCAGCGGCCGTACCGCGACCCCGCCCGTCCGAAGCGAAGGGGTGCGAATGATAACCACGCAGCTCTTGCCCGACATCATCGCCTATGACGCCCGCTGTTTTCCCGCACCTCGGCGAGCCTTCCTACACCGTTGGGCGCAACCACCGCATCGCGGGTTCGCCGCGATCAGTTCACTCGGCACCACTGGTTACGCCGTGGCTCGTCCCTGCCGTTCGGGTTACAAGATCGGCCCGCTGTTTGCCGACGATACCGAGACCGCGATGCAACTCCTGCACGGCCTGGCTGGTGCCTGCGAAGGCGGCGATCTGCATATCGACGTTCCCGCCGACAATATCGATTTCACTACGGCGCTTGCAGCGATTGGTTTTAGGCCGACCTTCACCACCACCCGCATGTACAAAGGTCCGCCTCCGAAGGTCGACCCGCGCCGAATATTTGGTGTGACGACCCTGGAGTTGGGGTAGATCGGCGCAGCCTGACAGGCTTGGCCAGGCATTTGCGTTTCTTCAAGACGTGCGGCTGAGAGCTCGGTTTTGTGAACCGACACGCGATGGTCGATCGACTCTGCAAGAAACTGGTGGGCGCCGCCTAAGTAGAAGTGTCTGATGTCTCAGGCGGCGCTACGTCGTCCCGGCACGGGGTTTCCCGGCGTCTCATGGCCTACCGGCGTCACCAGAGTGAGGTCGGGATAGCCGCTTTCGATCAACTTGACGGCGGCCTGCGCCACCTCATCGTCCGCTTGCAGCATGGAGAGGAAGACCTCGGTGCTGTCGCCGACGAGTCGGCCGATGCCGTGCGCATCGGCCGGTCCGCATTCGACAATGACCAGATCATAGGCGGTGGTCAGCGACTGCATGATGATCGGCAGCCGGTCGGCGGCGCGCATGGCACGAACCGGATCGGCGGTGCCAACGGGAATGACATGGCAGTCGGAATAGAGGTCAGCGTGGATGACGTCGCTGAACTGCGCTTCCGAAGCCAGCAGATTGGTGATGCCGGGGAACAGCCCGCTGTCCAGCATCGGTCGCGAGGCGGCGCCCGATGCAGTCAGGTCGAGCAGCAGCACGCGCAGGCCGGCGTCGGCGACTTCGCGCGCCACCAGCACGGCCGAGGCCGCGGCCTCGTCGCCTTCAGGCGACACGAAGATGGCGCGCGCGGCGCCGCTGGCGATCAGCTTTTCCGCCGCCTTCTCGACATCGATCTCGCCAAGGCTGGAGCGTACCGGTTCGGGTTCGGCGTCAGCGACCGCTGCTTCTTCCAGCGCTGTGGGAGTCGACCCGGGAACCGCCTTCGGCTCCACTTCGGCTTCCATGTCCGCCGGCCGATCTTCCGCCTCCTCGACCGCAGCCGCCGGTTCCGGCTCAACAGCCGGCACCGACGCGGCTGGCATCGCAACCTGTTCGATGCGCTCCAAGCGGGCGCCGGGGGCTGGACGCATGGCACGGCCCGAAAACAGTTCCTGCAGAAGCGTGATGATCGACATCAGCAGCAGCGAGCCGACGAAGGCGGCGCCGACGATCGGGACGAGTTTGGGGAAATAGGGTTCGGACGGCACGCGCGCCTCGGAAAACACGCTGGCATCGACCGGCAGATAATTCTTGCGCGAGGACACTTCGCGGAAACTCGCCATATAGGATTCAAGCTGCTGGCGTCGGACATTCGCCTCGCGCTGCAGCGCATCCAGCTGGACTTGTTCCTCGCCGGCGCGCGACGCCGCCGCCTTAAGTTTGTTGACGTCCGACATAAGCTGATTTTCACGGGCCTGGGCGGTCTGCGCCTGGGTCAGCAATCCGCGCATGATCTTTTGCGCCTCGATGCGGATCTGACCGTCGAGATCGGCTAGCTGCGACCTCAGCGCCCGCAGACGCGGGTGATTGTCGAGCAAGGTTGTGGAAAGATCGGCGATGTTGGTTCTGAGCTCGATCTGACGCTCGCGCAGCCGCTGAATCAGATCGGAAGACAGAACTTCCGGTACGGCGTCCAGCGAGCCGCCATTCTGCAAGGCCTGGCGCACCCTTTCAGCCGTAGCCTCGGCCGAAGCGCGGTTGGCGCGCACACGCGACAGTTCGGTCGACAGTTCGGACAATTGCTGTGTCGCCAGCACCGAATTGTTGCCGCCCATCAACAGGTCCGACTGGGCGGAACGGAAGGCCGCGACCTTGGCCTCGGCATCCCTCACCTGCTTCTGCAGATCCTCTATCTCCGGTCCCAGGAAAGCGGTCGCGGCGGCGTTCGACTTGGTCTTTGCATCCGCCTGGTAGGCCAGGTAGCGGGCGGCAATGGCATTCGGAATGTCGGCGGCAAGCTTGGGATCTTCCGAGGAAAATTCGACGGCGATGGCGCGCGTCTTTTCCACGCCATAGACGTTGAGCTTGTCGCGCATCTTCATCAGCACGCGCTCTTCGAGCGGAATCTCTTGCGGGTCGCTCTTCAGCCCGGCAATGACCAGAAGCCGGCTTACCGGCGACATGCCGAGCGCATCGTTGAACTCCTGCTTGTCGCCCAGGTTCAGATCTTCAGCCACCTTATTGAGAATGTCGGACGAGGAAATGACCTGAACCTCTGTTGCCACGCCTTCCGCGTCGAGCACAGGTTTGTCGTCTTCATTGGTTCCAGCAGGCCGCGTATAGGCCGATTCGTTCAACTGGATTTTCAGCTGCGTCGTCGCCTTGTAGTGCGGCGTGGCAAGCCAGGCGAAGGCGAAGGCGAGACCGGTGACGACGAACGTGACCACAAGAATGCGCAGCCAGTTCCTCGCCAGACTGGCGAAGAGCTGTCTCAGGTCGACATCGACATCTGCGGCCGCGGACTGAACGGACATGCATTCCTGCTCCAGAACATGAGTCTAAGAGTACCGTAAACAACTATGGTAACTCAGGCGTTAAGATGGCGGTAAGCACCCGTTAGGGTTTGCTGACATCAGGCAAACAAAGGCCATGAAACTACTCGGCTTTTGTCGATTGCCGCCAAATCGGCCGCGTCCCTTTACCGGCCATTAACCCTAACAGGATGATAACGAACCCAGATCCTTAAGGTTTGCCGCCGCGTCATGGCGGCCACAGCGACGAAGGTGTGTGTCCGATCATGAAAAGCGCTGCTGGTCTGTTTCGCGCTCTGCTGGCCGTGTCGATGCTCGCCGGCTGCTCCAGCTACCGGCCGACGCCGGCGGCTTTCCACGAAGTGCTCGACCAGCCCTACCGGCTCGGCGCCGGTGACCGGGTCCGCGTCACCGTGTTCGAGCAGGATGGGCTGACCAACACCTACAGCGTCGACCAGTCCGGCTACATGTCCTTCCCGCTGGTCGGCGCCGTGCCGGCACGTGGTCACACGGCCCAGCAGCTGGAAAAAGAGATCGCCGACAAACTGCGGCAGGGCTATCTGCGCGACCCCGACGTGTCGGTCGAGATCGACCGCTACCGGCCGATCTTCGTCATGGGCGAAGTGGGCGCGGCCGGCCAGTATTCCTATGTGCCGGGCCTGACCGTACAGAAAGCGATCGCGATTGCCGGCGGCTTCTCGCCGCGCGCCAACCAGGAAAGCGTCGACATCACCCGCGACATCAACGGCAAGGTGATGACCGGCAGGGTGGTCACCTCCGACCCCTTGCTGCCCGGCGATACCGTCTACGTTCGCGAACGCCTGTTCTGACATCAACGTGGCGGACCAGCTCAGGATCGTCCACTGCTTTCGCTCACCCGTCGGCGGGATCTTCCGGCATGTGCGCGACCTGACGGAGGCACAGCTCGCCGCCGGGCACGTCGTCGGCATCGTCTGCGATTCGACCACAGGCGGCGAATACGAGGAACGCCTGTTCGACCAGATGAAGGACAGCCTGGCGCTGGGTATCCATCGCACGCCAATGCAGCGGCATGTCGGGCCGGGCGACCTCGCCTCCGCCTGGCGTACGTATCGAATCATCAAGGAATTGCGGCCGGACGTGTTGCATGGGCACGGCGCCAAGGGTGGCGCCTATGCCCGTCTGTTCGGTTCATTGTTGCGGGTATCAAGGTCTCGCGTAGCCCGCCTTTATTCGCCGCATGGTGGCTCCCTCCACTATGACGAAACGACGACCACCGGGAAGCTGTTCTTCGCGCTGGAGCGCTTCATGGCGCGCTTCACCGACTGCCTGCTGTTTGTCTCCGACTATGAGCGGCGGACCTATCGCAGGAAGGTCGGAGAACCGCCGATCCCCAACACGCTGGTCTATAACGGCCTGCGCGCCGCCGAGTTCGAGCCGGTGATTACACTGCCCGACGCGGCCGACCTGCTCTACATCGGCATGATGCGCGACCTCAAAGGCCCGGATATCTTCATCGACGCGCTTGCGCTGGCCGGCACGCACATCGAGCGTCGCTTGACCGCAGTCATGGTCGGCGACGGCGACGACCTGCCGCGCTACCACATGCAAGTGAAACGGCTGGGGCTCGAAAAACAGGTCCGCTTTCTGCCACCAATGCCAGCCAGGGACGCCTTTGCACTGGCCGACCTGGTGGTCGTGCCGTCGCGCGCGGAAGCCATGCCCTATATCGTGCTGGAGACACTGGCCGCCGGCAGGCCGATGATCGCCACCGCCGTCGGCGGCATACCCGAAATCTTCGGCGAGGAATCCCCTGCCCTGATCCGTCCTGACGCCCGCCAACTCGGCGACAAGATGGGCGCGGCGCTACGCGATCTCGACGCCTATCGGCGCGCCATGCCCGATACCGCCACCCTCAAGGCGCGATTCGGCGCCGATGTGATGGCTGTCGACATCGAAAAGGCCTATTTCGCCGCGCTCAGCAAATAGACTACCTACCAAAACCACAAGTTGTCTCAAGATTTTTTTAGCTGTATTCCGCTATGGTCATGGCGGAAGCTTGTGGGAAACGCGATGAACGAGACCGACCCCACGCGCCGCTTTTCGGCCGATGCGGTGCGCAAATTCGACGGTCCTGCCGAGAGCCCCACGCCCGGCGGCATGAACAGTGTTGCCCGCCAGGTCGCCTCGCAATACCGCCGCGATACGATGTCACCGGTCATGGTCAGCGGCGTGCTGCGCATCGTCGAATTCGCCTTGCTGTTCCTGTCGGGGCTTGCGCTCTACATCCATTTTGTCGGCTTCTTCCACTACCTCGCCTGGCAATATCCGCTGACCATCGCCGCGGCCTCGTTCCTGGCCGTGATGCTGCTCGACGTCTCCGACTGCTACCAGATCTCGGCCCTGATGCGGCCGGTCTCCAGCTTCGGCCGCGTGCTGATGGTATGGGCAGGCACGTTCGCGCTGATGGCGCTGACGGCCTTCATCATGAAGATGTCGGAGGACTATTCGCGCCTGCTGTTCGGCACATGGTTCGTTGTCGGCCTGCTTCTGCTGTTTGGCCTCAGGCTGGTGATGTCGAAGCTGATCCGAAGCTGGGCGCGCGACGGCCGCATGGAACGCCGCGCCGTCATCGTCGGCGGCGGCAAGGCGGCCGAAATGCTGATCCGCTCGGTCGAAAAACAGCCCTACAACGACATCCGCGTCTGCGGCATCTTCGATGACCGCGGCGACAAGCGCTCGCCGCCGATCGTGGCCGGCTATCCCAAGCTCGGCACCATTTCGGAGCTGATGGAATTCGCCCGTATCGCACGCATCGACATGCTGATCGTGTCATTGCCGCTGACTGCTGAAACGCGCGTTCTGCAGTTGCTCAAGAAGCTCTGGGTGCTGCCGGTCGACATCCGGCTCTCAGCGCATTCGAATGCACTGCAGTTTCGTCCGCGCGCCTATTCCTACATCGGCTCGGTGCCGATGCTCGACATCTTCGACAGGCCGATCAACGACTGGGATTCGGTCGCCAAGCGCGCTTTCGACATCGTCTTCTCGCTGATCGGCATCATCCTGTTTTCACCGGTGATGCTGGCGACAGCCATCGCCATCAAGCTCGACAGCAAGGGGCCTGTGCTGTTCAAGCAGAAGCGGCACGGCTTCAACAACGAGATTGTCGAAGTCTATAAGTTCCGCTCCATGTACACCGACCGCTCGGACCCGAGCGCCAAGCAGACGGTGACCAAGAACGATCCACGCGTCACCCGCGTCGGCCGCTTCATCCGCAAGAGCTCGATCGACGAACTGCCGCAGTTTTTCAACTCGCTGTTCGGCTCGCTGTCTCTGGTCGGTCCGCGCCCGCACGCGATCGCCGCTCAGTCGCACAACCTTCTCTACAATGAGGTGGTGGACGGCTATTTCGCCCGCCACAAGGTCAAGCCCGGCGTCACCGGCTGGGCGCAGATCAATGGCTGGCGCGGCGAGATGGATACCAATGAGAAGATCCGCATGCGCACGGAGTACGACCTCTATTACATCGAGAACTGGTCGATGCTGTTCGATTTGCGCATCCTGTTCCTGACGCCGCTGCGGCTGCTCAATACGGAAAACGCCTATTGAGCGCGATTTCGCATGAGGTACCGCCTTCGGCGGTCAACACGTTGCCGCCTTCTGCGGTCAACGCCAAGCTGATCGCACTGATATCCTCGGGCGCGGTGTTTTTTGGCGTCTTCCTCTCGGGCTTCGTCATCGACGAGCCGGCGCCTTACGATCTCTTCATGGTCGGGCTGATCGGGGTGTGGGCGCTGTTTGGCCTGCGCATATCGCGTGCTGCCGCGCCGCTGCTGGTGCTGCTGATCACGATGAACATCGGCGGCATGATTGCGATGACGCAGATGGCCGACCTCGCCAATACCCCGCTCTATCTCGCCGTGTCGCTGTTCCTCGCCTTCACCGCAGTGTTCTTCTCGTCGGTGACGGCGGTGCAACCCAGCCTCTACCGGCTCATCTTCATCGCCTATGTCTTCTCGGCGGTGGTGACAGCGCTGCTTGGCATTGCCGGCTATTTCCACGCTTTTCCCGGCGCCGACATCTTCACCAGATACGACCGCGCCCAGGGCGCCTTCCAGGATCCGAACGTGTTCGGGCCGTTCCTGGTGCTGCCCGGCATCTATCTGCTCTATCTGCTTCTGACCGGGTCGATCGCGCGCATGCCGCTGCTGGCGGTGCCGCTGCTGATCATCACCGCCGGCATCTTCTTTTCCTTCTCGCGCGGCGCCTGGGGCATGTTCGCCGTCTCGGCCATCCTGCTTACCGGCGCCCTGTTCCTCCAGAGCAACAGCGGCAAGTTCCGGATGCGCGTCGTCATCATGACCATTGCGGCGGTCACGCTGCTGGTGGTCGCGATGATCGTCATCCTGCAGCTGCCCGGTGTCAGCGAGATGTTTTCCAGCCGCGCCCAGCTGGAACAGAGCTATGACACGGCGCGGCTTGGCCGTTTCGCCCGCTACACGATCGGCTTCCAGATGGCGCTCGAGCATCCGCTCGGCATCGGACCGCTGGTGTTCGGCACCATCTTCGGCGAAGACACGCACGACATCTGGCTGAAGACGCTGATGGACTATGGCTGGCTCGGCTTCGTCTCGTTCCTGTCGCTGACGCTGTGGACGATCGCCGCCGGCTTCCGCATCCTTTTGCGCGACCGGCCCTGGCAGCCCTATCTGCTCTGCGCCTACGTCGCTTTCATCGGCAATATCGGGCTCGGCACCTTCATCGACATCGACCACTGGCGCCATGTCTACCTGCTGCTCGGCCTGATCTGGGGCGCGATCGCGCTGGAATACAGGCATCAGCGGGGATTGAGGGCGGAGGCGGCAATCCGAACCGATGGGAAAGGCGCCGAGTTCGGATGACTCCGCCCTGCCGATGGATTGCAGAGATTTCGCCTATCTCGCGATGCCGGCAACCCGCTCGGGGTATTGCACGGCAAGCATCGAATTGTCGGCGTGGCCGGCAAAGACGGCGCTGACCTTTTCGGCGTTGAATCGCGCCCTGCGTTTGCGCTTCTCGTCGTTCAGCAAAATGCCGCTAATAGCGTCGAACTTGCGTCCGAGGTTCTTCATGATGCCTCGCTTGATCGGCCAGCTGCGGCTGAAGCGCCCGGCCCAGGGCGTGTCTTTCGCCAGATCGCGATAGATCGCCATGGCGTCGACCTCGACACCGATCGGAGGGCGATCCCAAGGCTTGCCCCATGCGAAGTGGCGGGCATAGCACCTGCTGAAAGGGATCTGGCTGGTATAGTTGGTCATCACGTTCCAGAACGGATGCATCGTCTGCCACCTGCCCTCGAAAGCCAGGTTCAACGCACCTTGATCCATGCCATAGACCTGCTCGGACGCCAGCTGACGGGTACGCTCCAGAAGCCTCTCTTGCCTGACCAGCGGCATGTTGAACACCAGAACGCCGGCATTGAACTTCGGCGCTCCGGGCTGCATCTGCAGATGCTGTCGATACTTTGCGTCGAAATAGGTCTGCTCGTCGTGTGAGGCCAGCAGCGGAGCATTGAGCGGAACGTTGCAGAGGTCTGCTATCGATCTGTTGAAAAGCGCATCTGCGTCGGAATAGGCGATGCGGTCATATGGCTCGAATTCAGGCAATTGGTCGGCGAACAGCCTGATGTAGGTCGCAAGCGTGGGATGCGTTCCACGATTGAAGTTCGTCGCTTCCATGAACTTCGTTACGTCGATGATGCCGATCCTCCCGCCGAGCAAGCGCTCGCCGACAGATCGGTCTTCGGCGGGGATGATACCGGTGTGCAGAATAAAGCCGTCGACGGGGGCGGAGACATCCAGAACGCGGCGTGCCGCCAGACAGGCAAAGGGGAAGAATTTCTGGTCGGCCGCGAAAAAGAAACACGATTTCTGTGACATAGCCTGGTTCCCTAGCCGTCAATGCTCGTTACAGCTCTCAGTCGAATCCGCCGAGTATTTCTGGAAACTGCACAGCCATCGCCCCAGCATCGGCATGCTCGGCATACATCTTATGGACCTTACTGCCATCGTAGCGGGCGCGCCGCCGATATCGGTCCTTGTTCGGCAACATCCCCATGATGCCGTCAAACCGTCGGGCGAACCGCCTCATGACGCCGCGCTCGAAGGGAATGCGCTGCGTGAAGGGCTGGAGCCAGGGCGTATCCCTTGCCAGACCGCGCCAGACGGCAAGCGCCTCGGGCTCCACGTCGACCTGGCTCCCCCACGGCTTGCCGCCGGCGAAATGCCGCGCATAGGCTTGGGCGAACCGAAACTCCTTCGTATCGTTGGACATCAAATTCCAGTTCGGATGCATCGTCTGCCACTTGCCCTCGAAGACGATGTTCAGCGCGTTCTGATCGTTCATCTGCCCGGCGATGGCCACGTCCCTGGCGCGGTGCAAGAGGCCCTGTTCACGCACCGACGGCATATTGAAGACGATGATCCCCGCATTGAAGTAAGGCGCTCCCGGTTGCATCGACAACTTGTGCCGGTAGCCCGGGCGGAAGTACATATAATCGTCATGGGCGGCCAACAGCGGGGCATGCAAAGTCTGGCCCACCAGGTCACCGATATCCCGATTGAAGAGAACATCGCAATCGACATGGGCGATACGGTCATAGTCCGCGAACTGAGGCAGTTGGTCGGCGAAAAGCCGAACAAAGGTGCCGACATTGCTTGGCCGGAAGGTATGCCCGGCCTGCGCAAACAACGCCGATACGTCCATTATACGAAGGCGGTTCTTCAGCAGGCGGTCAGCAACACGCATATCGGGATCACGTGCGCCGACATGCAGGATGAAGCCTGGCGTTGCGTCTCCCGAAACGTCCAGAATTCTGCGCGCCGCCAAGCATGCATACGGCAAATAGTTGGCGTCAGCCGCTAGAAAAAAACAGGAACTTGCCACGCGCAACCCTTCTTATCGGTATTGGGCGAGCCATACCGTCTTGGCGTTGCGCCGACAAGGCTAGATGCCTGGCGACTTTTCCGGTCCAATGCGCCGTTTTAGCGCTTGCACCATAACCCTTGAAAATATATGGCTTTGCGCGGTCCGGAGTGTAGCGCAGCCCGGTAGCGCACTTGACTGGGGGTCAAGGGGTCGTCGGTTCGAATCCGGCCACTCCGACCAAACAACACAGGCGGTTAGCTGCTTCCCCCAAAGTGGCCACGTGATTTCTCAGCCGCATTGCAGCCACTCGCGAACAGGGTTCGTTTCTTACGAGGTCACGCTGCGTGTCGCTCCAGGAAAGGCTCGATGGGCCCCGTGAGAAAAGCAGCCTCCTGCTTGATCTTCTCGTCGCTCCATTCCCACCACCGGATCGCCAGCAATTTCGCAATGACGTCCTGCGAAAACCGATAGCGGATAAGCCTGGCCGGGACCCCGCCGACGATCGCATATGGCGGCACATCCTTGGTGACAACGGCGCCGGCCGCAACAATAGCGCCATCCGCGATGTGGACGCCTGGCATGATCAGTGCCTCGCGGCCGATCCAGACATCGTTGGCGATGGTAATGCCGACGGGTTTGCCGCCATGCGCATTGGGATCGGTCGAGTCCATCATGCGGCTGTGGATCGGAAAAGTGGTAGCAGCCCAAGGCACGTGGCTCCCCCCGGAACATTCAAAGCTGACGTTGCCGGCGACCGAACAGAACGCCCCAAGGGTCAACGGAGTGGCGTCAGACGCTCCAAGCACCTTCTTCCGGCTCACCCCATAGGTGTGACGTCCGACGGTCACGCTTGATGGCAGCTTGGATCGAAACGGGTTTTTCAGCCGTAGCCAGCCGGTCACAGTGGCCACCTCTGCCTCTGGTACCACAGATCTGCAGGGGTTCGCCACAGACAGTAGCGAGCAGTCCTTGCAATCGGTATCGCGCCGCGATGGCAAGGCTCGTTCTCACCATAGGCGATGTGGCCAAAAACGTCGTTCATTGCGTCACGTATAGTGAGTCGCCCAATCTTCTGCCAGCCGACGATTCGCTACTGGCACACATCGACCCATTCGGCGTTGACGATCTCTGCCATGCGCTGCGGGCTGAGCCGCACGGCGGCGTTGGTGGCGCCCGCAGCGGGCACGACCTCATCGAAGGCACGCAGCGAGACGTCGCAATAGACCGGCAGCGGCGCCGGCAGGCCGAACGGACAGACGCCGCCGACGGGGTGGCTTGTGGCGGCGACAACCTCATTGGCGTCAAGCATGCGCGGCTTGCCGCCGAAGCGGTCCTTGAATTTGCGGTTGTCGAGCCTCGACAAGCCGCCGGCCACGATCAACATCGTCTGCCCGCCGACGCGCAGGCAGATGGTCTTGGCGATCTGCGCCGGTTCGACGCCATGCGCCGCCGCTGCCAGCGCGACAGTCGCCGAACTGGCTTCGGTGACTAAAACTTCGACGTCAGGCGCATGGGCAGCCAGAAAGGCACGCACGGATTCAAGGCTCATTTCCAGTGTCTCTCCTCCATTCGATCCGCCGGCCAATCACCTACCAAACCACTCGAGCATGAAAAAGCTCGCCAGGGCAAACCATGGCGAGCTTGTGTCGAGAGACGCCTTGGCGTCGCTATTTATGAAACGGACCGATTTTCCACAGGCGCTGTCGGCGCTGGGGCATCGATCAAGGCCGTTTCGGGCAATTGCAATGCTGCGGCGATCCGGCGAAGTTTCGACGGATCGATGTCCTTGCCGCTCTCTATGTCGGTAATCTCGCTGGTCGACAGACCGCAGGTCAGGGAAAGCTCTTCAATACTGTATCCCTTTGTTTCCCGGATGGCTTTAAGGCCTGGGTGCTCAAGCGCAACATCGGCCGCCAGCCTGGAAAAGGGTTCGTGTTTTGCATTTTGGGGCATTGGCAACTCCATGGGGCTAAAGAGTTTTGGATCAAAATGGTAGGGTGTTGCCTGAGAGCCGGGACAATGCCCGCTCAAGGGTGATTTGCCAAGACCCAAACCGACCGTCACGGCATCGTGAACCGGCGTCAACACCGCTGGCGCCCGTCACATATGGGGTCTCCGCCCCGATCTCCCAATCAAGTTCTTTTGAAGGACTGCACGACGAAATATTCAGCGGTTTCGGCCCGCCCGCGCGTTAGCTTGATGTCGCTGGCAACCGCATCTGGCCAGCTTTCCCCAAAAGGATCAGACCCATGACATTGAAGACATCAGCCATCGTGCTCGCCACGATTTCAGGCCTCGCCGGCGCCAGCCTGGTCGAGGCGCAAGCCGCCGACGCCGTGCGCATTCGCGGCACCGTTGCCGCCTTTGCCGGATCGACGCTGACGGTGAAGACCCGCGAAGGCGCCACCGACGCCATCGCGTTGGCTGAAGGCTGGAAGATTTCCGGCGTCACCAAGGCGGACGCCGGGGATATCAAGCAAGGCGATTTCCTCGGCATTGCCTCGGTTTCAAAGGCCGATGGCGGCAGCGGCGCGCTGGAGGTGGTGATCTTCCCGGCTGCGCTCAAAGGCACCGGCGAAGGCGACCGTCCGTGGGATCTTGAGCCCAACAGCCGGATGACCAACGGCACGGTTGCCGATGTCACCGAGATTGCGGGCCGCACGGTGACGCTGACCTACGACAATGGCCAGAAAAAGCAGATCGCGATCCCGCAGACGACACCGGTGGTGACCTTCGCCCCGGCGACGCCGGCCGACCTTCAGCCTGGCGCTGTGGTGTTCGTCAACGCCGAGCGTGGCAGCGACGGCACGCTGACCGCGGGCCGGGTCGTGGTCGGCAACAACAGCATCGTTCCGCCGATGTGAAGGCGGTTGCTGCGCGTGCGCAGACGCCAGACACAATCCGGAAACAAAATTCTACAGTCCGGAAAAACTGTCGAAAAATTCGGAGGCGATAGTCACGGCTGCGGGGTTCACGTCACCGATCTTGCTCGGTGGCGGTCAAATTCAGCCCGCGCAGAAAAGGAAACGAAGTCATGAAGAAGTCCCTCCTGTCGGCTCTCGGGCTGGCTTTCGCCCTTGCTGTCTCTCTGCCGATCATCGGCGCCAGCAGTGCGGACGCAGCTCCGATGGCGAAGAAGCATCATCACCATCGTCATCATCACCACAAGCACCACAAGAAGCATCACCGCCATCATCATCACCACCACCATCACCACAAGATGGTGGAAGCCAAGAAGGCCTGAGCCGGCTGACTTGCCCGATGGGAAGGCCGGCCCTGGAGTCCTCGCCAAGGCCGCCTTCCCATTGGTTTTTCCCATGCGGGGTGTGGCAAGGTGAAGGCAGGATTCGATGGCGCCATGCGCCAGAAGGCGAGCAACCACAGCGCAGCCCAACGGACGTAGCAGGCGCAAGGCCGAGGCAGCACAGCGGTTGCGACCTACAGCACACCGCGGGTCTCAGTGTTGCCGGAACCCGCTAGGATGGCGCTGCGACCGCGAGCACTATCGCGATCAAAATCAAGAGCGGTCCCATCCATTTGAAATGCTTCGCGACCTGCAGCCACCACGGCTGCTGACCCGGCTGAGCCTGAAAAGGACTTTGGAGCAGTCCAAAGCCAACGCCTGTCACCCACAGCCCAACGCAGAACATGATGAACTCGTCGATGTAATTTGCGACCACGCCCCGCCTCCTCCGCCGGTATCTTTGGATTGGCGTTATAGCCGCAGCGGGGTGGGGCAGAAAGCGCGGCGCCAAGATGGCGACAGTGACTGCTGCCGCCACCTGACAGATCATCGTCTCTACGCCGGCGAGATCGTCTATCCCGGCGCTGGCTATGGCACTACCACCAACCCGGCGCTCGCCGGCGAAATCGAGCGGCTATGGCGCCTCGATCGGTCGCATTATCTGCGGCCGCGGCACAGCGGCCTGGCCCGTGTCTATGCCAGCGCGCTTCGCGCCAAGTGCAGGATCGATGCCAGCCGTTTCCACTAGGCGCCGGCTGTTTGCGGGGAAAAATCGACGCCGCGAAAAGACGCGAAGAAAATTCGAACCACGCATGAACCATTGTTCTGGAGGCCGCACTAACCCGGCATGGACGCCAGGAAGGCGATCCCAACCAGAAGGACGCCATGACGGCGATCCCATCCAGAGAAGGAAAATGCTCAAATGACCAACTTCAAGCGCATCACGCTCGCCGCGGCTTTCGTCGTCTCGGCCTTCGGTTCAGCCTCGGTTTCGACCTCGGCTTTCGCCAACGGCACACATCCCACCGGCGACGGCGGCGCAGTTTGCAAGGGCTCCGGCCATTGCCTGGTGCTCTCCATCGAGTGCAAGGGCACCTATACCGACGCCACCGACAAGAACGGCACGGTCTATGGCAAGTGCAGCCAGACCGCGCAGGTTTCGCCGCAGGGCAAGATCAAGCTCGCCAAGTAATCGGCCCCTGATCAAGGAAATGGCGACCGTCCATGAGACGGCCGCCATTTTCTCTCGTGCGACGTCTAGCGCCGGCTGAGCAACAGGCTGGCGACGAGACCGACCACAACCAGGCCCACGGCAGCCGCCGTTGCCGGATGGTCGCGCGCCGTCCTTTCGATCGCCCTGCCCTGCTTCCTGATTGCGGGCATGGCATCACTGATACGGTCGGCAAGCTGCCCATAGTAATCCGCAGCGGCCTCGCGCCCATCCTCGTAGTAACCGCCGCCGCGTTTGGCCATGGCTTTCCGCAAGGCGGCAAGCTCCTTGGAAAGGGTCGCGACCTGCTTTTCGAGATCGTAATCGGAGAGGGTCGAAAGCGATACCATGATTGTTTTCCTTCTTTTCAGAGAAGGCCAAACGCATGGCCGCAGAGCCGGTTCCGATTTTGCCTGCCTCTGGCAATTGCCTGGAGGCTTAGCGCACCTGATCGAGCAGACGCTTACATTCGAGAAGGTCGAACAGCGCCTCCTGCAGCAAGGCGCGGTTGTCGCGCGACAGTTTGGACGCGCCGGGCTGCACCGGACCTTCCTCCTCGGTCTTGCCCAAGCCGAAAAAGCGGCGGCTGGGCTTTACCTTGGGCTGGCCGACCAGCATCTCATCATCCATGCCGCGCGGCTGGGCGGCCGGCGTCAGCGGCACCTGATCGGCCTGCTTGCGCTGCGAGATCGCCTCGACGGCCGCCATGTCGCCATTGCCGATGGCGACCAGGAAGTGGTTGCCGTTCTCGCGCAGCAGTTTTTGCACGCCCTTGATCGTGTACCCCTGGTCATAAAGCATGTGGCGGATGCCCTTGATCAGTTCGACATCCTGCGGCCGGTAGTAGCGGCGGCCGCCGCCGCGCTTCATCGGCTTGATCTGGTTGAAACGGGTTTCCCAGAAGCGCAGCACGTGCTGCGGCAGATCGAGATCCTCCGCAACCTCGCTGATAGTGCGGAAAGCGTCGGGGCTCTTGTCCATGGGCGAAATCCTCACGCTGGACGGCGATCCAGCCTAGTCTGCCGAATCGGGTATTATTTCAGCGGTTTATGAAACAACATTCAAGCCCGGCGTCAAACCGGGGGCCGTTTTCAACCGAAGGTTTCGGCAGAAGACTTATTTGCCACCCTTGGCCTTGCTGTTCTGGTGGGAGCGCAGGATGCGGCTCTTGAGCACATTCGACGACTTGAAGGTCATCACCCGGCGCGGCAGGATCGGCACTTCCTCTCCGGTCTTGGGATTGCGGCCGATGCGTTCGTTCTTGGAACGGACATGGAAGGTGGCGAAGGACGACAGCTTCACCGTCTCGCCGCGTACGATGGCCTCGCAGATTTCGTCCAGTACCGCTTCGACGAGTTCTGCCGATTCAGTGCGCGACAGGCCGACCTTCCGGTAAACAGCTTCGGCAAGGTCGGCGCGCGTAAGTGTCTTTCCCCCCATGCGACCGTCCCATCAGCTCTAAAAACATAAATCTGTACAAGCAAAGGCAGAGCCTAAGTAATTGATCCGTCAAGGTCAAGGACCGAACCGGACCGTTCGGCACTTACCAGCGAATGAGAACCGCGCCCCAGGTGAAGCCGCCGCCCATCGCTTCCAGGAGCACGAGGTCGCCCTTCTTGATACGGCCGTCGGCGACGGCCACCGACAGCGCCAGCGGCACGGAAGCAGCCGAGGTGTTACCGTGCAAATCGACGGTGACCACCACCTTTTGTTCGGCAATCCCGAGCTTCTTGGCCGAAGCGTCAATAATGCGTTTATTGGCCTGATGCGGCACGAACCAGTCGAGGTCGTCGGCCGTGACGCCAGCCTGCGAGAACGTTGCCTCGATCACGTCGGTGATCATGCCGACGGCATGCTTGAACACTTCGCGGCCTTCCATCCTGAGATGGCCGACCGTGCCGGTGGTCGAGGGGCCGCCATCGACGAAAAGCTTTTCCTTGTGGGCGCCGTCGGAGCGCAGGCTCATCGCCAGCACGCCACGGTCGGCAATGCCGCCGGCGCCTTCATCCGCTTCCAGCACCAACGCACCCGCGCCGTCGCCGAACAAGACACACGTCGAGCGGTCGCTCCAGTCGAGGATGCGCGAAAACGTCTCGGCGCCGATCACCAGCACGCGCTTGGCCAGACCGCCTCTGATGTAGAGGTCGGCGGTGGTGACCGCATAGACGAAGCCCGAGCACACCGCCTGCATGTCGAAGGCAAAGCCGTGATGCATGCCGAGCCGGTTCTGGATCTCGACGGCGGTCGCCGGAAAGGTGTTGTTGGGTGTCGAGGTCGCCAACACGATGATGTCGATGTCGGCGGGCGTCAGGCCGGCGCTGTCGAGGGCGGCGCGCGCGGCGGCCTCGCCCAGCGACGCAGTCGTCTCGTCGTCAGCCGCAATATGGCGCTGGCGGATGCCGGTGCGCTGGGCGATCCACTCGTCGGAGGTCTCGACCATGCCTTCGAAATCGACATTCTTCATGATGCGGCGGGGCAGCGCGGCACCGGTGCCGCGCACGACTGATCTGATCAAGGTTCTTTCCTATTCCTTTGCGTCGACGACGGCGTCGGCTTTCCTGTTTGCCTGGGCATGCGGATTGCGCGCATGGAACAGATCGAGATCGGCCTCGATGCGGTCGATCAGATTGTTGCGCACCATATCGTAGCCAAGCTCGATCGCTGCCGCAAAACCGTCCGAATCGGCGCCGCCATGGCTTTTCACCACGATGCCGTTCAGACCCAGGAAGACACCGCCATTGGAGCGGCCCGGATCGAGCTTTTGGCGCAGGCGGTCAAAGGCGCCCTTGGCGAAGATATAGCCGATCCTGGCCATCAGCGTGCGGCTCATCGCGGCGCGCAGATAGCCTGAGATCTGGCGCACCGTGCCTTCCGCCGTCTTGAGCGCGATGTTGCCGGCAAATCCTTCGGTGACGACCACATCGACCGTGCCCTTGCCGATGTCGTCACCTTCGACGAAGCCGTGGTAATTCATCGAAGCCATATTGGCCTCGCGCAGCATGCGCCCGGCTTCCTTGACCTCTTCCTGGCCCTTGATCTCCTCGACGCCGACATTGAGCAGGCCGACTTTCGGCCGATCGATGCCGAACACCGAACGCGCCATGCCGGTGCCGAGAATGGCAAAATCGATCAGCTGATGCGCATCGGCGCCGATCGTGGCGCCGACGTCCAGCACAACGCTCTCGCCACGCATTGTCGGCCAGATCGCCGCGATCGCCGGGCGGTCGATGGTGGCCATGGTGCGCAGGCAGAATTTCGACATCGCCATCAGCGCGCCGGTGTTGCCAGCCGAAATACAGGCCTGCGCGGTGCCTGATTTGACCGCTTCGACCGCCTTCCACATCGACGACTTCCAGCGGCCATGGCGCAGCGCCTGGCTCGGCTTGTCGTCCATCCTGACCGCGATCTCGCAATGGTGAAACTCGCTGACCTCGGCCAGTTTGGGGAATTTGGCGAGCTCGGGGCGCACCATCTCTTCGCGACCATAGATGATGAAGCGAATGTCGGGACGCCTGACAGCGACCGTCATGAGTGCCGGGATGACCACGTTTGGCCCGTGATCGCCACCCATGGCATCGATGGAAATCCTGATCACGCGGTCTTTATCTCACTAGCTTGGGTCACGGCACGTGGCCCGCGAAACACGAGGGTTCGCGAAATAAGGGGGCTCGCGAAGGTTCGGCGAAAATAGCGGTTTTGGGCTGCCGCACAACCGACTTTTCTCCGATCGCATCGTGTTTTAGGATTTTCCAAGCAAGGATCGCAGCTTTTGCTGGAATTCGTTCTCGACCGGTTCGTCCGGGCTGGCGGCATCCAGCGAGGCGCCGGACTTGCGTGGATAGGGATCGATCGCCAGCCCGAAGAACTGTTCGGCGAGCGCGCCAACATCGATCGTGTCGCCGGAGAATGTATCAGGGCTGTCCGGCCCTTCGGCGTCGATCAGGATCTCGCCGCCGCCTTCGAAACCCTGCCGTCCGAGCTTGGACTGCTCCGGCAGGAACAGCGCCTCGACCTCCTCGTCGATATGGGCTGCGACCGGCTCGAGGGTAACGATACACGCCTGGGTGATATCGGCCTCGACGCGGCCACTGACCTTGACGCCGTTGCGCTTCCATGGCGCCACCAGCAACTCGGCGCGGTAGTTTTCGACCGAGAGCAGCTCGTGCTCTGCGGCAAGGGCGGCGCGCTGCGCCGGGTCGGCATCGATCACGACCGGGAGGCCTTTTTGCGGCAGGCGACCGACATTGGCCTTGAATGACACCGGGCTCGGCGTGTCCGCATGTTTCATCTCAGCCTCCCTCTTGATTTCCTTCATTGCCCCTTGGCGACGGGAAACGCCACCGTGCCGGAGAGGATCGATTCGGACGGCTGTGCCTCAAGCTGCCTTGCGGCATCGATCACATAGGACGCCAGCGGCAGCGCCTGCGGCCAGGCGCCGGCGTCGGGCCTGACATTGCGCGCCAGGGCTGCAGCAAGCGCATCGCCATCACGGCGTTCCAGCGCGTCGTCATAGGCGGCGGTACGGCCGTAGAACATTTTCGCCAGCCTCTTCATGCGCTTCGGCACGCCGACATCGCCAACACCCAACTCCCGCAGCGAATGCTCGACATCGAGAAAGAACTCGTCGATCAAGACCTGCGCGACCTCTTGCGCGACGCCCTCTTCGCCTCGCAGCCGGTGCTGAAACAGGAACATGTGCAGCGACAGCATCTCGAAACGGCCGAGCGGCGTGTCCGGCACATTCCAGTCGGAATAAAACACAGTCTGCCGCGCCGCTGCCACGATTTGTGCGTAAAGCGCCTCGGTGATAGCGCGGTTGGCGTTGCGTTCGCGGCCAAAAAGGCGCTGGAACATTGAGGGTGGTCTCCTGGGGACCTTTTGTTTGAATTGGCCTTGTTGCATCGGCAAGCAAGCTGGTTTACCGGTTTTGCCGCCCAGCGCAAGTTGCGGTCAGCTAATGGAGTTGTTGTTGCGCGCGCTGAAATTCAAGTCGACTTTGCTGCCCGGGGCTACCGCGGCAGTTTCTCTGGTGTTGGTGGCTTCCGCGCTGTCAGGCTGCAATTCGTCCAAGATGTTCGGCGACCTTACCCCGGGCGAGACACTGACGCAGGGCTATGTCATTGACCAGCAGGCGGTCGACTCGGTGCCGGTAGGCTCCAGCCGCGAACAGGTGCTTCTGGCGCTCGGCACGCCGTCGACGACGGCAACGTTCGACAACGAGGCCTTCTATTACATCTCGCAGACGCGCAAGCGCTATGTCGCCTTCGACAAGCCGCACCTGGTCGACCAGAAAGTACTGGCGGTCTATTTCGGCGATGACGGGCGTGTCACCCAGATCGCCAATTACGGCCTGAAGGACGGCAAGATCTTCGACTTCATCTCGCGCACCACGCCAACCGGCGGCAAGGACCAGAATTTCCTCAGCCAGATCATCAACGGCGCAAGCAAGCTGGCGCCCGGCATTCCCGGCGGCGGCGGCGGCGCCTAAGAAGCGGCCACGCTTATTCAAGATTTTTCACTTGCTTCGTTCGAAGCAAACACCATCTCAGGCGACCAAAAGCCCGCGGGAGCGATCCCGCGGGCTTTTGTTTTGAGGTCATGCCGCCTCGCCCGTCGCAGTTTGCCGCGCGTGGCCGGTTCGGCCGCCGGGCTCCAGTGAGGCGTGTTGCACAGCCGCGCTCTGCCGTGCTTCCGACGACGGCGTCATGCCGACATAGCAGCGGAAGGCGTGACGCATACTTGCCAGCGACCGGTCAAATTCGTATCAGACCATGCTGGCCAATTGGGGGCATCACGCTGAATTGGGGGCACCCGTGCAGGACAAAGACCGGACAAAACCGACCGGCTGGATGGCGACCGGAACCGCCGACGGCCAGGTAGTCACGCCGGACTGGATGCCCATCGAGCCGGTGGCGATCGATGGCGTGAGGGTCAAGGAGATCAGGCCGGTCGCTACGTCCACCGACTATCTGACCGAGATTTTCCGCGAGGAATGGGAACTCGATTCCGAACCGGTCGGCCAGGTCTTCCAACGCACCTTGTATCCCCGTGCGGTGACAGGCTGGCATGCCATGCAGAGACCATCGACCGGCTGTTCTGCTGCGTCGGCAGCGTTCGCATTTCGCTTTTCGATGGGCGCAAGGCCTCGCCGACCTTTGGCGCCGTCTGGCACAAGATCCTTGGCCCGTTGCGCCCGGCTGTGGTCATCATTCCGCCAGGCATATGGCACGGCATTGTTTCGCTTGGAGCGGAAACGGCAGTGGTGCTCAATCTCGTCGACAAGGCCTACGCCTATGATCAGCCTGATCACTGGCGCCTGCCGCCGGATACCGACCACATCCCCTACAAGCTGGTGTAGCGTGGAAGCATCCGGGCAGCGCGATCAGACCGGCAGCCAACCACTGGTCTCGGTCGTCATCGCGACGCACAACCGGCCGGCAGCACTGCGGCAGGCGCTGACCAGCGTCATGCACCAGACGCTGCAGGACTGGGAAGCCCTGGTGATCGGCGATGGCTGCAAGCCGGATACGGCGGCCGTCGTCGCTGAATTTCGCGATGCCCGCATCGCCTATGTCGATCTTCCAGTCAATTTCGGCGAACAGTCGGGGCCCAACAATATCGGCTTTGCCAGGGCGCGTGGCCGCTTCGTCGCTTTGCTCAACCATGACGATCTGTGGTTTCCGGATCATCTGGCGGCAATGACCGGCTGGATCGACGCGACGGTCGCCGATATCGTCCTGGCGCGCGGCGCGGTCATTCGGCCGCCATCGGCCCCTGGCGATACCGGCGACTTGATCTTCGGGCTCGGCAAGGACGGCTTCTACGACCCTGTTACCACGGAAGCGTTTGGTTCGGCGCAAATGTTCCGCCGGGCTTCCTTTGGCCTGCTCGGGCCCTGGCGGCCGGCCAGCCAGTGTTTTTGCGAAAGTTCGCAGGACTGGCTGTTTCGGGCGTGGTGGAAAGGCGCGGTGATCGCGACGATGCCGCACCTGACAGTGGTCAAGCTGCACTCCGGCATCCGCAAGGGGTCCTATCTCGACGACAATGCGCGCGAGCAGGAGGACCTTCTCAACGCCATGCAGGCGCCGAATGCCTTGCGCGTGAAAATCCTGGGCCGTGCGCGCGACCCTGTGAGGCTGAAGGCATCGAGCTATCTGCGGCGCAGGTTGATGGCGGCGTTCGGCATCCATCCCCGCGCCCGCGCCTTCCGCCGCAAGCACAAGCGGGGCGCCTTCATCGCCATGCTGCGTCGCGGGCGCGGCCTTGCGCCGATGCCGGAACGCGAGCCGAACGCGGGCGAATTGCTCGACCGCTACAGCAAGCGCAGCGATTGCGAGACTGGACGGGAAGAAAACTGAGCAAACAAAAACCCGCGGGATCGCTCCCGCGGGTTTTTCTTGAAGCAGTGGCTTTGCCTCAGCCGTGCGCGAGCACGGCCAGCAGCAGCAGCGCGACGATGTTGGTGATCTTGATCGCCGGGTTGACCGCCGGACCGGCGGTGTCCTTGTAGGGATCGCCGACCGTGTCGCCGGTGACAGAAGCCTTGTGGGCTTCGGAGCCCTTGAGGTGCTTGACGCCGTCCTTGTCGACGAAACCGTCTTCGAACGATTTTTTCGCGTTGTCCCAGGCGCCGCCGCCCGAAGTCATCGAGATGGCGACGAACAGGCCGTTAACGATGACGCCGAGCAGCGAGGCGCCGAGCGCGGCGAAGGCGGACGCTTTCGAGCCCGAGATCAGCAGCACGCCGAAATAGACGACGAGCGGGGCCAGCACCGGCAGCAGCGAGGGGATGATCATTTCCCGGATGGCCGCCTTGGTCAGCAGATCGACGGCACGCGCATAGTTCGGCTTGGAGGTGCCGGCCATGATGCCCGGATCCTCGCGGAACTGCTTGCGCACCTCCTCGACGATGGCCCCGGCGGCGCGGCCGACGGCCGTCATGGCAATGCCGCCGAACAGATACGGGATGAGGCCGCCGAAGATCAGGCCGGCGACGACGTAGGGGTTGGAGAGATCGAAGGAGATGTCGCCCATGCCCTGGAAGTAGGGATATTTGTCGCCGTTGGCGGCAAAGAACTTCAGGTCATTCGAGTAGGCGGCAAACAGCACCAGCGCGCCGAGGCCGGCCGAACCGATGGCATAGCCCTTGGTCACCGCCTTGGTGGTGTTGCCGACCGCGTCGAGCGCGTCGGTGGAGTGGCGCACTTCCTTGGGCAGGCCGGCCATTTCGGCAATGCCGCCGGCATTGTCGGTGACCGGGCCGAAGGCGTCGAGCGCGACGATCATGCCGGCCAGGCCGAGCATGGTGGTGACTGCGATCGCCGTGCCGTAGAGGCCGGCAAGCTGGTAGGTCGAGATGATGCCCCCGACGATGACGATGGCCGGAAGTGCGGTCGATTCCAACGAAACCGCGAGGCCCTGGATGACATTGGTGCCGTGACCCGTCACCGAAGCCTGGGCAATCGAGTTGACCGGGCGCTTGCTGGTGCCGGTGTAGTATTCGGTGATCACCACGATCAAACCGGTCACCACGAGGCCGATCAGGCCGCAGATGAACAGGTTCTTGCCGGTGATGGCCATGCCGGCAACGGTGCCGATTTCACCCCAGCCGAGGCATACCGAAGTAGCCACGGCGAGGCCGACGATCGACAGCAGGCCGGTGACGATCAGGCCCTTGTAGAGCGCGCCCATGATCGAGCCGTTGGAACCGAGCTTGACGAAGAAGGTGCCGACGATCGAGGTCAGGATGCATGCGCCGCAGATGGCCAGCGGATAGAGCATCGCAGCGCCCAGGATCGCGGTACCGCCGAAGAAAATGGCGCCAAGAACCATTGTGGCGACGACCGTCACCGCATAGGTCTCGAACAGGTCGGCGGCCATGCCGGCGCAGTCGCCGACATTGTCGCCGACATTGTCGGCAATGGTGGCCGGGTTGCGCGGATCGTCTTCGGGAATGCCGGCTTCGACCTTGCCGACGAGATCGCCGCCGACGTCGGCGCCCTTGGTAAAGATGCCGCCGCCGAGACGGGCGAAGATCGAGATCAGCGAGGCGCCGAAGCCGAGCGACACCAGCGAGTCGATGACGATGCGGTCATTGGGCTGCAAGCCCATCGGGCCGGTCAGGATCAGGTAGTAGATCGAGACGCCGAGCAGAGCCAGGCCCGCTACCAGCATGCCGGTGATGGCGCCCGACTTGAAGGCGATGTCGAGGCCGGCGGCAAGGCTGTTGGACGCTGCCTGCGCGGTGCGCACATTGGCGCGCACCGAGACGTGCATGCCGATGAAGCCGGCGGCGCCCGAAAGCACGGCGCCGATCAGGAAGCCGATCGCTGCGGTGATCGAGAGCAGCCACCAGGCAAGAATGAGCACGACCACGCCGACAATGGCAATGGTGGTGTACTGGCGCGCCAGATAGGCCTGCGCGCCTTCGCGGATGGCGGCGGAGATTTCCTGCATGCGCTGATTGCCCTGATCGGCTGCAAGAACCGATCGTGTCGCCCAGATGGCGTAGAGGACAGAAAGCAAACCGCAGGCGATGACAGCGGAAATGATGGTCATTGCCGAATTTTCCTCGATTGGTGGCCCAAAAGAACCCCTCCCTGGGCCGTTGAGACGGGGAGCGGATGCCGGCAGGCGGAATCCGTTCCTTCGCTGGCGTGTATGCGAAACAGGGGTTGGAACGTCAAGATATTGTTCGGTTTTTGCCCGGCTTTCAGCCGAAAGGGGTTAGACCAGAACGTTGTAGTCGCTGCGGCCGGGCTATTAGATCGATTGAAATGACGCTACGTCAGTCAGTCGTGGCGCGCGGTCCGGCCGAAGATCAGCCGCCGGTCTCCTGCCCCATGCGGCGCGCGGTGTAGCGTTCGATCGCCGACAGCCCGTCATAGATCAGCACCGCAAGGGCGGCGACGATCAGGCCGCCTTGCAGGACGAAGGCAAGATTGTTGGACAAAAGGCCGGCGATGATCACTTCGCCCAGTGTCTTGGCGGCAACCGTCGAGCCGATTGTGGCGGTGGCCAGGCTGATCACCACCGACAGCCTGATGCCGCCCAGGATGATCGGCGCGCTGAGCGGCAGTTCGACCTTGATCAGCCTCTGCCAGCCGGTCATGCCGGCGCCGCGCGCAGCCTCCATGACATTGCCCGGCAGCGTCGTCAGACCGGTCAGTGCGTTCTCGAAGATCGGCAGCAGGCCGTAGAGGAAGAGCGCAATCAGCGTCGGCTTCTCGCCGAAACCAACGGCGGGCACCGCCAGCGCCAGAACCGCCACTGGCGGGAAGGTTTGGCCGATATTGACCAGGCTGCGCGACAGCGGCAGGAACTCGGCCCCGGCCGGCCGGGTGACCAGGATGGCAAGCGCGACTGCGACGATGGTGGCGGCCAATGTGGCGATCAGCACGGTCCTCAGATGCAGCAGTGTCAGCGTCAGCAGGCTGCCCTGATTGTAGATCGCCGGCGCATTGTTTTCCGTCAGCGGCTTCAACATCGGCTCGAACCAGCCGGGATTGGTGACGAAGGCAACAAGCAGCACCACCAGGGCAAGCCTGAGCAGCGAAGGCAGCCAGGCTTTCATGCCGGCCTCGCCGCACGCTTGACCAGGCCATCAACGGTGACGCGGCCGAGCGGCTTGCCGTCTTCGCCTTTGACCGGCAACGCCGGCCGGCCCGACCACAAGAGTTCCGCTAGAGCGTCACGCTGGCTGGCATCGCCGGGGATCGCCTCGCCGTCCGCTGTCCCCTTCTCCACGGCGTCGCGCACGCGGCCGAGCGACAAAAGCCGGAACGGCTTTTCGCTGGCGCCGACCAGGGTTTCGACGAAGGCGCTCGCCGGCCGCGCCAGGATCTCTTCCGGCTTGGCATATTGCACCAGCTTTCCGGCATCCATGACGGCGATCTTGTCGCCCATATGAACCGCCTCTTCCATGTCGTGGGTGACGAGGATGACGGTGGTGCCGAAGCGTTTCTGGATCGCCAGCAAATCTTCCTGGGCCTTGGTGCGGATGATCGGATCGAGCGCGCCGAACGGCTCGTCCATGAGAAGCACGTTGGGTTCAGCGGCGAGCGCGCGGGCGACGCCGACGCGCTGCTGCTGGCCGCCGGACAGCTCGTGCGGATAGCGCGGGCCATAGGCCTGAGGGTCGAGCTGATAGAGCGTCATCAGCTCGTCGACACGAGCCTTGATGCGGTCCTTGTCCCAGCCGAGCAGCACCGGCACGGTGGCGATGTTCTGCGCCACCGTGCGATGCGGGAACAGACCGTGGCCCTGGATGGCGTAGCCGATACTGCGGCGCAGTTCGTAGCCCGGCAGCGAACGGTTGTCCTTGCCGTCGAGCTTGATCACACCAGCGGTCGGCTCGACCAGCCGGTTGATCATTCTGAGCAGCGTCGTCTTGCCGGAGCCGGAGGTGCCGACGATAACGCAGACCGTGCGCGGCTTGATGACCATCGAGACGTCGTCGACCACGGTCGTTGCGTCATAGCGCTTGGTAATGCCTTCGATCTCGATCATGCCGTTTCAGCCCTGCGCCCAGAGCATGATGCCGAAAAGTGTGAAGCGGATTTCGGACGACATCATGCTCTATCTCACTGATTTAGAGGCGGTCATTTCGATCATGGCGTCGAGGATGATGGCCGCGGCGAAGGCCAGCGCCACCGTCGGCACGGCGCCAAGCAGCACCAGGTCCATCGCCGTCTGCCCGACGCCCTGGAACACGAACACGCCAAAGCCGCCGCCGCCGATCAGGGCAGCGATGGTGGCAAGGCCGATGTTCTGCACCAGGACGATGCGAATGCCGGTCAGGATGACCGGAAAGGCCAGCGGAAACTCGACGCCGAACAGGCGCTGGCGATCGGTCATGCCCATGCCACGCGCGGCATCGTTGGCCGCGCGCGGCACGCCGGCGAGGCCGACCACCGTGTTGGCGACAACCGGCAGCAGCGAATAGAGGAACAAAGCGACGAAAGCCGGCGCGGTGCCGATGCCTCTGATACCGAGCGCTGCAGCACCCGGAACATGCGCGGCCACCCAGCCGAGCGGCGCGATGAGCAGGCCGAACAGTGCGATCGAGGGAATGGTCTGGACAATGTTGAGCACGTTGAGCACGCCGGCCCGCAACCGCTCGACGCGATGGCAAAGGATGCCGAGCGGCAGGCCGACGATCACCGCCGCCGCCAGCGAGCCCAGCGCCAGCGTGATGTGCTTGGAGCCTTCGGCCCAGAAACTGTCGGCGCGGTTGGCATATTCCTTGAGGATCGAAAGGCTGTCCCAAAGCCCCGAGACCAACAGGACGCCAATGGCCAGTGCTGCGATGACAAGCACGCCGACGCGGGCCAGGGGTGACAGGTTGAGTCTGGTCAGCACATCGGCGAGCAGCAGCGTGAAGGCAAAGATCAGCAGCCAGAAGCCGGAGGCCGGCGAGATGCGGGCAAAGGTGTTGCCCGTCGGCGTGAGGAAGGTGCCGGCAACACCGATGAAAATGGCAAGGGCAGCGAGCGCCGCCACGCTTGCGGCAAGGCGCAGGACCAGCGGGGTCTTCAGCAAGGCAATGATTGCGGCCACGACGGCGATCGCCAGCAGCAACGGCCCGACAATAGCGGGTAACGCCTCGAGGATCGAACGCGCCTCGCCGGGCACGATGCGGTTGGCGCGGAAGGTGGCGAACGAGGCGAAGAACGCCGCATAGGCAACGATCGCCGCGATGACGACGCCGAGCTTGTCGAAACGGATATTCACGCGCTGCCCCGTCAGTCGATCCGGCGTGCCACGCGAGCGGCGCGCCGGAATCGCCTTACTTCAGGAAGCCGTTCTTTTTCAGGAAGTCCTCGGCGACGCCCTTAACCGGCTCGCCGCCGACCTGGACGCGGCCGTTGAGCTCCTGCAGCGTCACGAGGTCGAGCTTGGCGAAGACCGGCTTCAACAACGTCTGGATTTCGGGATGCTCCTTCAGCACCGCCTCGCGGATGATCGGCGCCGGCTGGTAGACCGGCTGTACGCCCTTGTCGTCGTCGAGCACGACCAGGCCGGACGGCGCGATGCCGCCATCGGTGCCGTAGACCATGGCGGCGTTGGCGCCATTGGTCTGGTTGGCGGCAGCGCCGATGGTCGCCGCGGTGTCGCCACCCGAAAGCGTGATCAGTTGGTCCGGCTTCAGCGTGAAGCCGTAAGTGGTCTGGAAGGCCGGCAGGGCTGCCGCCGAATTGACGAACTCGGCCGAAGCCGCGAGCACCACCGTGCCGCCGCCGGCAACGTATTTGCCGAAGTCGGAGAGCGTCGCCAGCTTGTTGGTCTCGGCAACCTCCTTGCGCAGCGCGATCGCCCAGGTGTTGTTGGCCGGAGACGGCGACAGCCAGACGATCTTGTTGGCGTCGTAGTCGAGCTTCTTGGCGGTCTCATAGGCCTTGGCGGCATCCTTCCAGATCGGATCGTCGGCCTTCTCGAAGAAGAAGGCGGCGTTGCCGGTGTATTCGGGATAGATGTCGATCTCGCCGGCGGTGATCGCCTTGCGCACCACGGGCGTACCGCCGAGCTGGATGCGATCGGTGGTCTTGATGTTGTTGGCGTTCAGCACAAGCTGGATGATGTTGCCGAGCACGCCGCCCTCGGTGTCGATCTTCGAGGAGACGACGACCTGGGCATAGGCGGAAGCCGCTGACATGCCGAGCGCCAATGCCGCGCTGGCCAAAACCTTGACTGAGAACATTATGAAAACCTCTTGCTATGAACCGGAATGCGGCGGCCGCATATGAGCATGGCTTCAACGCCCCGTCGGGGCACACGGTTTCATAACAAGTGGCACAGGCGCAATAATTTTGTGCGGTCGCCGCGGTTCCGGCCGGCGCCATGCTGACAGGCGGGGTCAGGTAGAGCAATTCCAGGAAAAGTGTCGGGCGGCTTTCCGTCCGGAATTGCGTCAAAAATAGAGTCGTGTCAGGCGCGGGCTTTGCGCATACCCGTCATCTTGAGCGCGCCAAGCGCGACGAAGCACAGCGCGACGACCGGGAAGACCAGCCAGTTCAGCATCTCCCAGCCCCAGGCATTGTAGATTGCACCCGACATCAGCGAGGCGAACGCGACGGAGCCGAACAGGACGAAGTCGTGGAAGCCCTGCACCTTGCTCTTCTCGGACGGAAGGTAGCTGTCGGCGACCATGGAAGTGGCGCCGATGAAGGCGAAATTCCAGCCGAGACCAAGCAGGATCAGCGCCGTCCAGAACTGCCACAGATGCAGGCCCGACAACGCCACCACGGCGCAGCCGATCAGCAGCGCCAAACCGGTGGCGACGATGCGTTCGGCGCCGAAGCGATGGATCAGCGATCCGGTGAAGAAGCTTGGGGCAAACATCGCCATCACATGCCAGGAAATGCCAAGCGTGGCGTCGTCCGTCGACAGGCCGCAGCCGACCATGGCCAGCGGCGCGCCGGTCATGACGAAGCTCATCAGCGCATAGCTGCCGACGGCGCAAAACAGTGCCGCGACGAAGCGCGGCCGGGTGACGATTTCTGATAGCGGCCGCGCTTCGCTCGAAGCGATTTCCGCGTGGCCCGCGGCCTTGGCCGGGATGCGCAGGAACGACAGGATGATGGCGCCGACCGCGGCCAGCACCGGAATGGCTGCGAACGAGCCGGCAAACATCACCGGTGCCAGCAATTCGCGGGTGAAGATGACGATCTGCGGCCCGAGAATGGCGGTGATGATGCCGCCGGCCAGCACGAAGGAAATGGCGCGCGCCTTGAATTCCGGCGGCGCATTGTCGGCGGCGGCGAAGCGGAACTGCTGAACGAAGGCGCCGCCGACGCCGATCACCAAAAGGGCGAAAGCAAACAACCAGAAGCTGCCCTGGAACAACGCCAGCGTAGATATGACGCCGCCAAGTGCGGTGACTATGGTCCCGGTCATGAAGCCGCCGCGCTGGCCAAGCCAGCGGATGATGGCGGCGGCCGGCAGCGCGCCAAGCGCCACGCCGATGTTGAAGCCGGTTATCGGCGCCGTCGCCAGCGACTTGTCGGGGCCAAGCAAATATTGCCCGGCCAGCCCGCCCATGGAAATGGCGATCGGCGCGGCAGACCCAATGATCGCCTGCGAGGCAGCAAGAATGATCGCCGTGCGGCGGCCCTCTCTTGCTGCTGCTGCTGCAGCGGTCACGACGCGTCCTTGCCGCGCCCCTCGCCGCGCACCCGCCGCGACACGCGATCGAGCACGGCGTTGGTCAGCTTGGGCTCGTCTTCCTCGTAGAAGGCCTTGGCAATATCGACATATTCCGAAACGATGACGGCCACCGGCACGTCGTCGCGCTTCATCAGTTCATAGACGCCGGCGCGCAGGATGGCGCGCAGCGTCGAATCCAGCCGCGACAGCGGCCAGTCCTCGGTCAGCGCCTGGCGGATGATCGGATCGATGGTCTTCTGGTTCTCGACGACGCCAGTCAGGATGGCGCGAAACCATTGCGCGTCGGCCTCGCGGTAAAGCGCGCCGTCGACTTCCTTGCCGAGCCGGAAGGCTTCGTATTCGGCGGTGATCTCGAAGACGCCGCTGCCGGCCAAGTCCATCTGGTAAAGCGCCTGCACAGCGGCCAGACGGGCAGCGCCACGCTTGTTGGCGTGGCGCGGACCGGGTGAAGCGGGTTCGCTCACGATTGCGCTCCCAGTTGCTCTTTGAGCGCGATCATGGTGAGTGCTGCGCGCGCTGCAAAGCCGCCCTTGTCGCCTTCCGAGCGCTTGGCGCGCGTCCAGGCCTGCGCGTCGTTCTCGGTCGTCAGGATGCCGTTGCCGATCGCAATCGCCTCCTGCACCGACAGATCCATCAGCGCCCGGCTCGATTCATTGGCAACGATATCGAAGTGATAGGTGTCGCCACGGACGATGGTGCCAAGCGCGACAAAACCATCATAGTCCTTACCGCCTTCGCCCATACCGTCGAGCGCAAAAGTGATCACGGCTGGAATTTCCAGCGAACCCGGAACGGTGACGACGTCATAGGTCGCGCCGGCTTCGTCGAGTGCATTCGTCGCGCCGTCGAGCAGCGCGTCGGCAAGATCGTCATGGAAACGCGCCTCGATGATCAGAAGGTGGGCCTTCTTCTTCGGGCGGATGAACGCTTTGCCGTGTTGGGATGTGCCAGCCATAAATGTCTCCGGGGGTCGCCGGTGACTTAGGCCGAAGCCGGTTTGATCGCAAGCGGAAGATTGATGGAGGCGACGTTCAGACGCCTGCTGCCTCGCGATATAGACGCACTGTATCGCGCAGTCGATCATTGACCGGCTGCGGATTGATCAGGGCATCAACGAAGGCCTTGCGATCGGTGGTCGACAGCTCGAAACCCTCCTGGCCCTCGATGCCAAGCTTTTGTCCCTTAGCGGAACCAGTTGCGTTGTTTGCCATCAAAGTCCTTCTTTCGCCGCCTCGATCAGCCGCGCGGCGTAGCGGGCCATGGTGTCGATCTCGAGGTTGACGCGATCGCCGACCTTGCGTTCGCCCCAGGTGGTTACGGTCAGCGAATGGTGGATCAACAGCACGTCGAAGCGGGTGCCCACGACCTTGTTGACGGTGAGTGAGGTGCCGTCGAGCGCGACCGAACCCTTGGGCGCTATGAATTTCGCCAGTTCGCGCGGCGCCTCGAGCGTTAAGCGCACCGCATCGCCCTCGTCCTTGCGCTCGACGATCTCGGCCATGCCGTCAACATGGCCGGAGACGATATGGCCGCCGAGTTCGTCGCCGATCTTCAGCGCCCGCTCCAGATTGATCCGGGTACCGGATTTCCAGCCCATCGCTGTCGTCAGCCGCAGCGCCTCTTCCCAGGCTTCGACCTCGAACCAGCGCGCATTCGACCCGCTGTCCGGCAGCGCCGTTACCGTCAGGCAGACGCCGCCGCAGGAAATCGAGGCACCGATGGCGATGCTGTCAGGATCATAGGCGGTGTCGATGCGCAGGCCGACGCCTTCCCTCAGCGGCCGCACGGTCGCAACTGTGCCGACGTCTGTGACAATTCCCGTAAACATCAGAAATCCCTTATCCATTCGGCGTACCCGTCTTCGCCAAAGCGCATCTCGCGCAACTTGCGGAAGCCTGCCGGGATATGGTCGGCGTTGATGGGCGATGCAATGCCGCCCTCGCCGATCGCTTCCGGGCCCTGGAACAGCACAATGCGGTCGACCAGCCCCTCGGCGAGGAAGGCGCTCGCCACTTTGGCGCCGCCCTCGACCAGAATGCTGGCCATGCCAAGCGCGCCGAGATCCTCGAGCAGTTCCGGCAAGGCTACGCCGCCTTCATGGGTCTCGGTGCCGATGAAGCGCACGCCGACGCGCTCCAGCACCGACCGCCGCAGCGGGTCGGCCTGCAGGCAGGCGGCGATATAGAGAGGCACCCTGTCGATCCCGGAGACCAGCTTCGAGGCTTCCGGCAGCCTGATCTGGCGGTCGAGCACGATGCGCGCCGGTGAGCGGTTCTCCAGCCCCGGCAGCCGCACGGTAAGCGCCGGATCATCCTCCAGTGCCGTGCCGATGCCGACCAGTATGCCATCGGCCTCGGCCCGCATCAAATAGACTTCGCGGCGGGCGATATCGGCGGTGATCGCGACCTGGCCAGAGCCTTCCATGCCGATCTTGCCGTCGCTGGAAAGCGCAAGCTTCAGAATCACTTCCGGGCGCTTTTTCAGAGATCTGATCAGATAGCCGGCCATCTGCTCGGCGGCTTCCGCCGCAAGCACTTTTTCGACCACCACGATGCCGGCGGCGCGCAGGATGGCGTAGCCCTGGCCGGAGACGCGCGGATCGGGATCGCTGGCAGCTCCGACGACGCGCGCCACGCCGGCATTGACCAGCGCATTGGCGCAAGGCGGGGTGCGGCCGTGATGTGCGCAGGGTTCGAGAGTGACATAGGCTGTGGCGCCACGCGCGAGCTCGCCAGCTTCAGCCAGCGCCTCGGTCTCGGCATGCGGCCGGCCGCCGACCGCGGTGACACCGGTGCCGACGATCATCGGCCCGGCGCCGTCATCGCGAATGATGATCGTGCCGACGGAAGGGTTGGTCGAGGTGCGGCCGGCATTTCTGCGCGACAGCCGGAGCGCGGCCGCCATAAAACGGCGATCGAGAGCTTCCTGTTCAGCTTTGCCCGGCGCTGCCATGCTCAGCCGGCGTCCTCTTCGCTCTTCGGCTCGTCGCCTTTGAGCTCGCCCAGCAGTTCATGAAAATCCTTGGCCTCGCGGAAATTGCGGTAGACTGAGGCGAAGCGGACATAGGCGACGTCGTCGAGCGATTTCAGCGCTTCCATGACCAGGCGGCCGACCTCACCGGAGGCCACTTCCGTCTCACCGGAGCTTTCGAGTTGGCGCACGATGCCGGTCACGGCGCGGTCGATGCGTTCGGGGTCGACATTGCGCTTGCGCACGGCGATCTCGACTGAGCGCAAGAGCTTGTCGCGGTCGAACGGCACTTTGCGGCCGGATTTTTTGACCACCACGAGATCGCGCAGCTGGACGCGCTCGAAGGTGGTGAAACGGCCGCCGCAATCGGGGCAGACGCGCCGCCGGCGGATCGCCGCGCCATCCTCGGCGGGGCGCGAATCCTTCACCTGCGTATCTTCGGACTGGCAATAGGGACAGCGCATGGAGGGCCTTCAGGTTGGCGAATCTGGCGGAACGAGAGGCTTAGAGGTTTTTGCCGGGACGGGCAAAGGTTCGGCAACGGCCGCTCGTGCTCTCAGAGATAGCGAGACGCGAGGAAAATTGCCAGCCGCGCCAGATATGTCAGGGCGCGACGTCTTTGGTCGGGAAGCCGCAGGACGTTCCGAGGTTGCGGTAGGCCTTGGTGAAGCCATCCATCGGAATGCTGGCGACGGTTTGCTTGCCGAACGTCACATCGAGCGAGATGACCTGGCGCATAGCACGCAGCAGCGCGAGGCTGGTCTTGGCCTGGTTGTCGACTGTCCAGCTCGGGCGGCCGGCGGCATCATTGGAATAGACAGTCGCGGAAACCTTGACGCCGGGATCACCGAAGGTCGCCGCGACCTTTTTGCCGGTCGGCAGTTCCTTGTTGGCGACAGCGATCATGACGGCCGGATAGGCGTCGGGCGGCAGAGCATCGCCGGTCGAGATCGAAAGCGTCAGCGTGCCGGCATTGCCATTGCCATCGAGAAAGGCCGTGGAGGCCGCACAGGTCTTGTGCGAATCCTGGCCGGTGTCGAGCGCATCGATGATGGTGGTCCACCTGCCGAAGGTTTTGGTCGCCGGCATCTTCGTGCTCGGCTGCGTCTGCTCCTGGCCAGTCGCACCCGACACTGTGAAGGCGGCAAACGAGCCAAAGAGGGCCAGAGTGGCAGGACGGAACATGCGCATCATCAAATCTCCAGCAAGCCGCGCCGCCCGAACAGGAGCGGCGCAGAGCGCGGGATAAAAGACGAAGCGCCGCTGGCGGTCAACCGAGATAGGGATAAAGCGGGAACCGATCGGTCAGCGCCACGACCTTGGCCTTCACCGCCGCCTCGACAGCCGCATTGCCTTCGTCGGAATTGGCAACCTTCAATCCGTCCAGCACTTCGGCGATCAGCTTGCCGATCTCGCGGAATTCGGCCTGGCCGAAGCCGCGCGTGGTGCCGGCTGGCGTGCCGAGGCGAACGCCGGAGGTGACAAAGGGCTTTTCCGGATCGAAGGGGATTCCGTTCTTGTTGCAGGTGATGTTGGCGCGGCCGAGTGCTGCCTCGGCGCGCTTGCCGGTGGCGTTCTTGGGCCTGAGATCGACCAGCATCAGATGGTTGTCGGTGCCGCCGGAGACGATGTCGAGGCCGGTTTCCTGGAGGCTCGACGCCAGCGCCTTGGCGTTCGCCGCAACGCTCTCAGCATAGAGTTTGAAGCTCGGCTTCAGCGCCTCGCCGAAAGCCACCGCCTTGGCGGCGATGACATGCATCAGCGGGCCGCCCTGCAGGCCGGGGAACACTGCCGAGTTCATCTTCTTGGCGATGTCCTCGTCATTGCACAGGATCATGCCGCCGCGCGGGCCGCGCAGCGACTTGTGCGTGGTCGTCGTGACGACATGGGCATCCGGCAGCGGCGAGGGATGCACGCCGCCGGCGACGAGGCCGGCGATATGGGCCATGTCGACCATCAGATAGGCGCCGACCGCATCGGCGATCTCGCGAAAACGCTTCCAGTCCCAGATACGCGAATAGGCGGTGCCGCCGGCCAGGATCAGCTTCGGCTTGGTTTCGTGCGCGGTCTTCTCGATCGCATCCATGTCGAGCAGATGGTCTTCCTTGCGCACGCCGTAGGACACGACCTTGAACCATTTGCCGCTCATGTTGACGGGCGAGCCGTGGGTCAGGTGGCCACCCGAATTCAGGTCGAGGCCCATGAAGGTGTCGCCGGGCTGCAAGAGCGCCAGGAACACCGCCTGGTTCATCTGGCTGCCGGAGTTCGGCTGGACGTTGGCGAAGTTGCAACCAAATAGCTTCTTTGCGCGCTCGATGGCGAGTTCCTCGGCGACATCGACGAACTGGCAGCCGCCATAGTAGCGCTTGCCCGGATAACCCTCGGCGTATTTGTTGGTCATGATCGAGCCCTGCGCCTCGAGCACGGCACGCGAGACGATGTTTTCCGAGGCGATCAGCTCGATCTCATGGCGCTGGCGGCCGAGTTCGTTGCGGATGGCGCCGAAAATCTCCGGATCGGCGTCGGCAAGCGTGGTCTCGAAGAAGGATTCGTATGTGTTCGACGCTGCCGTTGCAGTTGCCATGGGCCTGAAATCCTCCGGTTCGGGGCAATCTTGTCTATGCATATCGTGGGCTTAAAACCGCTGCGCGGTTCGGAGCGACATGCATTGCCGCGCCATTAACACAGTTGTTTTGGCCTCGCCACGTTTGCGGCGCGAAATTTGCTGGCCGGTTTGCGGCAAGAGCGGACCCGGAAGCGCTATTTCCGCTCCTGCCGGCCCTGCAGCAAGGCCTCGGTGAGCGTGATCTCAGTAAACAGCGATCGTGCCGTATGGTCGTTGATCGCGCCGCTGCGGAACATGTCGCGGACGGCGGTGCGCTCGGCTTCGATGCCGGCAAGCCGCATTTCGAGTTCCAGCCGCCCGGCTTCGCGGGCCTCTGCCCGGGCGTCGTCGGCCTCGTCCGAGGTGGCGATGCGGCGCCGATAGCCGGCGACGATGTTTTCGGCAGCGGCAAGCCTGGCGCCGGGCACCTCGCCCTGGTCGTCGTCGCCGGCGCCCGCCATGCTCTCGATGCGGGCGATCGCGGCCTTGGCGGCGCCGACACGGGCCAGACGCTCCTCGATGGCGCCCTCATCCTCACCCGGTTCGACCAGGCCGCGGGCTATCTTCGGCAGCGCCACGCCGGCAATGGCAAGCGAACAGATGATGACGCCAGCGGCGAGGAAGATGACCAGATCGCGCGCCGGAAAGGGTGAGCCGTCCGGCATGGCAAGCGGCAGCGATAGAATACCCGCCAAGGTGATCGCGCCACGTACGCCGGCCACCGAGCCGGCCAGCCGCACGCGCATGCCGAACGGCTCGGCCTTGCGCTTGGCGAGCCGCGCCTTGATGCCGGCCGCGATATCGCCGACCCAGATCCAGAGGAAGCGCAGCGCAATCAGACAGAGCGTCAGCGCAATCACGGTCGCGATCGGCTGGAGGATCGGGTAGTGGCCGGTAAGCTCGGGCGGTACGCGGCGAATGATGTCGGGGAGCTGCAGGCCGAGCACGATGAACAATGCACCGTTGTAGGTGAAGGACAAAGTGGTCCACAGCGATATCGTCTGTATACGGGCCGAAACGCCAAGGAAGCGGAACACGCCTGAGCCGCCGGTCAAAAGTCCGGCGGTGACCGCCGCCAAAATGCCCGAGGCATGCAGATGTTCGGCAATGAGATAGGCAATGAACGGCAGCAGCACCATGACCAGAACCTGCACCTCGGCCGGCACGCCGCCGATGCGGTTCAACAGTTGCAGCAGACGCGCGGCGATGAACAAGGCCGCGACACCAGCCAGGATGCCGATGGCGACGGCATAGAGGAAAGACAGCGACGCGTCGGCGAAGGAAAAACTGCCGGTCAGTGCGGCCGCGACGGCGAAGCGGAACATGACCAGGCCCGACGCGTCGTTGAGCAGCGCCTCGCCTTCCAAGATATGCATCAGCCGCGCCGGCACCAGGCTTTTGTCGACGATCGATGATACGGCCACAGCATCGGTCGGCGACAGCACGGCGGCGAGCGCGAAGGCGACGACCAGTGGGATGCTCGGCACCAGCCAGTGCAAGGCATAGCCGAAGCCGACAATGGTGAAGAAAACGAGCCCGATGGCTAAGTCGAGGATCGGTCCGCGCAGCGCAATCAGCTCACGCTTGGGCGCGCCGTAGGCGTCGCCGAACAGCAATGGCGGGATGAACACCAGCAGGAACAGTTCGGGGTTGATCTCGACATGGATGCCCTTTACCGGCCAGGCGAGTGCTGCGCCGATGGCAATCTGCAGCACCGGCAACGGCACCCGCACCAGCCGCACCAGCGCGCCGGAAACGGCAACGAAGACGAGCACGGTGAGGATGAAGACGGCGACCTGCATGGTTCGATTCGGGCTGTTTTTCTAGACCATGCGAAATTGCCGCCGATCCGTCCAGCGAGGCTGCCGATCAACCAAACCGCCTCGCAGCCGCAGAATAAAGGGGGACGATCAGCTGCGAAGTCGTTCAGTGGGCAAGAAGCCGGAAATGCGCCCCGAGGCCCCCACGCCCGGCCTGGATCCTTCACCGCGGTCGCGGCGTCGGTCAGCCCCGAAATCGGGGCGCATCCGGCGGCGGCTCGCTGCCCCGGGAGCGCCAGCCAAACAGAATGAAAAAGGCCGGCACCCGGCGTCAGCGCAAGGCTGCCTTTGGGGCACCGAGTGGCCGGCCCCACGCCGAGGCTCAGGAACCGGCGTGGCAAGGGTAGAAACATCATGCCCGGCCTCAGCTTCCCTGCCGCTTGGGCAAGTCTGTGCCGTGCCCTTCCCTGATAAGCGAGCAGGCCGCCGCGGTAACCTCCCGAAAACGTGGGGTTGACAGGCACCCTCCACCGCAAGCCGCCTTGTCGGCGCGGCTCTGCCGTGTCACCTTGCATGGCGGCTAGCGGACGGGGGTTCGATCGATGCTGTCACAGATCATGGCGCATGCCGAAGCGGCCTTTGCGGCGCAGACGGCCGAGGATGCCAGCGTCAGATTCTTCAAGGTCATGAAGGATCTCGGCGCTTCCTATCTGCAGACGCGCCTCTACCGGCGACCCACAGCGACGCTGACCTCGGCCAGCCATTGGGCGGCCGGCGGCTTCATCGCGCGGCTGGCGCCGGAGAACTGGCCGGGAAGCCCGGCCTTCGACTACGTCTGCCTGGAGTGCAACCCGCTGCTGACGGCGATCCGCGAAAGCCGGACGCGCTACAGCTTCAGCGATTTTGCGCCTCGTGATGCGAAGGAATTCGGCACCTATTGGGATGCGCTCAGCGAGGCCGACATCCATGACGCGCTGTGCGCCACCTCCTACGGCGCCGACGGCGTCATCGCTTCGCTGCATCTCGGCTTCCACGAACGAGATTTTTCTCACGAGGAAAGCTTCGCCATCCAGATGGCTGGCCTTGTATTGACCGAAAGGCTGATGGAGCTGACCGCGCCGCCGCCAACGGCCGCCATCCGGCTGACGGAGCGCGAACGCGACAGCCTGGCGCTCGTCGCCGAAGGCAAGACCGATTGGGAAATCTCGGTGATCCTCGGCATCGCCCAAGCGACCGTACGTTTCCATGTCGACAATGCGCGGCGCAAGCTAGGCGCCGTCAACCGCGCGCAGGCAGTGGCGCGACTGGTGAACCAACGGCTGATCTAAAGCTCTTCCGCAAAAGAGAAGGCCGCCAAGAAGGCGGCCTTCTGTTCAAAAACATCAATCGCTTAGAGCGCAGATGTGATCTGCAGTTCTTGGGCGCCATCGAGTGCATAGACATCGTCGCGGAACTGCACAACGCCCGGACCCGTCGACCATGCCGACAGATAGAGGAAGTGCACCGGCACCGGGTTGACGACCTGCACAGGCGTGTTCTCACCGGTCTTGATGGTCGCCTCGAAATGCTGGCGGTCCCAACCGGGGGTGTCGCGCAGGATCCAGGTGACGAGGTCGCGCACGTTCTGCACACGCACGCAGCCCGAGGAATCGAAGCGCATCATCTTGCCGAACAGGCTCTGCTGCGGCGTGTCGTGCATGTAGACGCCGTCAGGGCTCGGGAAGTTGATCTTGACCGAGGCCATGGCGTTGCCGGAGCCCGGATCCTGGCGGAACCGGTATTTTTCCGCATCGTCCGTCGACCAGTCGACATTCATCGGATCGACTTCGCTGCCATCGGGCGCAAACAGGCGGATATGGCTGTCCTTGAGATAGTTGGGATCCTTCCGCATCAACGGAATGATGTCCTTGCGCACGATCGAGACCGGCGCGTTCCAGTATGGGTTGACGATGATCTCGTTGATCTTGGAATTGACGATCGGCGTCTGGCGGTCGATCTTGCCGACGATTGCCGTGTGGCGCAGCACGACGCGGTCGTTCTCCACCGCCTCGATCTGTGCCGCCGGGATGTCGACCAGCACATAGCGGCTGCCCAGCGTGCCCGCCTTTTCGCGCAGACGCTCGAGATTGGTCTGCAACTGGCCGAGCCGGATTTGCGCCGAAACGTTCATTGCGGCATAGGTGTACTTGCCCATGGAGCCGTCGGCCGGCAGGCCATGGCGGGTCTGGAAGCGCTTGACCGCGGCGTCGACATAGGAATCGAACGACGTCGAAATGCCGGCGCTCTGCGCCAGGTCGCCCGCAATCATCAGCCGCTTGCGCAGCGGCACGACATCCGGATCGTCGACGCCGAGTTGCAGCTTCTTGGTCGCCGGCACCTCTTCCCAACCGCCTTGAGCGACAATGTTCTGGTACTGCGCCACTGCCTGCTCCGTGAAGGCAACCGTCTGCAGGCTGAAGATCGGCAGCGTCGAGGCGACCTTGCCGCCTTCCGAGGCGCGAGCGTCGAACTGGTCGTCCCAATTGCCGCGGCCTGAGGATTTCAGGATATCGTCGATGACATCCTGGGCGCTGGCGGCATTGGCAACCATGGCGACTGCGAGCGCGGAGGCTCCGGAAAGGAAAAAGCGGCGGCTGGTTCTCATGGACGTTCCAGACATTCTTCTAGCACTTGGCTTGTAGCGTTTGGCGCGTAGCGTTCGGCTACTTGCACGATCATTGGACGATATCGCCCGCACTCTAGAGTTGGCACTGTTAACAATTAGCCAACCATGACCTGCATCACTTAGCCGTGAAAAGCGAACCGCGATGCGACATTACAGGCGCGCGAACAGCTTTCGCCACGCATCACCCGCAGCCCTCGCTTCCACCGCGAATATGGCGGCAACGTGGCTTCGCGCCGAATTTGGACCCGACGACGATCTGAAATGGAGAGACCGGTGCTTTTCGGCACCGTTCCCTGACTGTTCCCTCAAAGCCGAGTCTCGCTGATCCGGCTTAAGGCTTAGCGTTGCCTTCCAGCTCCGAACAGCGTTGCAACACCTGGTTTTCCGGATATCGCAACACCTTGTTGTCATCGAGCTTGAGCAACAGCGTTCGTTTTTTTGAGATGCTGTGCTCATCGTCCGAGCAGGTCATATCCAGAATGATGGCGTCCAGGCCTTTCAGCTTCTGGACTTTTTGGACGCTACAGCCGACTTCCCACATATCGGCCGATTTGTCTGTGAACGTCACGATGGAATCATTGTTGTCGCACGGGCTCGAGCCTTCATTGGCGAAGGCGCCTTGCCACCACTCCTCCGCAAACGCCATTTGCGGCGTCAGCAAAAGCAGCATTGCGACCGGATAGATTCTGAAATTGATGCCTGAGCGCATGTCGTCCCCCTGCCCGGCGAGATTAGGCATTGCGGAAGCGAAAGCAAACCGCAGCCAGGCGCGGCGGCATGGCCAATCGCGGGCATAGCCGTGACCATAAAAAAGGACCGGCGCCCCCCGGGGCACCGATCCTTGATTTCCTCTCCGGCCGCGCTTCTTCCGGCGCGGCTGCTGTTCAATGGCCTGCGGATCACATCCGGTAGGCGATGGTGTCGTTCCAGAAGCGGTCGAGGCGCTGCAGCGCGCGGTTCATCTGCTTGAACTCTTCGCTGTTGATGCCGCCGACCTGTTCGATCGAACCGACATGACGCTCATAGAGACCGGCGACGACGTCGGCCACTTCATTGCCCTTCGGCGTCAGCGACACGCGGACCGAACGGCGGTCGATGCGCGAGCGCTGGTGGTTGATGAAGCCGAGATCGACCAGCTTCTTCAGATTGTAGGAGACGTTCGAGCCGAGATAGTAGCCACGCGAGCGCAGTTCGCCGGCGGTCAGCTCGGAGTTGCCGATGTTGAACAAAAGCAGCGCCTGTATGGCGTTGATGTCTGAACGGCCGTTGCGGTCGAATTCGTCCTTGATCACATCAAGCAGACGGCGATGCAGACGCTCCACCAGCTGCAGCGATTCCATGTAAAGCGAACGGATAGCCTCGCGGCGATCGTCGGATACGTTGGCGGTCTTCGCCGCCGGACGCGAATTGATCATTGTCTTTGCCTCTCGTTTGTCGCCCTGGTGATTTTTTGTTTTTCACCTTGATCGCGACACTATCGAATACTCATAAAATTCGACTTAAACGCTAGGGCTAACAAGAGCTTACCGGTAATAGGTTTCGGAAGACGCTTAACGAACGGTCACCCGAGCAAGGATAATTAACCTAAAGATTTAGCCAATGGCGGCTGGGCGGCGTTTCAGGCGCGCGAGGGGCGCTTCTGCATCCAAATCACGACACGGAAGACGATGTAGAGCAGCGCCACCGCGAAGTGCGAAAACAGGATCAGCGGCCGGTGGCCGAACAGATCGGGAAAGCCGGCATACATGGTGATCTCGGTGACGGCGCAGATGAACCAGATCACCGGGCCCCAGGACGCCAGCATCCACAGGCCGGCTGCGGCGAAGGGGAAGAACACCGCCAGCATCACCGCCGCGACCTGCCAGTGCACCGGCATCAGGTCGAAGCGCCAGAGCGGACCGGGATAGAAGCCGATCAGCCGGATCCAGTACAGGACGCCGAACAAGAGGCAGTAGCCGGCTATGACGCGCTGGAACCAGGCGAAGGTGATTTCGACACCCGAGGGCTGCAGCACGATGCGCCTTGACGTGACCTCGCTCACAGCTCGAGCTCCCGTTCGAGCGGCGCAAAATAGGCGTCCACCGCCGCGGCGTCGACTTCGGCGAGGCTTGCCGGCTGCCATTGCGGCGTCGAGCCCTTGTCGACGATGACGGCGCGGATGCCTTCGTAGAAATCATGGCCGGCCAGCATGCGGTTAAGGATGCGGAACTCCATCTTCATGCAGGCCTCCATCGACAAGGTCAGCCCGGCGCTGATCTGGCGCCAGGCGACGTTGAGGCTGGTGGGCGAGCGGGTGCGGATCGTGGCCAGGGTCTTGGCCGCAAATTCGTCGGCGCCGGCCGCCCGTTCCAGGCTGGTAATGATATCGGCAAGCGAGGATTGGGCGAAATGGCCGGCGATGGCTTCCAGCACCGGCTGGCCGGTCTCGCGCTTGGCCGGCACGAAGAAGCCGCGCAGCACCGATTCCGGATCGCCATTGGCGCAAAGCCGATCGAGGAAGGCTGATTGGTCCGCCGCCTTGATGGTGTGGGTGGCCAGGCCCGACCACAGCGCATCGCCATAGCGGATGCGGTTGCCGGTGAGCGCCAGATACATGCCGAAGCTGCCGCCGAGGTCCGGCAGAAGATGGCTGCCGCCGACATCGGGGAAAAAGCCGATGCCGACCTCCGGCATGGCGAACTGGGCATTCTCTGTCAGCACGCGCTGCGAGCCGTGGAACGAGATGCCGACGCCACCGCCCATGACGATGCCGTCGATCAGCGCGACATAGGGCTTTTTGAAACTGTTGATGCGGGCGTTGAGCCGGTATTCGTCGGCGAAGAAGTCGACCGGGGGCTTTCCGGCCCGGGCCTCGTAGACGTGCATGATGTCGCCGCCGGCGCAAAACGCCCTGCCCTCGGCCTTGACGATGACGACATCGACGCCGTCATCGCGCTCAAAAGCGTCGAGCGCCTTGTCCAGCGCCTTGATCATGCGGTGCGTCAGCGCATTGAGCGCCTGCGGCCGCGTCAGCGTGACGACGCCTGCCTTGCCCAACCGTTCGAAGCGGATCTCGTCGCCGCCGCCAAAATCCATCGTCAGAGATTCCCTCCCCGCGCCTGCGGGACTGAAGTGCTAAAGGTGGCGCATGGGTGCGTCAACCGGCGGAGGGTGGTTTGGATTTCGCGGGGGAACGCGACCGTGTTTTGCCCCAGGCAAAAATGCGCGCAACATTCCCGGCGAAACACCATCTCAGTAACAGCCTGTCTTGTGACCCAGGGGCGAACGATGACGCTTGAAACCGTAACGCCGGGCCATGGCTGGGAGATGCCGAAAAAGTTCGACCCGCACGATGTGCTGAGCCGCCCGCTGATGGCCAATCTGGCGACCTTGACCCCAGATGGCGCCCCGCGCAACGCGCCGATGTGGTTCATCTGGGAGGACGATGCGATCTGGCTGCTCGGCTCAACCGAGGCCAGCGCGGTCAAGCACCTCGAACGCGACCCGCGCTGCGCGGTGGAGATCGTGCATTTCGACAATGAGGCCGGCATCCTGCTGCATCTCGGCCTGCGCGGCGCCGCCACCATCGAGCCGATGTCGCCCGACCGCTTCAAACGACTGCTGCACAAATATCTCGGCCCGGAGGCGAACTGGAACCGCTGGTTCATCGACAACGTGGCCGATATCGATCATCCGAACGGCCGCCTGATCCGGCTCGCCCCGGAGAGCATCTTCACCAACAATGTGTCATTCTTCAAAACCGGGCCGGAGCTGGCGTGGCCGCCAAAGGCGTAGTTGGCGCAGCATCCGCTGGCACAATCGTGTCGCATTGGTCAGCGACAAGGGCTCGTGGTAAAAGCCGCGCGATCCGGAGTTATGGCGATGAACAAATTCACCCCCGCAAAGCCCGCCGGCGCGCGCAGCGTCGATGAGATCACCGGCAGCCGCCGCTTGCGGCGCATGCGCAAGGCCGACTGGTCGCGCCGCCTGGTGCAGGAGAACCGGCTGTCGGTGAACGATCTGATCTGGCCGATCTTCGTCATCGACGGCAAGAACACGCGCGAACCGATCGCCGCAATGCCCGGCGTCTTCCGCCTGTCGCTCGACCTCGCCGTCAAGGAAGCCGAGCGCGCCGCCAAGCTCGGCATTCCGGCGATCGCCACCTTCCCCAATGTCGAGCTTGCGCTGCGCGACCAGACGGGATCGCACATCCTCGACCCCGAAAACATCATCAACCGCGCCACCCGCGCCATCAAGGACGCGGTGCCGGAGATCGGCATCATCACCGATGCGGCGCTCGACCCGTTCACCTCGCACGGCCATGACGGCATTTTGCGCGACGGCATCATCGTCAACGACGAGACGGTGGAACAGGTGACCGCGGCAGCCGTCATCCAGGCGGCGGCGGGCGCCGACATCATCGCACCGTCCGACATGATGGACGGCCGCATCGGCGCCATCCGCGACGCGCTCGACGCGAATGGTTTTTCCGACGTGGCGATCATGTCCTATGCAACGAAATTCGCCTCGGCCTTCTACGGCCCCTATCGCGAAGCGGTCGGCACCGCCGGCCTGCTCAAGGGCGACAAGAAGACCTACTATATCGACCACGCCAATTCCGACGAGGCGATGCGCGAGGCCGAGCAGGACATCGCCGAGGGCGCCGACATGCTTATGGTCAAGCCCGGCCTGCCCTATCTCGACATCATCCGCAGGCTGAAGGACGAGTTTCAGATGCCGACCTTCGCCTACCAGGTGTCGGGCGAGTATTCGATGATCAAGGCGGCCGCCGCCAATGGCTGGATCGACGGCGAGAAGGCAATGCTGGAGAGCCTGCTTGCCTTCAAGCGCGCCGGCTGCGACGGCATCCTGACTTATTTCGCGCCCGAGGTGGCGCAGATGCTGAAGGGATAGGGCAGCCGCGGCCGCCCTGCTCCAGCGTTCTCAAAACTCCACGTCGAGTTCGATAATGTCCTCGGGCTCGGCAAGCGCGTCCCGCGTCCACTCCTGCATCAGCGACCAGTCGAGGATCACCTCGCAATAGCCCGCGTGTGGCGCTTCGAGCTCTACCGCGTAGGTGCGGAAACGGGTGCAGACCGGCGCATACATCGCGTCGGCCACGGTCGGCGCGGAACCGAACATAAACGGCCCGCCATAGGCTGCGAGGCATTCGGACCAGATCGTCTTGATCCGCTCCACGTCCGGGCGCGCGCCGGAAAAGATCTTGAAGCTCTTGTGCCGGGCTTTCAGGCTCATCGGCAGCGCCGAGCGCAAATTGTGGAAGCCTGAATGCATCTCGCCTGATACCGCGCGGCAATGCGCGCGCGCCACGCGCTCGGCAGGTAGCAGGCCGGCATCCGGCATGGTCTCGGCCAGATATTCGGCGATCGCCAGCGTGTCCCACACCGTCACCCCGTCATGGGTCAGCCGCGGCACCAGCACCGATGGCGACAGGAGCAGCAATTCCTGCCGTTGTTCGGGGTCATCGATGTCGATGCGCTTCTCCTCGAACTCCAGCCCGGCCATGCGGCAGAGTAGCCAGCCACGCAAGGACCAGGAAGAATAGTTCTTCGACGAAATCGTCAACATCGCCTTGGTCATGCCGTCGCCTCTCCAGGCCCCTTTGCCGGCAACAATCCTCTCGCAATGCACAAAATTTTGCACTAGATTTTTTGCACTGCCACATGGCGGCTTCGGAACGGGATGCATCTCGATGCTGTACCAGGCCTACCAGCTTCAGGACGACCTCATCGCCCCGTCGCGTTTTTTCGCCGATCTCTTGCGCTCGGCGATGAGCGGCATGGTTTCAGGTGAAAGCGTAAAGCAGCGTCTTGCCGCCGGGCTGGAGATGATCGGCCGCTTCAAGCTCACCCATACGCGACCGGATTTCGACATCAGATCCGTCAGGGTCGGCAATCGCGACGTGCCGGTCACCGTCGAGACAGCGCTTGAGCTGCCGTTCGGGACGCTGCTGCGCTTCGCCAAGGACATGGATACGCGCCAGCCCAAGGTGATGGTGATCGCCCCTTTGTCGGGTCATTTCTCGACGCTGCTGCGCGGTACGGTGGAGACGCTGCTGGAAGACCACGAGGTCTACATTACCGACTGGGCCAATGCCCGTGACGTACCGCTCGTCGCCGGCCGCTTCGGCGTGGACGACCATGTCGACTACATCATCCGCTTTCTCGAAGCGATTGGCCCGGGCGCGCACATACTGGCGGTCTGCCAGCCCTGCGTCCAGGCGCTTGCCGCCGTCGCTGTCATGTCCGAGGACAAGCACCCTGCGACACCGCGCTCGATGACGCTGATGGCGGGGCCGATCGATCCGCGCGAGAGTCCGACCAAGGTCAACGAATTCGCCGTCAGCAAGTCGCTGGCGTGGTTCCAGAGTTCCGTCATTTCGCGCGTGCCGTGGCGCCATGCCGGCGGCGGACGCCGCGTCTATCCGGGCTTTCTGCAGCTTGCCGCGTTCATGGCCATGAACATGGACCGCCACAAAAAGGCCCAGCAAAAACTGCATGACCATCTGGCGGCCGGCGAGACCGCCGAGGCCGAGAAGATAAAAACCTTCTACGACGAGTATCTGGCGGTGCTCGACCTCACCGAAGAATTCTATCTCGAAACCATCGACCGCGTGTTCCAGAAGGCGGAGCTCGCCACCGGTACGTTCACGTTCCGCGGCAGCCCGGTCGATCCGGGCGCGATCCGCAACACGGCGCTGCTGACCGTCGAGGGCGGGCGCGACGACATCTGCGCCCTCGGTCAGACCTCGGCAGCGCATGAATTGTGCCGGTCGCTGCGTCCGCATCTGAAGCGCCATCATTTGCAGGCCAATGTCGGCCACTACGGCGTCTTCAACGGCAAGCGCTGGGAGCGCGAAATCTATCCGGCCGTGCGCAATCTCATCCTGTCGATGGAATAGGCTTTGCCCACAGGAACGCTGAAGAGATAGCCGGAACCCGGAAAGCCCGGGTTCCGGCCTTTCCTTACGCCTTCGGCAAATAAGGGATCGTTCCGGCCAGATCGGTATCGTCGATCAGCTGGAAGCGGCTGTCGCTGCCCTTCTGGCGTTCTGCCACAAACGGGGCGTATTGCGGATCGTTGGTGAAGGCTTCGGCTGCCTTTGCCGACGGAAACGCCATGATGGCGATCAGGCTGGTGTCGAGCGGCTTGCCTTCGAGCGTCTTCACATTTCCGCTGCGGGCGAGATATTTGCCGCCGTGCTTGTGCACGAGGTCGTGCACCGAAGCGGCGTAGGCCGGCACCCATTTGTCGTCCTTCACCTTGATGTCTGCGATCACGTAAGCGGTCATTGTCTAACTCCTCATGGATCGGCGCCGGACTGCCCGGCGACGTGACCGCTGCCTCGCATGCCAGTGCCGAACCGCTCCAGTCACCGAACTGTACCAGGGGTGCCGGTACAGCTTCTGTACTGGCTGGATGCCGGTTTTCTGAATAAGGTCCGGCAACATCATTTGGAGATCGCCACATGACACAAGCCGGATACAAGCAGTTCTGCCCGCTCTCCATGGCGGCTGAGTTGTTGTGCACACGCTGGACCATGGTGCTGCTGCGCGAACTGGTGGCGGGATCGACCCGCTTCAACGACCTGCGCCGCGGCGTACCGAAAATGTCGCCAACTCTTCTGTCGCAACGGCTGAAGGACCTTGAAGCCGGCGGCATTGTCGAGCGCACCGAGATCGAATCCGAGAAGGGTGTGTTCGAATACCGGCTGACCGAGGCGGGTCGGGATTTGCGCCCGGTGGTCGAGGCGATGGGGTTCTGGGGCCAGAAATGGGTCGAGGCCAGGCTCTCGCTCAGGAATCTCGATCCATCGCTGCTGATGTGGGACATGCGGCGCAACCTGAACCCCAGTCCGCTGCCGGACGGGCGCACCGTGATACAATTCCTGTACCATGACCTGCCGGCGTCGAAACGCTCGTGGTGGTTGATCGTCGAGAAGCGGGGCGAGGTCGATCTGTGCTGGTACGATCCGGGCTTCGACGTCGATCTCTATGTCTCGACGGACCTGTGCACCATGACCTCGATCTGGATGGGGCTGACGACGGTGCACAAGGAACGCGACAAGATCAGCCTGACCGGCGATCTCGATGTCGCCGGCAAGATGCAGACCTGGCTCGGCCTGAGCCCATTTGCGGTGATGCCGAAGCGCGTCGCGGCCTGAGGCCGGCTTGCCGTCATAGGCGCCGCAAATTTGCTGACCTACCGCGCAAGCGCTCTATATTCGTAGGTGCTGGGGCGACGCCGCGTCGGGACCCTGTCTGTCAGGTCAACCACGCGGATCCATTTACCGGCGTCCCCTCGCAAGGTGACCTTACGGCCGATCACCTTTTCGGCTGCTCCAAACGGTGTACTGGCCTGCGTTTCCTGACTCTCCTGGACGACATCTCCGTCCATCGTCTCGACCCGATACGCCTTCATCTCGTGCGCTCCCCGGCTCAGGGCATCACCGGAGGTTAACGCAGTGGCCTTCGCCGTCAAGTATTAGCATAACCTAATGTTGAGTAGTCCCCACAAAAACCGCTTGCAAACTGCAACCAGTGTGATTAAAAGCCAACCACTCGCAAATACGACCGGTTACCTCGGAGGCTCTCATGTCCAAACTTCGTGTGAATGCATTCACCCTGTCGCTCGACGGCTACGGCGCCGGTCCCGACCAGACTCTGCAAAATCCGCTCGGCGTCGGTGGCGAAGATCTGCATAAATGGATGATCGGCACCCGCACCTTTCGCAAGATGGTGATGGGCAAGGAAGGCGGCACCACCGACACCGACGATGACTTCGCCGTCCGCAGCTTCGACGATGTCGGCGCCTGGATCCTCGGCCGCAACATGTTCGGGCCGATCCGCGGCGAGTGGCCGGACGAGAACTGGAAAGGCTGGTGGGGCGACAACCCGCCCTACCATGTGGCGACTTTCGTGCTGACCCATTACAAGCGCGATCCGATCGAAATGGAAGGCGGGACGGTGTTCCACTTCGTCACCGACGGCATTCATTCGGCGCTCGAACAAGCCAAGGCAGCGGCTGGCGGCAAGGATGTGCGCGTGGGCGGCGGCGTCTCGACCATCCGGCAGTATCTCCAGGAGAAGCTGATCGACGAGATGCACCTGGCGATCTCGCCGGTGCTGCTCGGCAAGGGCGAGAACCTGTTTGCCGGCCTGGATATGCTGAAGCTTGGCTATCAGTGCACCGAACAGGTGGCGACGGAGCTTGCCACGCATGTGACGATCAAGCGGGGTTAGTGCAGGCCTCTTTCTCCCCGTTCACGGCCGCAAGGGGGGAAAATGTCCGGCAGGACAATGAGGGGCGGCGCGCCGGTTCGGGATTGAGTGGCCAGCATGGCAGCGACAGCAAGGGGGCACCCAATCCTTAGGTTAGCGCTGCCCCTCATCCGCCCTTCGGGCACCTTCTCCCCGTGAAACGGGGAGAAGGAAAGAATGCTCAATACTTCTCCGGCACGTAAAGCTCGCGCGGGAGCACCTGGCGCTCGTATTCCGGATTGAACACCCGCTCGGGCAGCGTGATCTCCTCGTGCGGCACGTCCTCGTAAGGCATCTGCTTGAGCAGGTGGTCGATACAGTTCAGCCGCGCCCGCTTCTTGTCGTTGCCTTCGACGATGTACCACGGCGCCTCGGGAATATTGGTGCGGGCAAACGTCTCTTCCTTGGCCTTGGTGTAATGCTCCCAGCGCACGCGCGACTGCAGATCCATCGGCGACAGTTTCCACTGTTTCATCGGATCGTGGATACGCATCAGGAAGCGCATCTGTTGTTCCTCGTCGGTGATGGAGAACCAGTATTTGACCAAAGTGACGCCTGAGCGGACCAGCATGCGCTCGAACTCCGGCACGTCGTGGAAGAATTGCTCGACCTGATCCTGGTCGGCAAAGCCCATCACCCGCTCGACGCCGGAGCGGTTGTACCAGGAGCGGTCGAACAGCACAATCTCGCCGCCGGCCGGCAGATGCGGCACGTAGCGCTGGAAATACCATTGCGATTTCTCGCGCTCCGTCGGCGCCGGCAGCGCCACGACACGAGCGATGCGCGGGTTGAGGCGCTGGGTGATGCGCTTGATGACGCCACCCTTGCCGGCGGAATCGCGGCCCTCGAAAATCACCACCAGCTTTTTCTTGTGATAGGCGACCCAGGACTGCAGCTTGATCAGTTCCGACTGCAGGCTGATCAGGTCGCGAAAATACTGCATGCGATCGATCGATGGCGGATGCGCGTTCTTGTAGATCTTGGCGATCTCCAGCGACAGCGCCGGCTCCGACATTTCCAGCTCATAGTCTTCGTCGAGTGTGTCGGCGAGTTCGGCTTCGAGCCAATCCCTGGCTGGAGAATTCTGCTTCAACTCGGTCATTTCCACTGCTCCGCTTGCCGACTGACATGAAACCCTGAGCCGACTTGATATAGGCCGGCAATGACGGTTTTATTGCAAGCCGCCGGCCGGTCGATCACGGCACAGATCGGCGAGGCATTGCCAAACCGTCGCCGTGGCATGGCGACAAGCCGCTCAAATTGTCCTACAAATGGCGGACCCGTTCTGGCTTCCCGCCCTTCCCTGCTAAATCTGCCTCCCCCACTAAAATCACGAGGATCTGATATGGAATACCGCACGCTTGGCCGTTCAGGCCTGAAGGTTTCGACGCTGACGCTGGGCACCATGACCTTCGGCGGCAGCGGGCCGTTCGCCGCCGTCGGCAATTCCGATCTCGCGGAGGCATCGCGCATCATCGACACCTGCATCGATGCCGGCATCAACCTCATCGACACCGCCAATGTCTATTCGAACGGCCTGTCGGAAGAGATCATCGGCGAGGCGCTCGGCGGCAAGCGCAAGAACGATGTGCTGATCGCCTCCAAGGCGCGCATGCGGATCGGCAAGGGCCCGAACGACGAAGGCCTATCGCGCCATCATCTGATCCGCGAATGCGAGAAGAGCCTGAAGCGCCTCAGAACCGATGTCATCGACATCTATTTCCTGCACGAATGGGATGGCACGACGCCGCTCGAGGAAACCATGTCGGCGCTCGACACGCTGGTTGCCCAGGGCAAGATCCGCTATGTCGGCTGCTCCAACTATTCCGGCTGGCAGGTGATGAAGGCGCTCGGCATCAGCGACAGCCAGCACCAGCCGCGCTTCGTCACCCAGCAGATCCACTACACGCTGGAAGCGCGCGAAGCCGAATATGAACTCTTGCCGATCTCGGTCGACCAGGGCCTTGGCGTGCTGGTGTGGAGCCCGCTCGCCGGTGGCCTTTTGTCAGGCAAATACCGCCGTGACAGCCCGACCGCGCGCCAGCTCGGCGGCTGGTCGGAACCGCCGATCCGCGACGAGGACCTGCTGTGGCGGATCGTCGATGTGCTGGTCGACATCGGTGCGGCACGCGGCGTTTCGGCGGCGCAGGTGGCGCTTGCCTGGCTGCTCGGCCGGCCGGCCGTCAGCTCGCTGGTGATCGGCGCCCGCAACGAGACCCAGTTGAAGGACAATCTTGCCGCAGCAGCACTCGCCCTCACCGCTGACGAACGCGACCGTCTCGATGCCGTCAGCCGGCCGCAGGTGCTCTATCCCTACTGGCACCAGCAGTTCACGGCGAAGGACCGGTTCGGTCCAGCCGATCTGGTGCTCGACCGCAGCGCCATCTGACGCTAGCCCGCGATAAACCGCCAGACCTCCGGATCGGGCTCGATCTGGCCGCTGAGCACGAAATATTTGTAGAGCACGAGCAAGCTGATCGCCTGCTCGGCCTGCTCGTTGGTGAATTTGCGGCAATAGGCGTTGGCCGCCGCAACGATACGCTGGGCTTCGGCCGGATGCTTCTCGAGGTGGTGCACCCGCTCGGCCAGATCGCTGAAATCGGGCGCCAGCGGCACATAATGGACATCGGGCTCGAGCTGGCCCTCGGCGAACCAGGTCTCATAGGTCGGTGGCGGCATCAGGCAGAGCGAATTCGAACTCATGATCCATTTCAGATTGGTCGCGACATCGTTGCCTTCGAGCGAGATGATGTAGCGGTAGCGTCGCTGCTGATCGATGCTGAGATAAGGCTTGCGGTATTCCGGAGGCGCCGTTGCCCTTGGCGTGCCGACATCGCAGATCGGCAGGTCGCGGGCGGCCTCCAGCAGCAGGGTGCGGATCGGATTGTTGAGTTCGCCGCGCCAGACGACGAGCGGATGCTTGTCGGCGAAGGCGACATCGTCGGCCGGCATGTGAAAATGACGGAACTTGTTCAGCTTGAACAGGACGCCGTTGCCGTTGTCGCCGATGATCGGCCGGTCCTTGACGATCGACGGCATCTTCGGCACTTCAATGACGTCGCCGAATTCCAGGTCGATGCGCAGACCCGGATCGAAATAGCGGGTGAACTCCTTCAGATCGTAATAGTACATGCTGCGGTCCGTTGGCAGCCGGCTGACCGGCACAGCCTCGGGGCTGGGTATGAAGGGCTGCCGCAGCGCGTTGTAGTAGTTGAGCCGCTGGCGGACCGATCCATCGGAAAGCCTGGCCTGATCGAGCAGACGACCGAGCTGACGCCGGAACAGGACCGGCGGCGCGATGTCGCGCATGGCGTTGCGCGCATAATAGATCAGCTTCTGTGCGTTTCTTTGAAGCGTGGCCATCGGTCGTTTTGATTCGAAATCGGTCGGCGGCGGCTCCAGCAACTGTCCCGCAGCCTTTTCTAAACCATTGTGTTAGCCATCACGCAAGTCCAGAACCGCTGGCATCTGCCCTCCCGGCGCTGTTGTGTTTGCCGGCCAATGCTTCTAGGCAGGATCAGGTACAGCGAAAGGAAACGATATGGCGCGACCACCGAACTACGGTCAGGAACGCAAGGAGCGCGACCGGCAGAAGGCCGCCAAGAAGGCGGAGAAGCTTGCCGCCAAGGTCGCAGCCAAGGAGCGTTCCAAGCCTGAGAACGAGGCCGGTTCCGAAACCGATACTGAAACGGAAGAATAGCCAAACAGGACGGGAGAGATCCGGCCCCGCAACGGGCCGGAGCCGCTGCGATCAGGCGGCCTTGTCGCTGACGAAGACGTTGACTTCGCGCGCCGCGGCTATGAAGGCGCGCCTTGCGATCATCGCGGGCTTGTCGCCGGCAATCGCATCATGACAGGCCTGCAGCGCCTCGCGGTGCTTGGGGCTGCGCTTGCCAGGCCAGCTGTTGAGCAGGTAATCGGACGCCTCGCGGGCCGTGCGCAGGAGCTGATTGGCTCCCCCCGTGGCCGACTTTACGGTCACGGGCGTTTCAAACCGGTTGTTTTCCATGGCCGCTCCTTACGCCATCGGCGTGCGCGAAGCGAGGCGGAAAAGACGATCTTGTCCGCGTTCTATCGTTTTCGTGATTCTTATCAGGCGGCGACGACGGCAAATCCCCTGGCGCGCAGGCCACGGCGGTCATTGTGCAGCGACGTCACCAGGCGGTCGCGGCTGCCAACAATATGGGCGGAAAGCCGCGCTGCCGCTGCGTCGGCGTCACCTGCCCGCACCGCCGCCAGAATGGCATGATGTTCGCTCCAGGCGCGGCCAATGGCAGCCTCGTCGCGCACCTCCAGCCAGCGCGCCCGCGACAGCCGCGTCATCGCATCGCGCACCGCTCTGAACAAGAACTCGTTGCCGGAGAGCCGCGCCAGTTCGATGTGGAAATCCATGCCGACGCGGTGCCATTCCTCGCGCGGTGTGGCGGCGTCGCAGGAGTCCAGCATCGCCTCGACAACATCGACGGCGCTCCTGTCGGCCAGTGCCGAGGTCAGCCTGACGGCCGCGACCTCGACCGCCTCGCGGTAGACCGCGATCTGTTCGAGTTCGGCGAGGTTGATCGGCGACACCGTCCAGCCGCGCCCGTCGCGGCAGACGAGCCCTTCCGTCTCGAGCCGCAGCAACGCTGCCCTGACCGGCGTGCGAGAGGCCCCGAAGCGGCTCTCGATCCAGCGTTCCGTCAGCCGCTCGCCGGGACCGACCTCAAGGCCGAGGATCATCTCGCGAAGCGCTTTTTCGACGGCCTGCATCTGCGACATTTTTCGTTCCGCTGCTGGCGACCGGCCTCGCATCAAGGTCTGGCCGATCACGTTTCAGAGCGCCGCATTGACAGCGGCAAAGCTTGCGTTCAAGACGGATACCACTCTGGTATCCCAAAACGGTATCCGCAGCAAGCGGACAGGACATCACATGCCGCAGGACAGTTCAGTGCAGGCGACCGACACGCCCTCCGCCTACAATGTGCATTGGCGGCGCAACCTTTTCGTGTGCTTTGCCGGCTCGTTCAGCACACTTGTGGCGATGACGCTGCTCTTGCCGTTCCTGCCGCTCTATGTCGAGCAACTGGGCGCCGTCGGCCATGCGGCGATCGTGCAATGGTCCGGCATCGCTTTCGGTGCCACCTTCTTTGCCGCAGCCCTCGTCGCGCCGCTCTGGGGACGGCTGGGCGACCGTTACGGCCGTAAGGTGATGCTGGTGCGCGCCAGTTTCGGCATGGCCATCTGCATGTCGCTGACTGGCATGGTGCAGACCGTCTGGCAACTGGTGCTGCTGCGCTTGCTGATCGGCTTTGCCGGCGGCTATTCCTCGGGCTCGACCATACTGGTCGCCATGCAGACGCCGAAAGACCGCTCCGGCTGGGCGCTCGGCGTGCTGTCGGCCGGCATCACCGCAGGCTCCCTTGTCGGCCCGCTGCTCGGCGGCGCGCTGCCGCCGCTGATCGGCATCCGCGCCACCTTCCTGATCGCCGGCGGCGTCATTTTCCTGGCGGCACTGGCGACGACTTTCCTGATCAAGGAGACCCCTCGCCCGCCAGCACGGGCAAAACCGACGGAGAAGCCGAAGGGTGGCTGGGCGCAGATTCCAGACAAACGTCCGGTGGTGGCCATGCTGGCAACCGGCATGCTGTTCACCTTCGCCAATATGTCGATCGAGCCGATCATCACCGTCTACGTCCAGCAACTGGTCGCGGACGCAAGTCGGGTGACGCTGACCTCCGGCGTCGTCATGTCGGCGGCAGCACTCGGCGCCATCCTCTCGGCGTCGCGATTGGGCAAGCTCGCCGACCGTATCGGCCACTGGAACGTCATCGTCGCATCGCTTGCCGTTTCGGCAATGCTGCTGATACCGCAGGCCTTCGTCACAGAGAGTTGGCAACTCGTCGGCTTGCGCTTCCTGATGGGTCTGGTGCTGGGCGGGCTGCTGCCCTGCATCACCAGTGTCATCCGCCACAATGTTCCCGATGGCGTCGGCGGCAATGTGCTGGGCCTGGCGATCTCGGCGCAATATGTCGGCCAGGTCGCTGGCCCGCTGCTCGGCGGCTTCGTCGGCGGCCATTTCGGCATGCGCGCGGTGTTTCTCGGCACGTCCGTGCTGATGGCCGGCGGTGCAGTGTACAACTGGCTGGTCCAGTCGCGCCGGACACGCGACATGCTGGCGGTATCAGGCAAATCCTGACAGACAGGGTGAGCCGCCTATCGTCAATCACGGAGCCCGAGACATGAGTATCGCCGAGACCGCACCAGCAAGCAGCGCCAACATCCTCGTCTTCGCCGGCGGCCTGTGCGGCGCAGGCGGCGTAGCGCTGTCGGCGGCATCGGCGCATCTGGGCGGCGCTTTCGTGGGCACCGCCGCATCCTTCCTGATCATGCATGCGCCGGTGTTTCTGGCTGTCGGCCTCGCCGCCGCAAACCGGATCTTGCGGATCGGCAGCCTGGTGCTGCTCGTTGGGCTTGTCCTGTTCTGCGGCGATCTGCTGGCCCGGGATTTCCTGGGATCGCGGCTCTTCCCGATGTCGGCGCCGATCGGCGGCAGCTTGCTGATCGCAGGCTGGCTGGCGATCGCGGCCTCGGCGCTGGTGCGTCAACGTCCCTGACGGGGCAAGAACCCTGCCCCGTCAGATATTCTCAAGTGAGGCTCAATCCTGCCGGCGTTCCGGCAGCAAGTCGCGGTTGCGCTTGGCAGGCTTGGTCGGCCGCAGCCTTTCCGGTCGCTCCGCGGCCGGCGAGATGCCCCAGTAATTGCGGTAGATGTCTTCGAACAGATGCTTTACGGGATGCATGGTTCGGTCTCCTTCCTAGGAAATTTGAATCGATCCAATCCGCCGGCATGAAAATGCCTTGCCGATCAGCCGCGCTTGCGCTCCACAAGGAAGTGCAGGTCGCGCTTCCACGGGCCGGTCTGGCCACGGCGCTTGCGGGTGGCGGCAAAGGAGGCGATGCCCCAGTCATTGCCGTAGATGTCTTCGAACAGATAATTCATCGGATGCATGGCACTCTCCTCTATTGAACCGATCCAATTGGCGGTCGGTAAAATTCGTTGGATCGATTCAAATATAGACCCTTCACGCCCTTCGATCAAGGGAAAATTTGAACCGATCCAACGAAAGTGCTAGATAGAGGCAATTCAGGAGACGAAGATGACGGCAATGAACTTGGGAAAGACGGGGACCTCCGGGAAGACGAGACCGGTGCGGCTGGCTGACATCGCCAAGGCGGCCGGCGTCTCGCACGGCACCGCCTCCAATGTCTTCGCTCGGCCCGAGATCGTGCGCGAAGAAGTGCGCGAGCGGGTCAAGGCGGCAGCTGAGGCAATGGGCTATGCCGGGCCGGATCCCAAGGGCCGGCTGCTGCGCGCCGGCAAGGTCAACGCCATTGGCGTCGCCACGGCCGAACCACTGTCCTACTTCTTCGACGATCCTTTTGCCCGCGTCATGATGGCCAGCATCTCGCAGGCCTGCGACGCAACCGGCGCCGGGATTTCACTAGTCTCCGCCGCCAACAACGAACAGCTCGCCTGGAACATCCAGAGCGCGCTTGTCGACGGCTTCATCGTGTTCTGCGTCGAGGGCGGTTCGCGGCTGGTAGAATTGGCGCGCGAACGCAAACTGCCTTTCGTGGCGCTCGACCTCGATTCGGAAAATGAGGCGGTCGCGGCGATCGGCATCGACAATATCGCCGGCGCCGGTCTGGCAGCGCGGCATCTGGCAGAGCTCGGCCATCGCCGCTTTGCCGTTCTCACCTTGCCCTGCACCGATGCCAGCTTCGGCCCGATCACCCGGGAGCGGATCGAGACGAAATCGCTCTACGCCGGCACCCGCGACCGCCTGCGCGGTTACCTCACCGAACTCTCCAAATTCGGCATCGACGCTTCAAAGGTGCCGATCTACGAAACGCTCAACGATGAGGAGAGCGTACGGGCCGGCCTCGATCATGTTTTCGCGCTGCCGGAAAAGCCGACGGCAATTCTGACCATGTCGGACAGAATGGCACTGCATGCGCTCGACTGGCTGCGCGAGCATGACATCGCCGTGCCGGGCGACGTGTCCATCGTCGGCTTCGACGGCGTGCCGGAAGGCGCGGTCTCCGAGCCGCCGCTGACCACGGTCGCCCAGCCGATTGCCGAGATGGGCCGGCTCGCCGTCAAGGCGATCCTCGACAATGACGGTTCGCAGCACCGGCAATTGCTGCCGGTCGACCTTATCGTGCGGGGTTCGTCGGCCCCCTCGCCCGTCTGACAAGCGGCTTTGAGTTTGGGCCGCAACACAAAATGCCCCACGGCTGTTTCCAGCCGCAGGGCACAGGGAGAGGTCTCGATAAACTTGCAGTTCAAAGGTTGGCGAGCAATTCGTTGACGCGGCTTTCCATGTCTGCAAGCGCGGCGTCGACATCCTTCTGACCGGTGACTGCAGCGCTCATCTCTTCGCCGACAATGTCCTGGATCGCAAATTGGCGCTGCACCGCTGCCGGCAGCGGCCTGCCGAGATCGGCGACCGCGGCGATCGTGTTGCGATGCGGCAGCGCCTTGAAGGCGTCCGAGGTAATGATGGCCTTGTATGCCGGCAGGTGGCCGGTGCGCGACCATTCGAAGTCGTTGTCGGCGAAGAACTTCAGGAACTTGCCGATCGCCGCGGTCTGTTCAGGTGTGCGATCCTTCTGCGAGACTGCCCAGGTGTGGCCGTCGGCATATTGCGCATGCGCGCCGCCAAACAGCTGCGGATACGGGTAGACCGCATAGCCGCCCTTGTTGAGCGCCGTGCCCTTGGTTTCGGACTGGGCGTTGTTGTCACCGACAACCCACGTGCCGTTGAGCTGAACACCACCCTCACCGGCAAGGAAAGCGTTGATCGCGCCGCCGTAGTCGAGGTCCTTGGTGGTGTAGTCCTTGTCGAAGATCGCCTTGTACATCTCGACGACCTTCTTTGCTTCCGGCGTATTCAATTTCACGTGCTTGGGATCGGCAAAGAAGTCGGAATCTTGCTGAAAGAGGTAAGTGTAGAGATTGCGCGTGTAGAGCGCCGTCTCATTGGCCAGGTTCTGAACGAAATAGGGCTTGCCGGTCTTCTGCTTGAACTGTTCGGCCTGGGCGAGCAGTTCCTCCGGCGATTTCGGCAGCATCGGCGTGCCGTCGGCATTGACGAGCCCGGCTTGTTTGAAGAGATCCATGTTGATGTGATAGAGCATCGTCCAGCTGTCGATCGGCAGGCCGTAGATCTTGCCGTCCTTGGTGGCACCGTTGCGCGCGGCATCGGTGAATGCGTCAGGCGTGACGCCGACAGACTTCAAGAGATCGTCGAGCGGCATCAAAAGGCCCTTGGACTGGTAGTCCGAAAGTGCGGATTCATGGATCGTGACGATGTCCGGGGCATCGCCCGAAGCGAACTGCGCGGTCAGTTGGTCATAGCCCGGCCATTCCACGGTGGAGACGCTGACATGCACATCGGGATTGTCGGCGTTGAACTTGTTGATCAGCGAGGTGATGATGCCGCATTCGCCGACGGCCTTGGTGACATCGGTGTTGGTCCCGAAATCTGCGTCGCAGGCACCGAAAAAGCGCTGGACGGTCAGCTCCGTTGCGGCAAAGCTCGGGCTTGCGAGCATCGCTACGCCCGCGGAGAGCGCGGCAAACAATAGTTTCCTCATTTTCATGTCAGTTTCCTCCTGCTTGGTGTCCGCCGCTCCACCCTGGATTGGCGTCATGCTTCAATCGCTGCGGCGCATCCCCCCGACAATTTCGTTATCTCACCGCCGCGCCAGAGACGGCCGTGACGATGTATTTCTGGAAAAACAGGTAGACGATCAGGATCGGCGCGCCGGCAAACACCGCCTGCGCCATCAGGAAGCCGATGCCTTCGGACTGGGCGAAATTGGTCTGCGTCGAGGCCATGCCGACCGTCAGCGTGTACATGTCCTTCCTGGTTGCCGAGATCAGCGGCCACAGGTAGTCATTCCACGCGCCGAGGAAGGTGAAGATGCCGAGGGTTGCCTGGGCGGGCACAGTGAGCGGCAACAGCACCTTCCAGAAAATCTTGAACCGGCTCGCATTGTCCAGCATGGCGGCTTCGTCCAGCTCCTTCGGGATGGCCTTGAAATATTGGGTCATCAGGAAGACGCCGAACGAAGCCGACAGGCCCGGGAGGATGAGCCCGTGATAGGTGTTGTGGAACTTGAGCAGGCTGAAGATCTGGTGGCGGGCGACGAGCACGGCCTGTTCGGGAACCGCCAGACCGAACAGCACGATCACAAACAGGATGTTTCGACCGGGAAAGTTCAGCCGCGCGAAGCCGTAGCCGGCGAGCGAGGAAAGGACCAGCGTGCCGATCGTCAGCCCGCCGGCGACGATGATGCTGTTGCCCACCCAGCGGAAAACCGACGAGGTACCGACGGTGTTGATGTAGTTCTTCAGCGTGTAGGGCGCGTGGAACACCGAGTTCGGATCCGCCATCAGCTCGGCATTTTCCTTGAGCGACAGGCCGACTACCCACAGCGCCGGCGCGATCATGACAATCGACAGAAGGATGACGAGGACCAGCAGCACGCGGTCGCCGAATGCCCGTCCCCTGATGGAAATGGCCGGAGCGCTCATGCCTGATCCCCCTTGTTGCGTGTGACGAGGTACTGCGCCATGGCCGCGATCAGGATGAGGATGAAGAGAATTTCCGATGCCGCGGCGCCCAGGCCCAGGTCCCAGCGGCGGAATGCGGTGTCATAGATGTAGAGCACGATCGGCTTGGTCAGGTTGTTCGGACCGCCGCGCGTCATCAGCCAGGCCTGGCCGAACAGCTGAAATTGCAGCACGATCTGGATGATGATCACCAAGATGAAGGTGCGTTTGATCGACGGCAGCGTGATCGAGCGCAACGTCTGCCAGCGATTGGCATTGTCCAGGACCGCCGCTTCGTAGATATCCTGGGGAATCTGCTGGAGCGCCGAGAGAAAGAGCATCATCGGCAGACCGATGCACCACCAGATGGTGGCGATGGCGATGCCGATCATTGCGAGGCTGGGATCGGAAAGGAAAGCCGGAGCGGTTGCATCGAACCATCCGTAGATTGTCGACAGCAGGCCGACATTGGGAATGAACACGATGCGCCAGATCAATGTGACGATTGTGACCGAGAGCACCGAGGAGGAAAAGAACAGGGTTCGCAGCACCGCGGCGGTGCGCGTACGGCGGTTGAGGCAAAGCGCGAGAAAGAGCCCGATCAGCGCCAGCGTCGGCACCGTCAGAAGCACGAAGTAGAAGGTGTTCCAGACCGACTGCAGGAAGACCTTGTCATGGAACAGCCGGACATAGTTTCCGAGACCGACAAATTCTCCAGACGAGAACGTGTCGGCCTTGTGGAAACTCAGCCACATCCCCCACAGGAGCGGGAAAACCAGCAACGTGGCAAAGAAGAACAGGAACGGCGCAACGAAAATGAAATTTCGCCATTGCGGCGCATGGATGTCGGCGCTTCGGACGCCGGCGGCCGGCGCCGCGGTTCGTGGCATCGTCAGCTGGTCAGCCATATCAGGCCTCCCTCGCATGCCAGGCGTGGCCGGTCTCGCTGAACAGATGCGATTTCTGACCGACGAAGGCGAGCCCGACCTTGTTGCCGACCGCGACGCGGCTGTTGCCGATATCCGAACCGACGATCTGCTGGCCATCGCCCAGTCGCGCATAGATCAGGGTGCGCTCGCCGAGACGCTCGAGCACGTCGACCACGGCGTCGGCATTGCCTTGTCCGGCGGCGACGATGCGGACATCTTCCGAACGGATGCCGAAGCTGTACTTGCCGTCGGCCACCTGGTTGGAGGCTATCCCGGTCTCGACCGATATGTCCGCAAACCTGGCCGTGGCGTGCTCGCCCGATCTGTCGAGTGTCGCCTCGACAAAGTTCATCGCCGGTGCGCCGACGAAGCCTGCGACGAATTTGGTGGCGGGCCGTTCATAGATCTCCATCGGAGACCCGATCTGCTCGATCCGGCGATTGTTCATGACGACGATGCGGTCGGCGAGCGTCATTGCCTCGACCTGATCGTGGGTGACGAAAATCATTGTCGATTGCAGACGTTGGTGAAGCTGGGCAAGTTCGATGCGGGTGCGGGTGCGCAGTGCCGCATCGAGATTGGAAAGCGGTTCGTCGAACAGGAAGGCCTTCGGCTCCTTGACGATTGCGCGGCCGATGGCAACGCGCTGGCGCTGGCCACCCGAGAGCTGACCCGGCTTGCGCTGAAGCAGATGCGGCATTTCGAGGATGCGGGCGGCCTCGTTGATCCGCGCCTCGACGACCTCACCCGGCACACCGATGTTCTCCAGCCCGAAGGCCATGTTGTCGCGCACGGTCATATGCGGATAGAGCGCATAGGACTGGAACACCATGGCAATGCCGCGCTTGCCCGGCGGCAGATGATCGATGCGCTCATTGTTGATGGCGATCTCGCCGGTATCGACGGTCTCGAGGCCTGCGATCATGCGCAGAAGGGTCGATTTCCCGCAGCCGGACGGCCCAAGGAAGACGATGAACTCGCGTGCTTTGATGGAGAGCGACAGGTCCTCCAGCACCGCCATGGCGCCAAATTTCTTGCTCACATTCCTGATTTCGATCTCGGCCGTCACGTCGACGCTCCTCCTCAGCGCAGGCACTTCTTTCGACGATATGCCTGACGTCAGAGCATCAGGCGGATCATCTGGTAGGAATAGGCCGGCAGCGACAGGCTGAGCGTGCCGCCGGCCATCGAGGCGCCTTCACCTTTCCTGGGGCCGACATTGCCGGGATTGCCTGCCGAGTTGACGGCTTTCAGATCCGCATGCGTCATCACCTGGTGATCGACGATGCCGGCTTGCCCGAAGCCGGTGAGGTCGATCAAGGTGTCGATCGCCTCACTCGAATGCCGGTTGACGGCAAAGAAGGTGACGTGGCCGGTTTGCGTGTTGTGTACGCCGGTGATGTCGACACAGGAAACGTCGCCCGCCACGCTGGATTTGTAGGTGGGGCTTTCCACCTTGAGATCGAGCGCGTTGCCGCGGCCGTAAATCGAGGCAAAGAGATAGGGATAAAAGATCGTCTGGCGCCATGCTGGGCCATTTGGAACCGTCATGATCGGCGCGATGACGTTGACCAGTTGCGCCAGGCAGGCAATCTTGACGACATCGGAACGGCGGATGAAGGTGTTGAGGATCAGGCCAACCTGCAACACGTCCTCGAAATTGTAGATGTCTTCGAGCAATGGTGGAGCGAAGGGCCAGCCGTCATTACCGCCCAGTATCTTCTTGTCCTGCTGCTTGGAATGGTACCAGACGTTCCATTCGTCGAACGAGATGTAGACCTGCCTGCTGGAGCGTTTCTTGGCCTTGATATAGTCGATGACGCCGGCGACCGAGACGATGTAGGCGTCGAGCTTCTCGTTCATGGCGAGGTAGTTCGCCGCATCGTTGGCTTCGTTGTCGAAATACATGTGCAGCGAGATGTAGTCGACCTCGTTGTAGGTATGGTCGAGAACGACCGCTTCCCATTCAGGATAGGTCGCCATTTTGGCATTTGACGAGCCGCAGACGACGAGTTCGAGCGACTGCGAAAAGGCGCGCATGGCCTTGGCGGTTTCATGGGC